>NZ_JANLIZ010000008.1:0-181176 GCF_024702055.1 Enterobacter sp. HG048
GCCCCTGACAGCGCGCTCGACACCTGGTTGGGGATGCCGACCATCTGTAAACCCTGCTGCAGGTAGCCCACCAGCAGCGCCGCCAGCGCGGTACCCACAACCGAACCTGAACCGCCGTAGATATTCGCCCCGCCGAGCACCGCGGCGGTGAGCGCAGGCATCAGCAGATCGCGGCCCAGATCCGAACGCGCCGAGCCGAAGTAGGAGACCATCACCAGCGCAGCAACCGCCGAGGCCACGCCCACCAGGCCGTACAGCGCATAGGGCATGCCGTTCACCGACAGCGCCGCATAGCGCGCCGCGCGAGGATTCTGGCCGATTAAAAACAGGTGACGACCAAAGCGCCCGCGATGGGTAATCAGCCAGAAAAAAAACGTAATCACCGCGAACAGCAACAGCGGGATCGGCAAGCCCAACACCGTGAGGTTAGCGAACGCGGTGAAGCTGTCCGGGAAGCCGCCGATGCCCTCGTAGCCCGTCGCCCCGGCCATGCCGGAGAGCAACAGCGCGCCGCCGCCGTAGAGGTAGAGCGTGCCGAGGGTGATAACCAAAGGACTGATGCCGGTGTAGTGGATCAGCGCGGCATTAAATAATCCGCACAGCAGGCCGAGCAGCAGCGTCAGCGGAATAGCGACCGCCATTGGCCACCCGGACTGCATCATCACGCCCAGCGCGATGGCGCACAGGCCGATGGTTGAGCCGAGGGAGATGTCGATCCCGCCGCTGATGATCACAAGCGTGAGCGGCAGCGCCACGATGCCGATGCAGATAAAATCGCTGGTGCTGAACAGCAGCATGTTAATGTCGAGCATGCGCGGGTTGATGGCGCCAAAGAGCAGGATCTCCAGCACCAGCAAAATCAGCAGCGCGCTTTCCCAGTTAAGCCTCATTTACGCCACCTCTTTTTTGCGTTTGGGAAACGGGGTGACGTGCTTTCCCCCTCTGTTACCCGGCTGGAAGCGACCGTACTTCAGCGCCCGCTGATGGCGCGCCAGCGCCTGACGCAGACGTCCGTCGAGCACCAGCACGCCCAGCAGCACCAGCCCGGCGATAAAGTCGTTCCACCACGCCGGGAGCCTGAACAGCACCAGCACGGTATCGATTTGGGTCAGGAAGAAGGCGCCCAGCAGCGCGCCTATCAGCGTGCCGGTGCCGCCCAGCAGCGAAATACCGCCGAGCACGCAGGCGGCGATGGCCTTCATCTCCAGCCCGCTGCCGGTCTGGTTGGGCACAAAGCCAATCTGCGCGGCAAAGACGATCCCGGCGCAGGCCGCCAGCATGCCGTTCAGGGTAAAGGCGAGCATCCGCGTGCGGTTCACCGCCACGCCCAGCTGGCGCGCGGCGGCGAGGTTATCCCCCACCGCGTAGAAATCACGACCGAACGCGGTGCGCGAGAGCGTCCACGCGCCGGTGACCGCGATAACCAACACCAGCATGCCGAGCGGCGAAATGCCGATGGCGGCAGGCTCAGAGAGGGATTTCAGCCCAGGCGGCAGCCCCTCAATCCACTTCCCGCCCGTCCAGAGCAGCATCGCGCCGCGGTACAACCCCAGCGTGCCGAGGGTGGCGACAATTGCCGGAATGCGCAGCCCTACCACCAGAAAACCGTTGAACGCACCGGCCAGCGCGCCAATAGACAGCGCGAAGAGAATGGAAACGGGCAGGCTGTAGCCGCTGTTCAGCGCCACGCCGACGGCAATGGCGGACAGCCCGACGGTGGAGCCGACGGACACGTCGATATTGCGGGTCAGCATCACCAGCGCGGCACCGATGGCCAACAGGATCAGGATCTGCGCGCTGGCGAAGATCATCCCCAGCGTCTGCAGGCTGAAGTAAGAAGGGTTCAGCGCCACCAGCACGGCGAACAGCGCCAGAATGGCGAGAAACGCGCTCAGCTCGCGGTTTTTGAGTAAGGTCTTCATGATTGGCCTCCAAACGCCAGCGCCATCATTTTGTCGAGGCTGACGGCGTGGCGCGGCAGCTCGCCGCTGAGCACGCCCTGATGCATCACCAGCACGCGGTCCGCAAGGCCCGGGAACTCGTCAAGATCGCTTGAGATCATCAGCACCGCCACGTTCTGCGCCGCCACGCTTTTTATCAGCTGGTAGATATCGGCGCGCGCCGAGACGTCCACCCCGCGTGTGGGTTCATCGACAATCAGCAGCAGCGGATTGGCCTCCAGGCAGCGCGCCAGCAGCACCTTCTGCTGGTTGCCGCCGGAGAGCGTGCGCACGGTTTGATCCGCATGGTTGAGCTTGATCCCCAGCGCCCGGTGATAGCGCTCCACCACCGCAGACTCCCGCTTGCGCTGCTGCCAGAGAGACGGCTCGTTCAGCGCCACGGTATTCCAGCGGATCGGCGCGTCGAGGAACAGGCCGGACACCTGCCTGTCCTCCGGCAGATAGACCAGCCCTTTTTCCAGGCGTGAACTTACCGGATCGCCGGTGATCTCCTGGTTTTCCAGCCAGATGCGGCCCCCGCGTACCTGCCGCAGGCCGTAGAGTGTTTCCGCAAACTCGGTGCGCCCGGATCCCACCAGCCCGGCCAGGCCGACGATCTCGCCGGCGTAGAGCTCAAGGCTAAGATCGATAAACCCCTCACCGGTGAGATCGTCAACGCGCAGCACCGGGAAATCCTGTGGCTGGGTGCGCCGGTTGCCCGGCAGCGCCAGCCACAGCTTTTGCCTATCGCTGAGTGATTTATCGCGGCTCACCGGCGTCATGGCGGCGATCAGGGCGCTGTCGTCAAACCGCGCGGTTTCGCCGCTCAGCACCACCGCGCCGTCGCGCATCACCGAGACGTGGCTTGCCAGCTGGCGAATCTCCGGCAGCTTGTGCGAGATAAAGACAATCCCGACGCCGAGCGCCTGCAGGGCGCGGATCTGGCGGAACAGCCGCTCGGTTTCGCCGGGCGTGAGGGAGGCCGTGGGTTCGTCGAGGATCAGGATCCTGGCGTTGCGCATCAGCCCGCGCAGGATCTCCACCATCTGCTGATCCGCCACTTCCAGGGTGCTGGCAGCGGCGTCGAGGTTAAGCTGGCACTGTAGCTGCTGGAGCTTCTCCGCCAGCCGCTTTTCCAGATCGCGTTCGCGCGGCAGGCGAAACAGGATATTTTCCCGCACCGTCAGGTTGGGGAACAGCAGCGGCTCCTGCGGCACCAGATAAATACCTAACCCGTGCGCCTGAGCGGGCGTGAGGCGCGCATATGACTGCCCCTCGACAGAAAGTTCACCGCTGTCCGGCGTTTCCACCCCGGCGATGATCTTCATCAGCGTCGATTTTCCCGCGCCGTTTCCGCCCATCAGCGCGTGCACTTGGCCCGCAAGCAGCGTGAAATCTATGCCTTTTAGAACCGGCACGCCTGAGAACTGCTTGCTGATATTCCGCGCGTCGAGAAGTGAGGTCATCATCGCTCCGCTATTGAACAAATGATTTTTAGATTTAATAATGTTCAAAAGCGTAGACGGTGAACTATATTTACAACCGTGCAGGGATCACAGTTTTATCGATTGAGATACAGATAAACCAGAAACGATCTAAAAGATCCGTTTTGTCGCGTGGCTCACATTTTCCCTTCGCGCCATCACGAACATATGATCTAAATTTTTATAAGAGTTCAATTATGAGCGATAAACGCACTGCGGAAGAAGGACGGTTTGCCGGGCTGGCACTGGCGGAAGAGGAACTCGTGGCGCGCGTGGCCTGGTGCTACTACCACGACGGATTAACCCAGAACGACATCGGCGAGCGGCTCGGGCTGCCGCGCCTGAAGATCTCCCGCCTGCTGGAAAAAGGCCGTCAGTCCGGGGTGATCCGCGTGCAGATCAACTCCCGCTACGAGGGATGTCTGGCGCTGGAGACCGAGCTACAGCAGCGTTTTGGCCTGAAGCTGGTGCGCGTGATGCCAGCGTTAAATACGCCGCCGATGAACGTGCGGCTCGGCATTGGCGCGGCGCAGTCGCTGATGGGCGTGCTGGAGCCCGGCCAGCTGCTGGCGGTGGGGTTTGGTGAAACCACCATGAGCAGCCTGCAGCACCTGAGCGGCTTTATCAGCTCGCAGCAGATCCGCCTGGTGACGCTCTCCGGCGGCGTCGGGCCGTATATGACGGGTATCGGCCAGCTGGATGCGGCCTGCAGCGTCAGCATGATCCCCGCCCCGCTTCGCGTGTCATCCGCAGAGGTTGCCGGGATCTTAAAACGCGAGACCAGCGTGCGGGACGTGATCCTCGCCGCGACGGCCGCCGACGTGGCGGTGGTCGGCATTGGTTCGGTGAACCAGCGCCGTGACGCCACGATACTGCGATCCGGCTATATCAGCGAAGGTGAACAGCTGATGTACGCCCGCAAAGGCGCGGTCGGCGACATTCTCGGTTATTTCCTCAATGCCGAAGGGGAATGCGTCGAGGAGCTGGAGATCCATAAAGAATTACTGGGCGTCACGCTCGATGAACTGGCGCAGCTGCCCACCATCGTTGGCGTGGCCGGGGGGGAAGAGAAAGCCGATGCGATTTATGCCGCACTGAAGGGTCGCCGTATCAATGGCCTGGTGACGGAGGAGACGACAGCCCGCGCGGTGCTGGCCCTGACGTAACGGGCAGGCCCTGCGCTAACAACGAGGCAAGCTCATGAGTTACCTTTTAGCGTTAGATGCAGGGACAGGCAGCGTTCGCGCCGTTATTTTCGATTTAGAGGGCAACCAGATTGCCGTCGGCCAGGCCGAGTGGAAGCACCTGAGCGTGGAGAACGTGCCGGGATCGATGGAGTTCGACCTCGACACCAACTGGCGGCTGGCCTGCCAGTGCATTCACCAGGCGCTTGAGCTGGCGCATCTGAGCGCGGCGGATATTCAGTCCGTCGCCTGCTGCTCGATGCGCGAAGGGATCGTGCTGTACGACCGCAACGGCGAGGCCATCTGGGCCTGCGCCAACGTCGACGCCCGCGCCAGCCGCGAGGTGGCCGAACTCAAAGAGATCCACGACGACCGTTTTGAATCCGAGGTGTATGAAGTTTCCGGACAGACGCTGGCGCTGAGCGCCATGCCGCGCCTCCTGTGGCTGGCGCACCATCGTCCTGACATCTACCGTAAAGCCGCCACCATCACCATGATCAGCGACTGGCTGGCGGCGAAGCTCTCCGGCGAGCTGGCGGTCGACCCGTCTAACGCGGGCACCACCGGCATGCTGGATCTGTTTTCCCGCGACTGGCGTCCGGCGCTGCTCGACATGGCCGGGCTGCGCGCCGATATTCTCTCCCCGGTGAAAGAGACCGGCACCGTGCTGGGCGCGATCACCAAAGAGGCCGCGCAGCAGAGCGGCCTGCGCGAGGGCACGCCGGTGGTGATGGGCGGCGGCGACGTGCAGCTGGGCTGTCTGGGGCTGGGCGTGGTCCGCGCCGGCCAGACGGCGGTGCTGGGCGGCACCTTCTGGCAGCAGGTGGTCAACCTGCCGCAGGTGCGCACCGACCCCGAGATGAACATCCGCGTGAACCCGCATGTTATTCCCGGCATGGCGCAGGCGGAGTCGATCAGCTTCTTCACCGGGCTGACCATGCGCTGGTTCCGCGACGCCTTCTGCGCAGAGGAAAAGCTGATTGCCGAGCGGATGGGGATGGACACTTATTCCCTGCTGGAAGAGATGGCGAGCCGCGTGCCGGCGGGCTCCTACGGGGTGATGCCGATCTTCTCCGACGCGATGCATTTCAAGCAGTGGTACCACGCCGCGCCGTCGTTTATTAACCTCTCCATCGACCCGGAAAAGTGCAACAAAGCGACGCTGTTCCGCGCCCTGGAGGAGAACGCGGCGATCGTCTCGGCCTGCAACCTGGCGCAGATCTCGCGCTTCTCCGGCGTGACGTTTGAAAGCCTGGTATTTGCAGGCGGCGGGGCCAAAGGCGCCCTGTGGAGTCAAATTTTAAGCGACGTTACCGGGCTGCCGGTGCGCGTGCCGGAAGTGAAAGAGGCAACGGCGCTCGGCTGCGCGATTGCCGCAGGCGCGGGCGCGGGGCTGTTTGCGGATATGGCCTCGACGGGCGAGCGGCTGGTGAAGTGGAGCCGCGAGTTCACGCCGAACCCGCAGCGCCGGGAGCTGTACGACGGCATGATGCAGAAATGGCAGGCGGTGTACGCCGACCAGCTCGGGCTGGTGGACAGCGGGCTGACGACGTCGATGTGGCAGGCACCGGGGCTAGCAAAAACCCACACCCCTCACCCTGCCCCTCTCCCCTGAGGGGAGAGGGAAAAAACCAGATCGAGCCAATTCTTTGAGACCGCACCAGCCAGTCCCCTCTCCCCTTTGGGGAGAGGGTTGGGGTGAGGGGCGAAGTTCTTTGAGATCTATCACAATCATTCGATCCCGCTTTTACCTTTCCGCTGCCGCTGGCTAAATTAGTAACTCATCCGACCACATAACAATAATTTTACACTGGAAGAGACTATGAGCCGCTACCCGTCGTTATTCGCACCCCTCGATCTGGGGTTCACCACACTCAAAAACCGCGTGTTGATGGGCTCAATGCACACGGGGCTGGAGGAACATCCGGACGGGGCCGAGCGTCTGGCGGCCTTCTATGCCGAGCGCGCCCGCCACGGAGTGGCGCTGATTGTCACCGGCGGCGTGGCCCCTGCGCCTTCCGGCGTGGGAATGGAGGGCGGCGCGGTCCTGAACGATGCGTCACAGCTGCCGCACCACCGTATTGTGACCGACGCGGTACACCGCGAGGGCGGAAAAATCGCCCTGCAAATCCTGCATACCGGGCGCTACAGCTACCAGCCGAACCTGGTCGCGCCGTCGGCCATTCAGGCGCCAATCAACCGCTTTAAACCTCACGCCCTCAGCCACGATGAGATCCTGGCGCTGATCGACGACTTTGCCCGCTGCGCGGCGCTGGCGCGTGAGGCGGGCTACGACGGCGTGGAGGTGATGGGCTCAGAAGGCTATCTGATTAACGAGTTTCTCGCCGCCCGCACTAACCAGCGCGATGACGAATGGGGCGGCGACTATGCCCGCCGGATGCGCTTTGCCGTGGAGGTGGTGCGCGCGGTGCGCGAACGTGCGGGCGCGGACTTTATTATCGTCTTCCGTCTCTCGATGCTCGATCTGGTAGAGGGCGGCGGCACGTTCGACGAGACCGTGCAGCTGGCGCAGGCGATTGAAGCCGCAGGCGCCACCATTATCAACACCGGCATCGGCTGGCACGAGGCGCGCATCCCGACCATCGCCACGCCGGTGCCGCGCGCGGCGTTCAGCTGGGTAACGCGCAGGCTGAAGGGCAAAGTCTCTGTTCCGCTGGTCACAACTAACCGCATCAACGATCCGCAGGTGGCGGACGATGTGATTTCGCGCGGCGACGCCGATATGGTGTCGATGGCGCGTCCGTTCCTCGCCGATGCCGAACTGTTGTCCAAAGCGCAAAGCGGCCGTGCGGACGAGATTAATACCTGCATCGGCTGCAACCAGGCCTGTCTGGATCAGATCTTCGTCGGGAAGGTCACCTCCTGCCTCGTGAACCCGCGCGCCTGCCACGAAACCAAAATGCCGATCGTTCCGGCGGTCAATAAAAAGCGCCTGGCCGTGGTGGGCGCTGGCCCGGCGGGCCTGGCGTTTGCGGTGAATGCCGCCTCGCGAGGCCACAGCGTGACGCTGTTTGATGCGCTGGCGGAGATTGGCGGGCAGTTTAATATCGCCAAACAGATCCCCGGCAAAGAGGAGTTCTATGAAACCCTGCGCTACTACCGCCGGATGATCGAACTGACTGGCGTCGAGCTGCGGCTTAACCAGTTTGTGAATGCGGCAGACCTGATCGGTTTCGATGAAGTGATCCTGGCGAGCGGGATCGTCCCGCGCACGCCTGCGATCGAGGGTATCGATCATCCGAAGGTGTTGAGCTATCTGGATGTATTGCGTGACAAAGCGCCGGTCGGCGAGAAGGTGGCGATTATCGGCTGCGGCGGGATCGGCTTTGATACCGCCATGTACTTAAGCCAGCCGGGCGAGGCCACCAGCCAGAACATTGCCGAGTTTTGCGTGGAATGGGGTATCGACACCAGCCTGAGCCAGTCCGGCGGGCTACGCCCGGAAGGGCCGCAGTTGCCGAAAAGCCCGCGCCAGATCGTGATGCTGCAGCGTAAGGCCAGCAAGCCGGGCGAAGGGCTGGGCAAAACCACGGGATGGATCCACCGTGCCACCCTGCTCTCTCGCGGGGTGAAGATGATCCCGGCGGTAAGCTACGAGAAGATCGACGATGAGGGGCTGCACGTCACGATCGGCGGCGAACCGCAGCTGCTGCGCGTGGATCATGTCATTTTATGTGCCGGGCAGGAGCCGAAACGGGATCTGGCGGACCCGCTGCGCGAAGCCGGTAAAACGGTGCATCTGATCGGCGGGTGCGACGTGGCGATGGAGCTGGATGCGCGACGCGCAATTGCGCAGGGCACCCAGCTTGCACTGATGATTTAGCGACGACGACCCAGCTTCACGGATTTCAGCACCACGAATTTGTTGTTGGTGGCAATCGTGACGCAGTTGCCGAAAATCTTCTTCAGCTTGTGGAAGTAGTCCAGATGGCGGTTAGCCACGATATAAAGCTCGCCGTTGATTTTCAGGCAGCGGCGCGCGTGGTGGAACATCTCCCACGCGACGTTATCCGTCAGGGCGTGCTTCTGGTGGAACGGCGGGTTGCAGAACACGGCGTTGAAGCGGAACGGCTCCACGCCCGACAGCGCGTTGTTGATCATAAACTCGCAGCGGTCCAGCGCTTCCGGCATGTTGGTTTCCACGTTCAGACGGCTGGAGGCCACCGCCATCGGCGACTCGTCGCTGAACACCACGCTGGCGTCCGGGTTCTTCGCCAGCAGCGTCAGGCCAATCACGCCGTTACCGCAGCCCAGATCGACAATCTCACCTTCCAGATTTTCCGGCAGATGTTCCATAAAGAAACGCGCCCCGATATCCAGCCCGGTGCGGGAGAAGACGTTCGCATGGTTGTGGATGGTCCAGTCGGTGCCTTCCAGCTTCCAGCTCAGGGTTTCCGGCGCGTCGGCCAGCTCCGGCGCGCTGAAGGTGCAGTTGATCAGGCGCGCTTTTTTCCACGCCAGCGTGGTGGTGGTTGGGCCGAGGACCTTCTCGAACAGCTCCAGCGTCGAAGTGTGAATATCGCGCGCTTTAGCACCCGCGATGATGCGCGTTTCCGGCGTCACCACTTTACGCAGGGCGCGCAGCTGCTGCTCCAGCAGCGCCATGGTTTTTGGTACTTTGATCAGTACCACACCCGGCGCCTGCGGGTAATCCGCGGTGCTGTCGAGGAACTTCACGCTGGACTCTTCGAGGTCGTTATGGCGCAGGTTTTCACGCGTCGCCAGCTCGCTCAGGTAGGAATCGCCGATGCTGTACGGCGTGTGCTCCGCCAGGGCGCAGCCCAGCGCGCCAAAGGCGTCATTCAGGATCAAAACCGGGCCGCGGATTTCAGTCTCATCCAACTGCTGCAGCAGATATTCATCCGCCGCTTCCCACGCCATGAGCGGGTTAACGTCGTCCGTTTCCGGGAAACGTTTAAGGTTGAGTGAACGGAAACCGTTGTCTAAGTGGCTCATCGGCCCTCCTGAATGGTAAAATTTGGCGTATCCCTGAAAAGGGTGCGTGAGTATACCCGTTTTATTGTCGATTTGGGGCGTTGATGAACCAACTTACTTATCTCCAGGGCTATCCGGAGCATTTACTGTCTCAGGTTCGCAACCTGATTGCCGAGCAGAAGCTCGGCGCGGTGCTGGAAAAACGCTATCCCGGCACGCACGATTTCGCGACCGATAAGGCCCTCTGGCAGTATACGCAGGATCTGAAAAGCCGGTATCTGAAGAGCGCGCCGCCGATCAACAAGGTGATGTACGACAACAAGATCCACGTGCTAAAAAACGCGCTCGGCCTGCACACCGCCATCTCCCGCGTACAGGGCGGCAAGCTGAAGGCGAAGGCCGAAATCCGCGTCGCGACGGTTTTCCGTAACGCACCGGAAGCCTTTCTGCGGATGATCGTGGTGCACGAACTGGCGCACCTGAAGGAGAAAGAGCACGACAAAGCCTTCTACTCCCTGTGCTGCCACATGGAGCCGCAATACCACCAGCTGGAGTTTGATACTCGTCTGTGGCTTACGCATTTATCGTTAAATGGTAATGCGGAATAGCGCACGCGAATTGTCATGATGACGTGCTACAGTGGCTAAAGGTTCCCCGCTACGGAGTACGTAAACGTTTATGATACGTTTCGCAGTCATTGGAACGAACTGGATCACGCGCCAGTTCGTCGACGCCGCCCACGAAACCGGCAAACTGAAACTTACCGCAGTCTATTCCCGCAGCCTTGAGCAGGCGCAGAGTTTTGCCAACGATTACCTCGTTGAGCATCTCTTCACCTCGCTTGATGAGATGGCGCAAAGCGACGCCATTGACGCGGTGTATATCGCCAGCCCGAACTCCCTGCACTTCCCGCAAACGAAGCTGTTCCTCAGCCATAAAAAGCATGTGATTTGCGAGAAGCCGCTGGCGTCAAATATTGCGGAAGTGGAAGCGGCCATTGCGCTTGCCCGCGAAAACCAGGTGGTGCTGTTCGAAGCGTTCAAAACCGCCAGCCTGCCGAATTTCCTGCTGCTGCAGCAGTCGCTGCCGAAAATTGGCAAAGTGCGTAAAGCCCTTATCAACTACTGCCAGTACTCGTCGCGCTACCAGCGCTATCTGGACGGCGAGAATCCGAACACCTTTAACCCGGCCTTCTCGAACGGCTCGATTATGGATATCGGTTTCTATTGCCTGGCCTCCGCCGTGGCCCTGTGGGGCGAACCGCACGGCGTCAGCGCCACCGCCAGCCTGCTGGAGAGCGGCGTGGATGCGCACGGTGTAGCGGTGCTGGACTACGGTGATTTTAGCGTCACGCTGCAGCACTCCAAAGTCAGCGATTCCGTGCTGCCGAGCGAAATTCAGGGCGAAGCGGGCTCGCTGGTTATCGAGAAGATCTCCGAGTGCCAGAAAGTGAGCTTTGTGCCGCGCGGCGGCAAAGCGCAGGAGCTGACGCAGCCTCAGCATATTAACACTATGCTCTATGAGGCAGAGGTCTTCGCCCGTCTGGTGGAAGACAATGAAGTGAATCACCCTGGCCTCGCGGTGAGCCGCACCACGGCGAAGCTGCAAACGGAGATCCGTCGCCAGACCGGCGTGGTATTCCCGGCAGACGGCGTGAGCGCGGAAGTTATCGCGTAAAGCTGTGTAATGAAACGGTGCAGACCATTGACGAAACCGATGGCCTGACATATTTTGTTACCTGCAAAGGGGAGTAACTTCTTCGCCGGTGGATCGTCATTACGATGCGTGCAAAACCGCATCCGGTCGCCGGGCAACCTTCATGGTTGTAAGTGAGACCTTGCCGGGAGGCGAGGTCTATGCATAAAAAGCTAACGGCTATCGTCTTCTGACCATGGCCGTTTTTGTTTTTTATGTGTAAGGAAAATAGTATGCATTCTGTCGGCACTCCAATGTTGTGGGGCGGATTCGCGGTTGTCGTGCTCATCATGCTGGCGATCGACCTCTTTTTGCAGGGCCGTCGCGGCGCGCACGGCATGACCATGAAGCAGGCCGCCGCCTGGTCGCTGGTCTGGGTTACCCTTTCCCTGCTGTTCTGTGCTGCCTTCTGGTGGTACCTGGCCTCGACCGAAGGCCGCGCAGTGGCCGACCCTCAGGCGCTCGCCTTCCTCACCGGTTATCTGATTGAAAAAGCCCTGGCGGTTGATAACGTCTTCGTCTGGCTGATGCTGTTCAGCTACTTTGCCGTGCCTGCTGCCCTGCAGCGACGCGTGCTGGTCTACGGCGTGCTGGGCGCGATTATCCTGCGTACCATCATGATCTTCGCCGGCAGCTGGCTGATTACCCAGTTCGAATGGCTGCTGTACGTCTTCGGCGCGTTTCTGCTGTTCACCGGGGTCAAAATGGCGCTGGCGAAAGAAGACGGCTCCGCGATTGGCGATCGCCCGCTGGTGAAGTGGATCCGTGGTCATCTGCGCATGACCGATAAGATTGAGAGCGAGCACTTCTTCGTGCGCAAGAACGGCCTGCTGTTTGCCACCCCGCTGCTGCTGGTACTGATTCTGGTTGAGCTGAGCGACGTGATTTTCGCGGTGGACAGCATTCCGGCGATCTTCGCGGTGACCACCGACCCGTTCATCGTCCTGACCTCAAACCTCTTCGCCATCCTCGGCCTGCGTGCGA
This sequence comes from Enterobacter sp. HG048, assembly GCF_024702055.1. NCBI lineage: Bacteria > Pseudomonadati > Pseudomonadota > Gammaproteobacteria > Enterobacterales > Enterobacteriaceae > Enterobacter > Enterobacter sp. HG048. Next base: position 12,244 of record NZ_JANLIZ010000008.1, read on the forward strand.
TGTACTTCCTGCTGGCGGGCGCGGCGGAGCGCTTCTCAATGCTGAAGTACGGTCTGTCAGTGATCCTGGTGTTTATCGGTATCAAGATGCTGATTGTTGATTTCTACCATATCCCGATCGCCATTTCGCTCGGCGTGGTGTTTGGCATTCTGATCGTGACGCTGATTATCAATACCTGGGTTAACCGCCAGCACGATAAGAAGCAGCAGGTGGAGTAATCCCCCTCACCCCTACCCTCTCCCACAGGGAGAGGGTGAACACACTTTTGTAACGCAACAGTTAAAAAATATGATGTGACACGTAAAATCCAGCATTTTACGCTTCCTTCCTTTCGCGCATTCCCTATACTCGACCAGGCAAACATTTACTTACATCCGGACATAAATGTGACTAAGAGCACATCAGGATGGAACGCAATTTCACTCAGGAAAAACGTATGAGCACACAATCAAGCGGTCTGTTCGCGCGCCTGGCGCAGGGCAGCCTCGTTAAACAAATTCTGGTCGGACTGGTGCTGGGTATTTTGCTGGCGATGGTGTCAAAACCTGCGGCGGAGGCCACAGGGCTGCTCGGTACCCTTTTCGTTGGCGCACTGAAGGCCGTGGCGCCGGTACTGGTTCTGATGCTGGTCATGGCGTCGATTGCCAACCACCAGCACGGACAAAAAACCAACATTCGCCCCATTCTGTTCCTTTATCTGCTGGGAACCTTCTCGGCGGCCTTAACGGCCGTGGTGTTTAGCTTCCTGTTCCCGTCCACGCTGCACCTGACCAGCGGGGCCGGTGACATCACGCCGCCATCCGGCATTGTCGAAGTGCTGCGCGGACTGCTGATGAGCATGGTTTCTAACCCCATCACCGCGCTGATGAGCGGAAACTACATTGGCATCCTGGTCTGGGCGATTGGTCTGGGCTTCGCGCTGCGTCACGGTAACGACACCACGAAAAACCTGGTCAACGATCTGTCCAACGCCGTCACCTTTATGGTGAAGCTGGTGATTCGCTTTGCGCCAATCGGCATTTTCGGGCTGGTCTCCTCTACGCTTGCAACCACCGGTTTCGACGCGCTGTGGGGCTATGCGCAGCTGCTGGTTGTGCTGGTCGGCTGTATGCTGCTGGTGGCGCTGGTGATTAACCCGCTGCTGGTGTTCTGGCAGATCCGCCGTAACCCTTATCCGCTGGTGCTGACCTGCCTGCGCGAGAGCGGCGTGTATGCCTTCTTCACCCGCAGCTCTGCGGCGAATATTCCGGTGAACATGGCGCTGGCGGAAAAGCTGAACCTGGACCGCGATACCTATTCCGTGTCGATTCCACTGGGCGCAACCGTGAACATGGCGGGCGCGGCAATCACCATTACCGTGCTGACCCTGGCGGCGGTGCATACGCTGGGCATTCCGGTGGATCTGCCAACCGCATTGCTGCTGAGCGTCGTGGCGTCGCTGTGTGCCTGTGGCGCATCCGGCGTAGCGGGCGGTTCGCTGCTGCTGATCCCGCTGGCGTGTAATATGTTCGGCATCCCGAACGAGGTTGCAATGCAGGTCGTGGCCGTCGGCTTTATCATCGGCGTACTGCAGGACTCCTGCGAAACCGCGCTGAACTCCTCTACCGACGTGCTGTTTACCGCAGCAGCCTGTCAGGCGGAAGACGCGCGTTTAGCGAAGAACGCCCTGCGAGGTTAACAGCAAAACGGCAACCCTGAGGTTGCCGTTTTTAGTGTTTGTAGCCTCTCTCCGTGGGAGAGGCTCAGGGTGAGGGCATCTGGCCACACCGGTTAAAGCGTCACACCACTCTTAAAGATCGCCAGCTCGCGGAAGTCGTTCTTCTCGTTACAGGTCTGCTTGCCGTTAGCAAATTCCACGATAGTGTCCACGAACTCCGTCAGCAGCTGCGGCATGGCTTTGCCGTGAATCAACTGGCCCGCATCAAAGTCGATCCAGTGCTTTTTCTTTGCCGCCAGCTCGCTGTTGGTGGCGATTTTCACCGTCGGCACAAAACCGCCGTACGGCGTGCCGCGACCGGTACTGAACAGCACCATATGGCAGCCGGCACCCGCCAGCGCGCTGGTGGCGACCGCATCGTTGCCCGGTGCGCTCAGCAGGTTCAGACCGTGCGTTTTCAGGCGCTCGCCGTAGCGCAGCACGTCCACCACCTGGCTCGCGCCCGCTTTCTGGGTGCAGCCGAGGGATTTCTCTTCCAGCGTGGTGATCCCGCCCGCTTTATTGCCCGGCGACGGGTTCTCGTAAATCGGCTGATTGTGGGCGATGAAGTACTGTTTGAAGTCGTTCACCATGGTGACGGTCTTCTCAAAGGTCTCTTCGTCGCGGCAGTGGCTCATCAGAATACGCTCCGCGCCGAACATTTCAGGCACTTCGGTCAGCACCGTCGTGCCGCCGTTGGCAATCACGTAATCCGAGAAGCGGCCCAGCATCGGGTTGGCAGTAATACCGGAAAGGCCATCAGACCCGCCGCACTCCAGCCCAAACTTCAGCTCGCTCAGCTTGCCCGGCTCGCGCCTGTCGTGACGCATCACCTCATAAAGCTGGTGTAGCTGTTCAACGCCCGCTTCCACTTCGTCGTCCTGATGCTGGCACACCATAAAGTATACTCGCTCAGGATCGAACTCGCCCAGCGTGTCGCGGAAGGCGTCCACCTGATTGTTCTCGCAGCCCAGGCCAATCACCAGCACCGCGCCCGCGTTTGGATGACGCACCATGTTCTGCAGCATGGTGCGGGTGTTAATGTGGTCGTCACCCAGCTGCGAGCAGCCGTAGGTGTGGCTGAACAGATGTACGCCGTCAGTCCCTTCGGCGTTGCTGGTCTCTTTCAGGAAGCGCGTCTGGATCTGACGCGCAATTCCGTTGACGCAGCCGACGGTCGGGAGGATCCACAGCTCGTTGCGGATCCCCACGTCACCGTTGGCGCGACGGTAGATCTGCACCTCACGATCCGCCGCCTGACGCTCTTCCACCGGTAAATCAGGTTGATAGCTGTACTCGTCCAGATCGCTCAGATTGGTGCGGGTATTGTGGGAGTGAATGTATTCACCCGGCGCAATATCCGCCAGCGCATGGCCGATGGGCAAACCGTACTTCACCACGTTCTCCCCTTTCGCAATGGGGATCAGGGCAAACTTGTGTCCACGAACGATCGCCTGACGCAGGGTGACGCTCTGGTTATCAACGGTCACCACGTCGCCTTCAGCGAGATCCGTCAGCGCGACGGCCACGTTATCCAGCGAATGGATTTTGATGTATTGCATATCAACCTCAAACGGCCTTAGTTCAGTTCAATGGCGAAGTAGTCACGCGCATTGTTAAAGCAGATGTTTCTCACCATTTCGCCCAACAGCTGGATATCCGCTGGCGCTTCGCCCGCGTGTACCCAGCGGCCAATCATCTGGCACAGAATGCGGCGGAAATATTCATGACGGGTATAGGACAGGAAGCTGCGGCTGTCGGTCAGCATGCCGACAAAGCGGCTCAGCAGACCCAGCTGCGCCAGCTGCGTCATCTGACGCTCCATGCCGTCTTTCTGATCGTTAAACCACCAGCCGGAACCGAACTGCATCTTGCCCGGCATCCCTTCGCCCTGGAAGTTGCCGACCATGGTACCCAGCACTTCGTTATCGCGCGGGTTCAGGCAGTACAGGATGGTTTTAGGCAGCAGGTTTTGTTCGTTCTGTTTGCTCAGCAGTTTTGACAGCTCTTCCGCCAGCGGACGGTCGTTGATGGAGTCGAAGCCTACGTCAGCACCGATCAGTTTGAACTGGCGCTGGTTGTTATTGCGCAGCGCGCCAATATGGTACTGCTGTACCCAGCCGCGACGCGCGTATTCCGCACCGAGGAATACCAGCACCGCCGTTTTGAACTGCGCCACTTCGTGCTCGCTTAAGACTTCGCCAGAGAGACGACGCGCCAGAATGCTGTCCAGCTCGGCTTCGTTTGATTCCGCAAACAGCACCACGTCCAGCGCGTGGTCAGACACTTTACAGCCGTGCGCCGCGAAGTGATCCAGACGTTTGGTCAGCGCGGTTTGCAGATCGGTGAAACGACGGATGTCGGTATCCGACACTTCCGCCAGCTTCGCCATGTAGTCGGTGAAGGTGGCCTGCTCAATGTTGAAGGCTTTGTCCGGGCGCCAGCTTGGCAGCACTTTGATATCGAAAGAGGTGTCTTTCGCGACAACGGCGTGATGTTCCAGGGAGTCAATCGGATCGTCGGTGGTGCCCACCATCTTAACGTTCATCTGCTTCATGATGCCGCGCGCGGAGAAGTTATCCTGCGCCAGCAGCGCGTTGCAGCGATCCCAGATTTCATCCGCGGTCGTTGGGGAGAGCAGCTTGCCGGTGATGCCAAACGGACGGCGGAGCTCAAGATGGGTCCAGTGGTAGAGCGGGTTGCCGATGGTGTGCGGAACGGTTGCCGCCCAGGCGTCAAATTTCTCGCGGTCGGTCGCATCGCCGGTACACAGGCGCTCAGCCACGCCGTTGGTGCGCATGGCACGCCATTTGTAGTGGTCACCCTTCAGCCAGATGTCATACAGGTTTTTGAAGCGATAATTTTCGGCAACCTGCTGCGGCGGTAAATGGCAGTGGTAGTCGAAAATCGGCTGATCTTTTGCATAGTCGTGGTAAAGGCGGCGAGCAAATTCGGTATCTAACAGAAAATCTTCGGTCATAAACGGCGTCATTATCGTCTTCCTCATTACGGGAGCGCAGAAAGCGTATGTTCATATGCTGCAAAGTTATCACACCAATTTCCACCAACCGAAGCTTTTTTCGTGAGTGGGATCAATAAACGCCAACAAATAAATTACCCTCAATGGAGTAAACCCTTCTGCAGACCGCGCCAATTCTGGCTTTTCGCGCGAAGATTAATGTCCCCACAAAGAATCATACATTTGTGATGTCACTCACCTTTTAAAGTTGTATGACAAGTTATCTTTTCGCCGTCGCAAACACTCAGCCGACGGAATGCATTACCGGTGTGAGAGACATCGGGTTTAACGGTACGGATACCGACTTATGCACGCTTACTTATGGCAAGGTTCGGGCCGTTCCGGGACATGCTCCTGGTTACGCCCCTCCCGTTACACAACTGCTCCCGGAAACGGTTGAGAGGTTGCCGTGCTCTGGCGCGGAAATAACATAACGATGAGGTTTTAGATGCGTAAAATTAAAGGGTTACGTTGGTATATGATCGCGCTGGTGACGTTAGGCACCGTGCTGGGCTACCTGACGCGTAACACCGTGGCAGCAGCAGCGCCAACGTTGATGGAAGAGCTGCATATCTCCACGCAGCAATACTCCTACATCATTGCCGCCTATTCCGCGGCTTATACCATCATGCAGCCTGTTGCGGGCTATGTGCTGGACATTCTCGGTACCAAAATCGGTTATGCCTTCTTCGCCATCGCCTGGGCGGTGTTCTGCGGCGCAACCGCGCTGGCAGGCAGCTGGGGTGGACTGGCGCTGGCGCGCGGTGCGGTCGGTGCGGCAGAAGCCGCGATGATCCCGGCGGGTCTGAAGGCCAGCTCCGAGTGGTTCCCGGCGAAAGAGCGTTCCATCGCGGTCGGCTACTTCAACGTAGGCTCGTCCATCGGGGCAATGATTGCGCCGCCGCTGGTGGTGTGGGCCATCGTGATGCACAGCTGGCAGATGGCGTTCATCATCTCAGGCGTGCTGAGCTTTGCCTGGGCGATGGCGTGGCTGATTTTCTATAAACATCCGCGCGATCAGAAAAAGCTCTCTGAAGAAGAACGCGAATACATCATTGGCGGTCAGGAAGCGCAGCATCAGACCAACAACGGCAAAAAAATGACCGTCTGGCAGATTCTGGGCACCCGTCAGTTCTGGGGTATCGCTCTGCCGCGTTTCCTGGCTGAACCGGCCTGGGGGACCTTTAACGCGTGGATCCCCCTGTTCATGTTTAAAGTCTACGGCTTTAACCTGAAAGAGATCGCGATGTTCGCCTGGATGCCAATGCTGTTCGCTGACCTGGGCTGTATCGTGGGCGGCTACCTGCCACCGCTGTTCCAGCGCTGGTTTGGCGTGAACCTGATTGTTTCCCGTAAAATGGTGGTGACCATGGGCGCGCTGCTGATGATTGGCCCGGGCATGATTGGCCTGTTCACCAGCCCGTATGTCGCCATTGCCCTGCTGTGCATCGGTGGCTTTGCTCACCAGTCCCTGTCCGGGGCGCTGATAACACTCTCGTCTGACGTCTTTGGTCGTAACGAAGTGGCAACCGCCAACGGCCTGACCGGCATGGCCGCCTGGACCGCGAGCACCATGTTTGCACTGGTGGTCGGCGCGCTGGCGGATACCATCGGCTTCAGCCCGCTGTTCGCGGTGCTGGCGATCTTCGACCTGATGGGTGCGGTGGTTATCTGGACGGTGCTGAAAAGCAAATCGGCAGAGGAACTGGCGAAAGAGTCCCTCGGGAAACCGGCGACGCAGAGTTAGCGAAAATACGTTTCGCCGAAGCCGCCTCCGGGCGGCTTTTTTAATGGCAAAATCTGGAGAGTGGCACGCAAAAGTGGTATAACAAATCATCTGCCGTACCCTGCCTGGAGCGCATATGGAAATCACCGAACCACGTCGTTTGTATCAACAACTTGCTGCGGAGCTGAAAGATCGCATCGAGCAAGGGGTCTATCTTGTCGGTGATAAACTTCCCGCCGAGCGCTTTATCGCGGATGAAAAAAGCGTCAGCCGCACCGTGGTGCGTGAAGCAATTATCATGCTGGAAGTGGAAGGCTACGTTGAGGTACGCAAAGGCTCCGGCATTCACGTGATTTCTAATCTGCCGAAACACTCTCCCGTCGCGGATGAAAGTCTTGAATTCGCCAGCTATGGTCCGTTTGAGCTGCTCCAGGCTCGCCAGCTGATTGAAAGCAATATTGCTGAGTTTGCGGCGACGCAGGTGACCAAGCAGGACATCATGAAGCTGATGGAAATCCAAGAGAATGCCCGTAAGGAAAAATGTTTCCGCGATTCAGAGTGGGATCTGCAGTTTCACGTCCAGGTCGCCCTGGCAACCCAAAATACGGCCCTGGCGGCAATCGTAGAAAAAATGTGGACTCAGCGCGTTCACAACCCCTACTGGAAAAAACTGCACGACCATATCGATTCCCGTACCGTCGACAACTGGTGCGACGATCACGACCAAATCCTTAAGGCCCTGATTCGTAAAGATCCGCATGCCGCCAAGCTGGCGATGTGGCAGCACCTGGAAAACACCAAGCAGATGCTGTTCAACGAAACCAGCGATGACTTCGAATTTAACGCTGACCGCTATCTTTTTGCCGATAATCCTGTTGTTCATCTCGATACGGCGTCCAGTGCCGCAAAATAGATGACCTTTCTGCTGGCAGGCGCTACGTCGCGCCTTCCGGCTTCAGTGGGTAAGCAAAACATATATAGTGTCAGCCTTTGTAAATCCCCTCGCTCACTTCCTGGGCTTACGCCAAAATCAACTCACGCCTGCAAATTCTGTGACGCAGAACGTTGGGCTTTGTTACAATTGGATTCAATTCCTTATTTTGTAAGTTAGTGCTTGCTAACCAGCCAATTAACAGGGAACAGTGTTGGCCACACCGCAATGTGTCCGCGAGCGACCATAATGAAATCACAACAATGTCGCCGTGCTGTTTGTCCCGGATAACAGGCGTGACGTTAACCGATTTCCAGGAACACTGAATGGAACTTTTGACCCAACTACTGCATGCCCTCTGGGCGCAGGATTTTGAAACGCTGGCCAACCCTTCCATGATTGGCATGCTCTATTTCGTCTTGTTTATGATCCTGTTCCTCGAGAACGGCTTGCTGCCTGCTGCCTTCCTGCCCGGTGACAGTTTGCTGGTGCTTGTCGGCGTGCTGTGCGCCAAAGGGGCGATGGCGTTTCCACAAACCATTTTATTACTGACCGTTGCGGCCAGCCTCGGCTGCTGGGTGAGCTATATCCAGGGACGATGGCTGGGCAATACCCGGATCGTCCAGAACTGGCTCTCTCATCTTCCCGCACATTATCACCAGCGGGCGCACCACCTTTTCCACAAGCACGGGCTTTCCGCACTGCTGATTGGCCGCTTTATCGCCTTTGTTCGCACCCTGTTGCCGACCATTGCCGGTCTGTCGGGGCTGAGCAGCGCGCGCTTCCAGTTCTTTAACTGGATGAGCGGCCTGTTATGGGTGCTTATTCTGACGACGCTCGGCTATGCGCTGGGGAAAACCCCGGTCTTCATGAAATATGAAGACCAGCTGATGTCCTGCCTGATGCTGCTGCCCGTTGTGCTGCTGGTCTTCGGGCTGATTGGCTCACTGGTCGTGCTGTGGAAAAAGAAATACGGAGCCAGAGGCTGACGATGGCTATCTCACCGCTCGCCCTGCGCCGTTTTGCCGTTGTCGTGATTACGCTGATCGTCCTCAGCGCCATGCTGCTGGCATGGAGCGCGCTTTCGCATCAGGAATCGACGCTGGCCATCCGCCCAGTAAACCAGGGCGCCAGCGTGCCTGATGGTTTTTCCGTCTGGCATCATCTGGATGCGAACGGGATCCGCTTCAAGAGCATTACCCCGCAGGATGACGTTTTACTGATCAAGTTTGATTCCCGTGCGCAAAGTGCCGCCGCGAAAGTGGTTCTCGACCGTACGTTGCCGCACGGGTATATCATTGCCCAGCAGGAAGATGAGAGCCAGCCTGCAGCCTGGCTCTCATTGATTCGCGATACGTCGCATCGGTTTGGATAACTTCCAGGATTCCGAATCTTTTCACTCACTTTGGTGAATCCCCCGTTTACTTACTATGCTTAAGTACGCGGAGCACCCCTCAATGTACTCCGCATAACTTTGGATAGCGGCTTATGCCGCCACACAATGGAAGGTTTCGATAATGAAATTCCGCATGACTCTGGCTCTGGCCCTTTTTTCTTTAAGCACAGCATCCTTCGCAAACTCTCTCTGTCAGGAGAAAGAACAGGATATTAAGCGTGAGATCGGTTATGCCGAAAAGCATAACAATCAGCACCGTGTTGATGGTCTTAAAAAAGCGCTTAGCGAAGTGAAAGCGAACTGTTCAGACAGCAAGCTTCGTGCCGACCACCAGAAGAAAATCGCTGAACAGAAGGACGAGATAGCCGAGCGCCGTCGCGACCTGCAGGAAGCGAAAGAGAAAGGGGATGCGGAAAAAATTGCCAAGCGCGAGAAGAAGTTGAAAGAAGCGCAGGATGACCTGAAAGCGCTGGAAGCTCGCGATTATTGAGTTAACGGAAATCTCAACAGGAGAGAGAATCATGTCAAAAGATACGACGTCTGAACATCTGCGCGCTGAACTAAAATCCCTGGCCGATACCCTTGAAGAGGTGCTGAACTCCTCTGCTGACAAGTCAAAAGAAGAGGTCAGCAAGCTGCGCAGCAAGGCGGAGCAGGCGCTGAAAGAGAGCCGTTATCGCCTGGGTGAAACCGGTGATGCGCTGGCGAAACAGACCCGCGAAGCGGCTGCCCGCGCGGACGAATATGTGCGTGATAATCCATGGACGGGTGTAGGGATTGGTGCCGCAGTGGGTGTGGTACTGGGTGTCCTTCTGACGCGTCGCTGATATGGAAGATCCTCGTCACGCACAAGGGCCTGCTAACAACGTCCTCGGCATCGGCCAGCGTATTTTAACGACGCTGGTCGGGATTGCCGAAACGCGCGTCCGGCTGGCAGTGGTCGAACTGGAAGAGGAGAAAGCGAACCTCTTCCAGATGCTGCTGATGCTCGGACTTACCATGCTCTTCGCCGCGTTTGGTCTGATGAGCCTGATGGTGTTAATCATCTGGGCAATTGACCCGCAGTATCGTCTTAACGCGATGATTGCCACCACCGTCGTTCTGTTGGTCGCAGCGTTGATAGGCGGTATCTGGACTCTGCGTAAAGCGCGCAAGTCCACTTTCCTGCGCCATACGCGTCAGGAGCTGGCGAACGATCGCGCTCTGCTGGAGGATGACAAGCCGTGAGCGATAAAGCGGAACGTCAGAAGCGAAAAGCGTACCTGTTAAGTCAGATCCAGCAGCAACGGCTGGATCTGTCTGCCAGCCGCCGCGACTGGATTGACGCGACGCGACGGTTTGACCGCGGCTGGAACACCTTCCTGAGCCTGCGCTCATGGGCGCTGGTCGGCAGCAGCGTGATGGCTATCTGGACGGTTCGTCATCCAAATATGCTCATCCGCTGGGCACGTCGTGGATTCGGTGTCTGGAGCGCCTGGCGTCTGGTGAAAGCCACGTTGCGTCAGCAGCAGCTGCGGTGATAAAAGCAAAACGGTAACCCAGGTTACCGTTTTTTGTTTTTGCGCCCTCTCCCCGTGGGAAAGGGTTGGGTGAGGGCACCAGCGCGCACGCCCCTTACTCAATATCTTTGAAGAAGATTGACAGTTTTCCTTGCTAACAATTACCACCCGCCCCGTTTATTATCCTCTCCATCGACAGCAACGCCGCGGTATCTACCCGGAATTGCAGACAAATAACGTTCAGCCGCTGATGTGGTTTCCTGGAGAGTAAAATGAAAAAATTAGAAGATGTTGGTGTACTGGTAGCGCGTATTCTGATGCCAATTCTGTTCATCGTGGCAGGTTGGGGAAAAATCACCGGTTATGCGGGTACCCAGCAGTATATGGAAGCCATGGGCGTTCCGGGGTTCCTACTGCCGCTGACCATTCTTCTTGAGTTCGGCGGCGGCCTGGCGGTACTGTTCGGCTTCCTGACCCGTACCACCGCACTGTTTACCGCAGGCTTCACCGTGCTGACAGCGTTCATCTTCCACAGCAACTTTGCGGAAGGCGTGAACTCTCTGATGTTCATGAAAAACCTGACCATCGCGGGTGGCTTCCTGCTGCTGGCCGTCACTGGCCCGGGCGCATACAGCATCGACCGCGTTCTGAATAAGAAATGGTAAGCACGCTATACTGAATGAACACAAAGCGAGGAGACATCTCCTCGCTTTTGCTATCTGACGGAGGAGAAAAAATGGGACAACTCGTAGACGGCGTATGGCAGGATGTCTGGTATGACACCAAATCCACCGGAGGTCGCTTCAAGCGCTCAGTTTCGGCCTTCCGTAACTGGCTGACCGCCGACGGTGCGCCGGGCCCGAGCGGCGAAGGCGGCTTCGCGGCAGAGAAAGACCGTTATCATCTTTATGTTTCGCTTGCCTGCCCGTGGGCACACCGCACGCTGATTGTGCGCAAGCTTAAAGGTCTCGAAACCTTAATTCCGGTTTCGGTCGTGAACCCACTGATGCTGGAAAACGGCTGGACGTTTGACAGTGATTTCCCCGCGGCGACCGGCGACGATCTTTACCACCACGATTTCCTTTACCAGCTCTATCTGCGCGCCGATCCTCACTACACCGGGCGCGTTACCGTGCCGGTGCTGTGGGACAAGAAAAACCAGACGATTGTCAGCAATGAGTCTGCGGAAATCATCCGCATGTTCAATACCGCCTTTGACGCGCACGGCGCCCGTGCCGGAGATTACTATCCGGTTGAGCTGCGTGAGAAAATTGACGAGCTGAACAGCTGGATTTACGACAACGTCAACAACGGTGTCTACAAGGCCGGTTTCGCCACCAGCCAGGAAGCGTATGACGAAGCGGTCGGAAAGGTGTTTGAATCGCTTGAGCGTCTCGAGCAGATCCTGGGCCAGCATCGCTACCTGACGGGCGATCGCCTGACGGAAGCGGATATTCGCCTGTGGACCACGCTGGTTCGCTTCGATCCGGTCTATGTCACCCACTTTAAGTGCGACAAGCACCGCATCAGCGATTACCTGAACCTGCACGGTTTCCTGCGCGACATCTACCAGATGCAAGGGATCGCCGAAACGGTCGACTTCGACCATATTCGCACCCACTATTTCCGCAGCCACAAAACCATCAACCCAACGGGCATTATCTCCATTGGGCCGTGGCAGGATCTGGATGAACCTCACGGGCGCGACGTCCGATTTGGCTAAATATTAAGGGCATCACCAGATGCCCTTTTTTAATTCACAATCTCCATCTATCCTTACCTCGATCGCTTAGAAAACAAGTGATTGACTGACTAATGAGGCAAGGAAAATGGACTGGTATTTAAAAGTACTGCGTAACTACATTGGATTTGGTGGCCGCGCCCGCCGCAAAGAGTACTGGATGTTCGTTCTGGTGAACTTCGTTCTGATTATGGTGCTGGGCATCGTGGATAAAATTCTTGGCTGGGAGCGGGCTGGCGGTGAAGGCGTACTGACCACCATCTATGGCCTGTTAGTCCTGCTGCCATCGTGGGCGGTACTGTTCCGTCGGCTGCACGATACCGATCGTTCGGCGTGGTGGTTGCTACTTCTGCTGATCCCGATTGTGGGCTGGATCGTGATTTTGATCTTCAACTGCCAGAGCGGGACGCCGGGCGAAAACCGCTTTGGTCCGGATCCTAAGATCGGCGCGTAAATTACTGCCCGGTGGCGCTTACGCTTACCGGGCCTGTACGCTTATTTGTTGTGGTGCGCAAAGAGCTTTGGAATTTCTCGCAGGCACCACGATTTGGCTTCGCCCATGCTGTCGCGACGCCACGCCATAATGATATCCACTTCGCTGGTGTACTCCGGGCTCACGACCCGCAGTCGCCCTTCCGCAATATCTTTTTCCACAAACGGGTACGGCATTGTCGCCACGCCCAGACCGGCCAGCAGCGCCTGCCTTTTATCTTCCAGCGAAGTCACCGTCAGGCGAGGCTGTTTATCCAGCAGCTGCACCGTCAGCACCGGACGCTCGCGCGCGGTATCCGCGACCGCCACGCCGCGATACTTCACGCGTGTGACCTCAGAGAGCGGCTCCGGCTCCTGATGAATCGGGTGATTGGGTGCGGCAACGTAAACGTTCATCACGCTGTAGAGCTTGCGCGAGTTGATTTCCGACGATGAGCGGAAGTGCATGTCCGGGGCGATGACAATATCCGCCCTGCCCGTCTCCAGACGTTCCCACGCGCCTGCCAGCACCTCGGTGATGATGGACAGCTGCGTATTAGCCTTCGCCGCCAGGCGGTCCACCAGCGGGAACAGCGCTTCAGTCGGCACCAGCGCTTCGGTAACTAACGTCAGATGGGTTTCCCAGCCGCGCGCCAGCGCTTCGGCGTCTGTCGTCAGCTTGTCCGCCGCTTCCAGCAGCACGCGGCCGCGCTCCAGCAGCATTCGCCCCACGTTGGTGAATTTAGTTCGATGACCGGAGCGGTCAAACAGCACCACGTCCAGTTCTTCCTCCAGCTTCTGCATGGTGTAGCTTAGCGCAGACGGAACGCGCCCCAGCTCATCTGCCGCCGCCGCAAAACTGCCGCGCCGGTCAATCGCGTCCATGACGCGAAGCGCCTCAAGCGTCAATGCTCTCTCTTTAGCCATCTCGTTCTCATTCAGGAAATTTGAACATACCGGGCAGAATATCTGGCTAACAATGCAGCGTCCATACCTTTACCATTGTTTTAGTGTAAAGAGAGGTCAAGTTTATGATTACGACAAGAACAGCTAAACAGTGCGGACAAGCCGATTTCGGTTGGCTGCAGGCCCGCTACACCTTTTCCTTTGGACACTACTTTGACCCTAAACTCCTCGGTTACGCTTCATTGCGCGTGTTGAATCAGGAAGTCCTCGCCCCGGGCGCCTCCTTCCAGCCGCGTACGTACCCGAAAGTCGATATCCTGAACCTGATCCTGGAAGGCGAGGCAGAATACCGCGATAGCGAGGGCAATCATGTCCAGGCAAAGGCTGGCGAAGCGTTGTTAATTTCCACGCAGCCGGGCATCAGCTACAGCGAGCATAACCTCAGCAAAGATAAAACGCTGACCCGCATGCAGCTGTGGCTGGACGCCTGCCCCGAGCGGGAAAATCCGCTGGTACAGAAGTTAGATTTAACGGGCGATAAACAGCAGCTGATTTCATCGCCGGATGGCAGTAAAGGTAGCCTGCAGCTGCGCCAGCAGGTGTGGCTGCACCATATCGAACTGAAGAAAGGTGAACAGGCGAGCTTCCAGCTTCATGGTCCGCGCGCCTATTTGCAGTCTATCCACGGTACGGTACACGCGGTGACGCACACGGAAGAGAAAGAAGCGCTCACCTGCGGCGACGGGGCGTTTATTCGTGATGAAGCGAACATCACCCTGGTGGCGGATACGCCGCTGCGCGCGCTGCTGATTGATTTGCCGGTTTAGAGAATGCCCTCACCTTAACCCTCTCCCAATGGGAGAGGGAACCGATCGAGCCACGGCAGAATCATCCGGCGCCGTTCGCGACGTACGAAATCACGCTGCCAGCGAGGCGGCGACCAGCGCAATACGGGTCATTTTCATCATCTTACTGTCCTTACATGCTGTGATAGGGAAAAGCAGGCGTATTGTTTTTCAAGAGCGGATGAAGATGTGTGAGTAATTATATAAACAATTTTGTATGTTTAGCGGGCAAAAAAATGCCCCCTGCGTTGAGGGGGCATGAGACCTGAATGTCGTCAGATAGATTGCGTAAACGTTCGCGAAATCACATCCTGCTGCTGCTCGCGCGTCAGCGCATTAAACCGCACCGCATAGCCCGAGACGCGGATGGTCAGGTTCGGGTAGTTCTCGGGATGCGCAATGGCATCGAGGAGCATCTCCCTGTTCATAACGTTAACGTTCAGGTGCTGCCCGCCCTCAATGGACGCTTCGTGATGGAAGTACCCGTCCAGCAGCCCCACCAGGTTGGTTTTGCGCACCAGCTCGTCCTTGCCCAGCGCCTGCGGCACGATGGAGAAGGTGTAGGAGATCCCGTCTTTCGCATAGGTGAACGGCAGCTTGGCCACCGACGTTAGCGAGGCCACGGCCCCTTTTCTGTCGCGGCCGTGCATCGGGTTCGCGCCAGGCGCAAACGGCGTGCCGCCGCGGCGTCCGTCCGGCGTGTTCCCGGTCTTCTGGCCGTACACCACGTTGGAGGTGATGGTCAGAATCGACTGGGTTGGCACCGCGTTGCGGTAGGTTGGCAGCGCCTGAATTTTCTTCATAAAGCGCTCCACCAGATCGCAGGCGATGCTGTCCACGCGGTCGTCGTTATTGCCGTACTGCGGATAGTCCCCTTCAATTACGAAATCGACCGCCAGACCGGTATGGTCGCGCACCGGCTTCACCGTGGCGTATTTAATGGCCGACAGGGAATCCGCCGCCACCGACAGCCCGGCAATGCCGCAGGCCATGGTGCGATAGACGTCGCGGTCGTGCAGCGCCATCAGCGAGGCTTCGTAGCTGTACTTATCATGCATGTAGTGAATGAGGTTCAGGGCGCTGATGTACTGCACCGCCAGCCAGTCCATAAAGTGGTCGAGGCTCGCCATCACGGTATTGTAATCCAGCACGTCGTCCAGCAGCGGCTCGGTTTTCGGGCCGACCTGAATCTTCAGCTTCTCGTCCACCCCGCCGTTGATCGCGTACAGCAGCGTTTTTGCGAGGTTGGCGCGCGCGCCAAAGAACTGCATCTGCTTGCCGATCACCATCGGGCTGACGCAGCAGGCAATGGCGTAGTCGTCGCTGTTGAAGTCCGCACGCATCAGATCGTCGTTCTCATACTGCAGCGAAGAGGTGACGATCGACACCTGCGCGGCGTATTTCTTGAACGCAATCGGCAGTTGTTCAGACCAGAGGATCGTCAGGTTCGGCTCCGGCGCAGGCCCCATGGTGTGCAGGGTATGCAGATAGCGGAAGCTGTTTTTAGTCACCAGCGTGCGGCCGTCCAGCCCCATGCCGCCAATCACTTCCGTCGCCCAGATCGGATCGCCGGAGAAGAGCGTGTCGAACTCCGGCGTGCGCAGGAAGCGCACCATGCGGATCTTCATAATGAAGTGGTCGATCAGCTCCTGCGCCTGGATTTCATTCAGGCGCCCCGCCTGCATGTCGCGTTCGATGTAGATATCAAGGAACGAGGCCGTGCGCCCCAGCGACATCGCCCCGCCGTTCTGGGATTTCACCGCTGCCAGGTAGGCAAAATAGACCCACTGCACCGCTTCCTGAGCGCTCATCGCCGGACGCGAGATATCAAAGCCATAGCTGGCCGCCATCTGCTGGATCTGCAGCAGCGCGCGCCTGTGCTCCGCCAGCTCTTCGCGCAGGCGGATCGTCGCCTCCAGATCTTCACCGCGCTCCAGCCTGCCCTGCAGATCGGCAAACTGCAGTTCGCGCTCGCGCACCAGATAAGCGATCCCGTATAGCGCCACGCGGCGATAGTCGCCGATGATGCGTCCGCGCCCGTAGCCGTCCGGCAAGCCGGTCAGCACGCCGGATTTACGGCAGCGCATCATCTCCGGCGAATAGACGTCAAACACCCCCTGGTTGTGGGTTTTGCGCAGGTCGGTAAACAGGTATTCGAACTGCGGATCCATCTCCCGGCCATAGGCTTCAAACGAGCTGCGGATCATGTTGATCCCGCCATACGGGTGCAGCGCACGCTTGAGCGGCTTATCGGTTTGCAGGCCGACGATCGTCTCCAGATCCTGGTCGATGTAGCCCGGCCCGTGGGCCGTAATGGTGGTGGCAATGTTGGTGTCAAAATCCACCGGGGCGTGGGTGGCATTCTCCTGGCGAATGCCGACCATTACCTTCTGCCACAGCGCCGTCGTTGCTGGCGTCGCCTGCGCGAGGAAAGCTTCATCGCCTTCATAAGGGGTGTAGTTATGCTGAATAAAATCGCGGACGTTGACGGCGTTTTTCCATTCTTCACCGCGAAACCCGGCCCATGCGTCGCTGTAGGGCGCGACGCCCGTATCGATAGTTACTTTCATGTGTTTCTCGCTTTATCAGGCGTAAGCCGCGGCCGGGATAACCTTCCCAAGACGGAGGGCGTCCAGCGCGATCATTTTTTCTTCGTTGGTAGGGACAACCGCGCAGGCCACGCGGGACGTTTCGGTGGAGATCACGCGCTCACCCGCGCTGCCCGGCAGGTCATTTTTGGCGTCGTCGAGAACGATGCCGAAGACTTTCAGATGGTCCGCCACCAGCGCGCGGACAAGCTTCGAGTTTTCGCCAATGCCGCCGGTAAAGACCACCCCATCCAGGCGGTGCAGCGACGCGGCGTGGCCGGCAATATGCCGCGCAATGCGGTGCACGAAGGTGTGTATTGCCAGCTGCGCCCGCTCGTTGCCTTCGTGCCAGGCTTTCTCCAGCGTACGTAAATCGGAGGAGATGCCGGAGATCCCAAGCAACCCGGACTCTTTATTGACCACGCGCTCCAGATCCTCGAACGACTGGCCGGTCTGCTGGGCAATCCACGCCATCGCGCCGAAGTCCACATCGCCGCAGCGCGTCCCCATTACCAGCCCTTCCAGCGGCGTCATCCCCATCGAGGTGTCGACGCTTTCGCCGTTGCGCACCGCGCAGATGGACGCCCCGTTGCCGAGATGGGCAATCACCAGGCCGCTGTCATCGGGGGACAGCCCGAGGAGCGTATGCGCCTGCGCGGCCACGTAGCGGTGAGAGGTCCCGTGGAAGCCGTAGCGGCGCACGCCCAGCTCTTCAAAATAGCGATACGGCAGGCCGTACAGATACGCCTTCGGCGGCAGCGTCTGGTGGAAGCTGGTATCAAATACCGCGACCTGCTGCACGCCCGGGAACAGGCGCTCTGCCGCTTCCACGCCGCTCAGGTTGGCGTAGTTATGCAGCGGTGCCAGCGGGGAGACCTGGCGGATCTGCGCGATCGCCTCTTCCGTAATCAGGGTCGACTCGCTGAAGAGATTTCCCCCGTGCGCAATGCGGTGGCCAATTAAGGCCACGCTGCTCATCAGGTTACGCTTCTCCAGCTCCAGGGCGATGGCAGCCAGCGCCCCTTCGTAGTCCTGGTGAGCCATTCTGGCTGGCTCACCCCCGTTCACGGAAATAAAGGCTTTTTCAGTGTTGATGCCGTCTGCAATGCCCGTGATCAGGGCATCGCAGCTGCTGGCGTCGAGCACCGAAAACTTAACAGAGGACGATCCGCAGTTAATAACCAGTACAACCGGAAACTCAATCATCATGTGACTCCGCTCTTCCTGAGCAATGGGTTAGAACAGTTTGTAAACGATATTCAGAATGGTCAGCAGGCCGACCGCGGTAACGAAGATGTTCTCGGTGCGCCCTTTGTACTTCGCCAGCGCCGGCGCTTTGCGGATGGCGTACATCGGCAGCAGGCACAGCAGAGAGGCGATGATTGGTGCGCCCATGGCTTCAATAAGATCCAGAATGTTCGGGTTGGCGTAGGCCACAACCCAGGTGGAGCCCATGATGAACACCATGCTGATGGTGTTCAGTTTGCCAACGGAGACTTTCTTCTTATCGCCCTTGTAGCCGAACTTGAGGATCAGGCCGTTCAGCCCTTCCAGCGTGCCCAGGTAGTGACCGAAGAAGGATTTGAAGATAGCCACCAGCGCGATGATGGAGGCACCGTATTCCAGCACCGTCGCGAACGTCGACTTGGTGCCGGACATTGACGCAAAATGGTTCGCCAGGTAAGAGAGCACCGGAATGTTCTGCGCCTTGGCGTCCGCCATGTTCTGCGGAGAGAGCGTAAACAGGCAGCTAAAGGCGAAGAACATCACCACGGCCACCATTAGCAGGCTGGCGCGACCGATGATTTTGGAACATTTCTGCTCGGTAAACTCTTTACCGAACTCAGGTTCGTACTCTTCGCGCTTGGAGACCACAAACGAGGAGACGATAGGCGAGAAGTTGAAGGAGAAGACCATGATGGAGATACCCAGCCACACCGTGACCAGAATGCCGTCATGACCGGTGAAGGCGATATCGCTCAGGTTGACCTGGTCAATCACCGCCGAGTTCCAGTAAGGGATCAGCGACAGGGAAATCAGCACCAGGCTGGCGATAAACGGGAACACCAGGAAGCTCATGACCTTCACCATCAGGTCTTTACCAAACCAGATAACAAAGGCCATCAGCAATAGCAGGAACAGCGCCACCACGCCGCGGTTCAGCGCAGGCAGCTGGAGCTGGTTTTCCCAGAAGGTCATAAAGGTGTTGGTAATGGTGACGCCGTAAATCCACAGCAGCGGGCAAATGGCGAAGAAGTAGAGAAAGGTGATCACCACCCCACCGGTTTTGCCAAAATGCTCTTCCACCGTTTCAGTGATGTTGCCGGAGACGTTGCTGCCGGAGAGGCACAAACGCGCCAGCGCGCGGTGGCAGTAAAACGCAATCGGGAACGCGAGAACCAGCATCAGCAGGATAGGGATCAATCCACCAAAGCCTGCGCGGATGGGGAAGAACAGCACGCCTGCGCCAATGGCGGTACCAAACAGGCCGAGCGTCCATGTGGTATCAGACTTACGCCAGGAGGACGTCTTTGTCTGGCCAACGATAATGCTTTCTGTGTTGCTCATAGGTCACCTTTATGCGTCAACGAAGCCGGTAATTTGGGAAACACGGGAGAGATCGATATTGCCGCCGGAAATAATGCAGACGGTTTTACGACCCTGAATATAGTGGTCAAGCTTGCCGCTTAATAACGCGGCACAGGCCAGCGCGCCGGCGCCTTCCGTCACCACTTTATTTCGCTGAATAAGCGCGATCATGCTGTCGCGAATGTTGTCTTCGCTGACCAGCACAATGTCATCAACCAGCTCGCGAACAATTTCGAACGGTAAATTACCGGGACGAGAAACATCGCAGCCGTCGGCCAGCGTGCCGGTAACGCGATGGCTCATTATTTCTCCGGCCTGATACGATGCCGCCATGCCGTGAACATTTTCTGACTGCACGCCGATGATATTAATGGTGGGGTTGATGGATTTAATTGCCGTCGCAATCCCGGCAATTAAACCGCCGCCGCCGATAGGCACAATAACGTTATCCACGTCGTATAAATCTTCGAGAATTTCCAGACCGATGGTGCCCTGCCCGGCAATCACTTTGGCGTCATCGTACGGCGGAATAAAAATACGCCCTTCCATCTCGACGATTTCGCTGACTTTGGCGATGGTGTCGTTGAAGTTCTCGCCGTGCAGCACCACTTCCGCCGAGTAGTCGCGCGTCGCGGCCACCTTAGACTTCGGCGCGCCCATCGGCATCACCACTTTACCGTCGATGCCAAGCATGGCGCAGGAGAGGGACACACCCTGCGCGTGGTTCCCCGCGGAGCAGGCGACAACGCCTTTGCGTTTTTCAGCGTCGGTCAGCGAGCTTAATTTGTTAAACGCGCCGCGGATCTTAAACGAGCCGGTACGTTGCATGTTCTCGAACTTCAGGAATATTTCGCCCTTACAGCGTTCGCTGAGATAATTCGAGCGAGGCATACCGGTTTTATATATTTTTCCTGCCAGTCGTTTTCTGGCGTCCTGAATATCTTCAATCGTTACCGGGAGATCGTAGGTAATATGCATAATATCCTCGTTATAATAATTCATTCTTTTCAGGCAAAGTCAGGGTATCAGAGCGCTACAGAGATAAGCTCTGGGTGTTTTTAAAATCAATACTCATTATTCATCGTCGTCTTTCGATATTCATCGACGAATACTGTTTTGCCAGCTCAACTAATACTGACGCCGATTTTTTAATCCTGTAATTTTTTGACCACACGGCGGCATAACGCGCCACGGGTAATTCATCTTCCACGGGCAGCACAATAAACTGGTCAGAACCGAACGGCGCAATCATATCGCGGGGAATGACCGTCAAATAATCGGCATTCAGGACAAGGTTATAAATGGTGACGACGGAATCGGTCTGGACAATGTTTTCGATGCTGATGTGGTTGTCTTGCAGAGTAGTCAGAAGTTCTTTGTAGTAGCCCATATCGGTTTGCGGCATCACCCACTGCTCGTGCGTGAGCGATGCCAGTGTCGTCGGGCCGGTGCACGTTCGCGTTTTGCTGGCGACCAGCACAAACTCGGACTCAAACAGCGGTTCGACGTGCAGATCCTGCAGCAGCATTTCATCGCTTAATGTGCCAATGGCGAAATCCAGACGGCCGTCGCGAATGGCCGGAAGGAAAGAGGAGAGCTGGGCTTCATACATCGAGACGCGTGCTTTCGGGAACACTTCCTTGAATTTTTTGATCATCTCGGACAGGAAGGTAAAGCCGATCAGCGACGGGTAGCCAAAGGAGACGTCCATAACGGTGCTGAAACTCAGGCTGTTAATCTCACTCACCATGTTTTTCATTTCGCGGGTGATCGACTCTGAGTATGAGAGCAGAACCTGGCCCGCGGCAGTGAGTTTTACTCCGGTGTTTTTACGCACCATCACTTCCACGCCGAAGTAGGACTCAATATCGCTGATGATTTTGCTGACGGCGGGTTGCGTCAGGCCAAGCTGTCTTGCTGCAGAACCTATGGAGCCACTTTTAATGACTTCCTGAAATACCACGAGGTGCTGTGTTTTCGGTAGAATAATAGTGTTCATAATATTCTGCGCTTATTTCCCTATGACGGAGCGGATTCTACCTAATAGTGTTTAAGGGGGTATGTGCTGTCACTCACAATTTGCTTTTCCGCATGCTTCAATGGAACAACAACAACCTAAAAACACCTTTATTATCAATAAAATGGATAATTTCAGATACACCATTACGCTGATATCGATCAATAAAATCAGTAGTAATAAATTTATTTTATGGCGATAACCTTGATAAATTTTTCTGCGTTAAAAAAATCAATAAAGACGATCTTTCAGGCAATTAAAGACCAATAAATAACCGCTATTGGTTTGAAACATTCTTTCATTTTATTAAATTTTTCCGATGCGAATTTTCAGGTTTGTGGAAAAGAGTGGAATGCGTCACATATTCACGGGGTAAATGTATTTGATTTCAATATATGCATATCAAACGAGAAAACATTCGCGATCATAAAAGCAACAAACATAACAAATTATCAATACTAAAAATCGTGTGTTTTTTAGCGTGAAATTTTGTGATGACGATCTTCTATAGATGCAGAAGCGATACTGAAGGGATAAAAACAGTGAAATGTGCTTAATGTCGCAAATATGAGAATTGATGTCGTTTGTCCGGCGCTGCGCTTACCCATCCAGCATCACCCGGAAAGCAAAAACCCCGCCGAGGCGGGGTTTTTTAAGAAGTTGAAGCTGACCGATAAGCCGGGTTCTGTCGTGGACAGTCATTCATCTAGGCCAGCAATCGCTCACTGGCTCAAGCAGCCTACCCGGGTTCAGTACGGGCCGTACCATGTGAACCCCTATTTGGCCTTGCTCCGGGTGGAGTTTACCGTGCCACGGACTGTTACCAGCCGCGCGGTGCGCTCTTACCGCACCCTTTCACCCTTACCTGATCCCGCTTGCGCGGGCCATCGGCGGTTTGCTCTCTGTTGCACTGGTCGTGGGTTTCCCCCCCAGGCGTTACCTGGCACCCTGCCCTATGGAGCCCGGACTTTCCTCCCCTCCGCCCGTCTCCCCCGAAAGGGACGACGACGAAGCGGCGACTGTCTGGTCAGCTTCGGCGCGCAGTATAGAGGGTTTGCGCGCCGCTGTCACCCTCAGGTGTGGGCAAGGCGGGATTAACGCGCCACTTCCACCTTCGCCAGTTTTTCGTAGTAGCACGCAATCGCGCTGTGGTCGGCCGTGCCCAGGCCATCGGCACGCAGCGCCTGCATCATCTCCATGACCGCCGCGGTCAGCGGCAGCTGCGCGCCTACGCCGTGAGAGGTATCCAGCGCGTTCGCCAGATCTTTGATATGCAGGTCGATGCGGAAACCGGGTTTGAAATTACGATCCATGACCATCGGCGCTTTGGCATCCAGCACGGTACTGCCCGCCAGACCGCCGCGAATGGCCTGATAGACCAGATCCGGATTGACGCCCGCTTTGGTTGCCAGCGTCAGCGCTTCGGACATGGCGGCAATGTTCAGCGCCACAATCACCTGGTTTGCCAGCTTGGTCACGTTACCCGCTCCGATGTCCCCGGTATGCACCACCGAGCCCGCCATCGCTTTCATCAGGTCGTAAAATCTATCGAAAACGGCTTTATCGCCGCCAACCATGACCGACAGCGTGCCGTCGATCGCTTTCGGCTCACCGCCGCTGACCGGCGCATCCAGCATATCGACACCCTTCGCTTTTAACGCCTCGCTGATTTCACGGCTTGCAAGCGGTGCGATAGAGCTCATATCGATCAGCACCAGGCCCGGCTTCGCGCCGTCGATAATGCCGTTTTCACCCAGCGCAACTTCTTTAACATGCGGGGAGTTGGGCAGCATGGTGATGATGACATCGCACTGCTCGGCAATGGCTTTAGCGGTGGTGGCCGTTTCAGCGCCCGCCGCCATTACCTCTGCCACGGCCTGCGGATTGTGATCGGATACCACCAGCGAGTAACCCGCTTTGATGAGGTTCTTACTCATTGGTTTACCCATGATGCCCAGGCCAATAAAACCCACTTTCAGCGTCATAATCTGTTTCCTCAATGATGGTTATTTTTTAAAAGCGTCGGCTAATTTCTGCGTGGCTGAGCGGAATACGCCGAGGTCGCTGCCAACGGCAACAAACGTGGCTCCCCACTCCAGATAGCGACGGGCGTCAGCCTCAACCGGCGCCAGAATGCCGCACGGTTTGCCGTGTGCTTTAGCGCGGGCAAAGATGTGCTGGATCGCGCGCTGCACGTCAGGGTGGCCGGCGTTACCCAGGTGGCCAAAGGCGGCCGCCAGATCGCTCGGGCCGACGAAGATACCGTCCACGCCGTTTGTGGCCGCAATCGCGTCAACGTTATCAACGCCCTGCTGGCTCTCGATCTGAACCAGAATGGTGATGTTGTTATTGGACTGCGCGAAGTAGTCCGGCACGGTGCCAAACATATTGGCGCGATGCGAAACGGAAACGCCGCGGATCCCTTCTGGCGGATAGCGCGTTGAGGCTACGGCCAGGGCCGCTTGTTCTTCCGTCTCCACAAACGGGATCAGGAAGTTGTAGAAACCGATATCCAGCAGGCGCTTGATAATCACCGGCTCGTTGGTGGGCACGCGCACTACCGGGGCGCTGGGGCTGCCTTTCAACGCCATCAGCTGCGGAATAAAGGTGCTGATATCGTTTGGCGCATGTTCGCCGTCCAGCACCAGCCAGTCGAACCCGGCCAGACCCAGCACTTCGGTGCTTATTGGGTTTGCCAGCGCGGACCAGCAGCCAATCTGAATCTGGTGCGCCGCGAGGGCCGCTTTAAATTTATTCGGGAAGATATCGTTATTCATCTTATTTACCTTTTTAATTCCGCAGCCTATATCAGCATCATTTTATTTATCCAGACACCGCGCCAGCATTATATTTATTATTCTGACGTATTTTGGCGTTATAAAATCGTCATTCAGTATAAAACGCAACCCACGACCGCACATTGTTTTAATGCTCAAGCATTGCGTAACATTTCAATGAATTTTTTTGCATATGCACAATGCGCTGGGCGCTAATGCACAGAATCAGGCATTACTGGCTCGGGAGCGATCGAGATCACATTTTCATATCCCCTATGCTGACATGCTTTATTTCTGAAAGCCGCGTATTTATTTCTACCCTTTGAAAATTGGCTGAATTTATTATCAGACACTTTGCTGGAGAATACTGAACAATGGCCGACATTGAAATTCGACAGGCATCGCCGACGGCGTTTTATATAAAAGTCCACGACACTGATAATGTGGCGATTATTGTCAACGACAATGGCTTAAAAGCGGGCACCCGCTTTCCGGACGGGCTGGAACTGATTGAGCATATTCCGCAGGGACATAAAGTCGCCCTGGTGGATATCCCTGCTAACAGCGAAATTGTACGTTACGGTGAAGTCATCGGCTATGCCGTTCGCTCTATACCGCAGGGCAGCTGGGTTGAGGAGTCGCTGGTGGCGCTGCCGGAAGCACCGCCGCTAAATACGCTTCCGCTGGCGACCCGCGTGCCGGAACCTCTTCCTCCTCTCGAAGGCTATACCTTCGAAGGCTACCGCAACGCGGACGGCAGCGTCGGCACCAAGAATCTGCTTGGCATTACCACCAGCGTGCACTGCGTGGCGGGCGTGGTGGACTACGTGGTGAAAATCATCGAACGCGATCTGCTGCCAAAATACCCGAACGTCGACGGCGTGGTTGGCCTGAACCACCTCTACGGCTGCGGCGTGGCGATTAACGCACCCGCTGCGGTAGTGCCTATCCGTACCATCCACAATATTGCCCTCAACCCGAACTTTGGCGGCGAGGTGATGGTCATCGGTCTGGGGTGTGAAAAATTGCAGCCAGAGCGCCTGCTGCAGGGCACCGAAGATGTCAAAGCCATTCCGGCAGACGAGGCCAGCATCGTGCGTCTGCAGGACGAGCGCCACGTGGGTTTCCGCTCAATGGTCGACGATATTCTGCAGGTGGCTGAACGCCATCTGGACAAGCTCAACAAGCGCCAGCGCGAAACCTGCCCGGCCTCTGATTTGGTAGTAGGCACCCAGTGCGGCGGCAGCGATGCTTTCTCCGGCGTGACGGCCAACCCGGCGGTGGGCTATGCGTCCGATCTGCTTGTTCGCTGCGGCGCCACGGTGATGTTTTCCGAGGTAACCGAAGTGCGTGATGCCATCCATCTGCTCACACCACGCGCCGTTAATGAAGAGGTCGGCAAGCGCCTGCTTGAGGAAATGGCCTGGTACGATAGCTATCTCGATATGGGCAAAACTGACCGCAGCGCCAATCCCTCACCGGGGAACAAAAAAGGCGGCCTGGCAAACGTGGTGGAAAAAGCCCTTGGATCGATTGCCAAATCCGGCCAGAGCGCAATTGTGGAAGTCCTCTCTCCGGGCCAGCGTCCGACGAAACGCGGCCTAATCTACGCGGCAACGCCGGCCAGCGATTTCGTTTGCGGCACGCAGCAGGTGGCATCCGGCATTACGGTACAGGTCTTTACCACCGGGCGCGGCACGCCGTACGGCCTGATGGCGGTGCCTGTGATCAAGATGGCGACCCGTACCGAGCTGGCGAACCGCTGGTATGACTTAATGGATATCAACGCGGGCACCATCGCCACCGGAGAAGAGAGCATTGAGGACGTGGGCTGGAAACTGTTCCACTTCATTCTGGATGTCGCCAGCGGGCGGAAGAAAACGTTCTCCGACCAGTGGGGACTGCATAACCAGCTGGCGGTGTTTAACCCGGCACCGGTGACGTGATTTCCCCTCACCCTACCCTCTCCCATAGGGGAGAGGGTAAAAAAACTTAAACCAACACCACCTCAATCCCGCTTTTCCGCAGCCCGTCCAGGCTCTCCGCCGGAATGCCTTCATCGACAATAATCATATCAATCCTTTGCGTATCAATGATTTTATGCAGGCTTGAGCGGTTAAATTTGCTGGAGTCCGTGACAACGATAATACGCTCCGCCACCTCGCACATTTTGCGGTTCAGGCGGGCTTCGTCTTCGTTATGCGTACTCACGCCGCGTTCGAGATCGATGGCGTCAACGCCGAGGAACAGCAGGTCAAAATGGTAATTCTGTAGCGACTGTTCTGCCTGGTCACCGTAGAAGGATTGCGACTGACGGCGCAAGTGCCCGCCGGTCATCAGCAATTCCACTCCTTCCGCTTCCAGCAACGCATTCGCCACGTTCATCCCGTTGGTCATCGCAATCACGTCCGTGTGCTGGCGCAGCATGCGGGCGATTTCAAACGTCGTGGTGCCGGAGTCCAGAATAATACGGTGCCCGGGTTTGACCAGCGCGGCAGCGGCCTGCGCGATACTGCGCTTCACCGCCGTATTCAGCGAGCTTTTATCCTCCACGGAAGGCTCAGCGCCCGGCGCATTGCCCTCGCAAATCAATGCCCCGCCGTAGGCGCGAACGGCGATGCCCTGCTTCTCCAGGAACGCCAGATCGTTGCGGATCGTCACCGTCGATACGCCGTACAGATGAGACAGATCGTTAACCTGCACGCTCCCCTGCGCCCGCAACCGCTGAATGATCTGCTCTCGCCTTTCACTGGTGCCGGTGATGCGCTTTTCCGCGGATGAATCGGTGCTGCTCATACGAGATCCTTAATAAATATTCTTTCGTTTCATTTCGTTTTGCCTATTAAGGCCTTTCTTTTTCGGGAATGCAAGTCCCGCCTTACGTACAGACGCAAGCCAACACTGCGCTGAAACCTTTCATTATGTTTCTTTTGTGAAACAGATCGGAAAACTATTATCTTTCGTTTTATTTTTATATCACCATGATGCAGGATTAAATGAAACAAAACGAAAGATAAATATCATGACCATCCGAAATGGAGAGGAAAGTGAAACATCTGACAGAAATGGTGGAACAACATAAACGAGGGAATTCAAACGGGATCTATGCCGTCTGTTCCGCACATCCGCTGGTACTTGAAGCAGCCATTCGTTACGCGCATTCGCGTCAGTCGCCGCTGCTGATCGAGGCCACCTCCAACCAGGTGGATCAGTTTGGCGGCTATACCGGCATGACGCCTGCGGATTTTCACGGGTTTGTCTGCCGGCTGGCCGAGTCGCTCGGTTTCCCGACGTCACAGCTGATCCTCGGCGGCGATCACCTGGGTCCTAACCGCTGGCAAAATCTCCCTGCAGAACAGGCGATGGCAAATGCCGACGATCTGATCAAAAGCTATGTTTCCGCCGGATTCAAAAAGATCCACCTCGACTGCAGCATGTCCTGCGATGACGACCCGGTTCCCCTGACCGACGCGATCGTCGCCGGTCGCGCCGCACGTCTGGCGAAGATTGCCGAAGCAACCTGTCGCGAGCAGTTTGGTGAATCCGATCTGGTCTACGTTATCGGTACGGAAGTGCCGGTTCCCGGTGGCGCGCACGAGACGCTCACCGAACTTGCCGTCACCACGCCGGACGCGGCCCGCGCCACGCTTGAAGCGCACCGCCACGTGTTAGAAAAGGAAGGCTTAAGCGACATCTGGCCGCGCATTATTGGCCTGGTGGTCCAGCCTGGCGTGGAGTTCGACCACGCGCACGTCTGCGACTATCAGCCGCAGAAAGCCGTTGCCCTGAGCAAAATGGTTGAAGCCTACGACACGCTGGTGTTTGAAGCGCACTCCACCGACTACCAGACGCCGCAGGCGCTGCGCCAGCTGGTTAACGATCACTTTGCCATTCTGAAAGTTGGCCCCGCCCTGACCTTCGCCCTGCGCGAGGCGCTGTTTTCGCTGGCCGCCATTGAAGAGGAGCTGCTGCCGGCAAAAGCCAGCTCCGGCCTGCGTCACGTGCTGGAAAACGTCATGCTCGACCGCCCGGAATACTGGCAAAGCCATTACCACGGTGACGGCAACGCGCGCCGCCTGGCGCGCGGCTACAGCTACTCTGACCGCGTGCGCTACTACTGGCCGGACAGCCAAATTGACGACGCCTTTGCACGGCTGGTGCGTAACCTGGCAGACGAGCCTGTTCCTCTGCCGCTGATCAGCCAGTACCTGCCGCTGCAGTACGGCAAAGTTCGCGAGGGCGCTCTCAAGTCAACGCCACGGGAACTCATCATCGACCACATTCAGGACATACTCCAGCAGTACCACGCCGCCTGCGAAGGCGTAACGACTCAAAACGCATAATTAAAAAAGAGGAAAACGCTATGCCAAACATTGTTTTATGCCGCATCGACGAACGCCTGATCCACGGTCAGGTGGGCGTGCAGTGGGTGGGGTTTGCGGGGGCAAACCTGGTGCTCGTCGCTAACGATGAGGTCGCTGAGGATCCGGTTCAACAGAACCTGATGGAAATGGTGCTCGCGGAAGGGATAGCCGTGCGCTTCTGGTCGCTGCAAAAGGTCATCGACAACATTCACCGCGCCGCTGACCGCCAGAAAATCCTGCTGGTCTGCAAATCACCCGCCGATTTTCTGAAGCTGGTCGAGGGCGGCGTGCCCATCACCCGTATCAACGTCGGAAACATGCACTACGCCAGTGGCAAACAACAAATTGCCAAAACGGTCTCTGTCGACGCGAACGATATTGACGCGTTCAACGGCCTGAAAGCGGCCGGTGTGGAATGCTTCGTTCAGGGCGTTCCAACAGAAACTGCTTTGGATCTCTTTAAACTGCTCTGAGGGATTCACAATGGAAATCAGTCTGTTGCAGGCGCTTGGGTTGGGCATACTCGCCTTTATCGCCGGTCTGGATATGTTTAACGGGTTAACGCACATGCACCGACCGGTGGTACTCGGGCCGCTGGTCGGCCTGATTCTGGGCGATCTGCACACCGGCATTTTGACCGGCGGCACGTTAGAGCTGGTCTGGATGGGGCTGGCCCCGCTCGCCGGCGCCCAGCCGCCTAACGTCATTATCGGCACCATCGTGGGGACCGCATTTGCCATCAGCACCGGCGTGAAGCCAGAAGTCGCGGTGGGCGTCGCCGTGCCGTTTGCCGTTGCGGTACAGATGGGGATTACGTTCCTCTTCTCGGTGATGTCCGGCGTGATGTCACGATGCGATCGCATGGCGGCCAATGCAGATACTCACGGTATTGAACGGGTTAACTATCTTGCGCTGCTGGCGCTCGGCATCTTCTATTTTCTGTGCGCGTTCCTGCCGATCTACTTCGGTGCGGAACATGCGAAAACCGCCATTGATGTGTTGCCGGCGCGGTTGATTGACGGCCTCGGCGTCGCGGGCGGCATCATGCCCGCCATCGGCTTTGCCGTGCTGCTGAAGATCATGATGAAAAACGTCTACATCCCTTACTTCATTATCGGTTTTGTCGCCGCCGCCTGGCTCAAGCTACCGGTGCTGGCGATTGCGGCGGCCGCGCTGGCCATGGCGCTGATCGACCTGATGCGTAAATCACCTGAACCGACGGCTCCCGCGGCCCAGAAAGAGGAATTCGAAGATGGCATCTAACCACACCACCCTGCCGGGCGTGTCTGAAAGCGAAGAGACGCTGCTGACCGGCGTGAATGAAAACGTCTACGAAGACCAGAACATCGGTGCCGAGCTGACGAAAAAGGATATTAACCGCGTGGCCTGGCGTTCCATGCTGCTGCAGGCCTCGTTTAACTACGAGCGTATGCAGGCCTCCGGCTGGCTGTACGGGCTGCTGCCCGCGTTGAAAAAGATCCACACCAACAAGCGGGACCTGGCGCGGGCGATGAAAGGGCATATGGGCTTCTTTAACACCCACCCGTTCCTGGTAACCTTTGTTATCGGCATCATTCTGGCGATGGAGCGATCCAAGCAGGATGTGAACAGCATCCAGAGCACCAAAATTGCCGTCGGCGCGCCGCTCGGCGGTATTGGCGACGCCATGTTCTGGCTAACCCTGCTGCCCATCTGCGGCGGTATTGGCGCCAGCCTGGCGCTGCAAGGGTCGATTCTGGGCGCGGTGGTCTTTATCGTACTGTTTAACGTGGTGCACCTTGGCCTGCGCTTTGGCCTGGCGCACTACGCTTACCGGATGGGCGTCGCGGCCATTCCGCTGATTAAAGCCAACACCAAAAAGGTCGGCCACGCGGCCTCTATCGTCGGGATGACGGTGATCGGCGCGCTGGTGGCAACCTACGTCCGCCTCAATACCACGCTCGAAATCAAGGCGGGTGATGCGGTCGTCAAACTGCAGGCCGACGTCATCGACAAGCTGATGCCCGCGTTCCTGCCGCTGGTCTACACCCTGACCATGTTCTGGCTGGTGCGCCGCGGCTGGAGCCCGCTGCGGCTGATCGGTATCACCGTGCTGCTGGGCGTTGTCGGTAAATTCTGTCACTTCCTGTAAAAGCAAAGAGGTTGCGATGTTAGGCATTATTTTGACGGGTCACGGCGGTTTTGCCAGCGGGCTTGAGCAGGCGATGAAGCAGATCCTCGGCGAGCAGCCGCAGTTTATCGCCATCGATTTTCCGGAAACCTCCACCACCGCGCGGCTGACCGCTCAGCTTGAGCAGGCGGTAAGCGAACTCGATGCGCAGCACGATATTGTGTTTCTCACCGATTTGCTCGGCGGCACGCCGTTCCGCGTGGCGTCAACGCTCGCGATGCAAAGGCCGGGTAGCGAAGTGATTACCGGCACCAACCTGCAGCTGCTGCTGGAGATGGTGCTGGAGCGCGACGGATTAAGCAGCGAGGCGTTTCGCCTGCAGGCGCTGGAGTGCGGGCACCGCGGCCTGACGAGCCTGGTGGACGAGCTGGGGCGCTGTCGCGAGGAAGCCCCGGCTGAGGAAGGGATATGAGCCAGCTGCTGCGCGCGCGACGGATCCTTACCGAACAGGGCTGGCTGGACGACCACCAGCTACGCATTGAAAGCGGCGCGGTTGCGGCGATTGAACCCATCCCAGCGGGCGTGACGACGCGCGATGCGGAACTGCTTTGCCCGGCGTATATCGATACGCACGTCCACGGCGGCGCGGGCGTGGACGTCATGGATGATGCGCCTGACGCGCTGGACACTCTGGCAGTGCATAAAGCGCGCGAAGGGGTGGGCGCATTTCTGCCCACCACCGTCACCGCGCCGCTGGAGATTATCCACGCCGCGCTGATGCGTATCGCCCGGCGCAGTCAGTCCGGCGGACCCGGCGCGCAGATCCTGGGCAGTTATCTGGAAGGACCGTTCTTTACGCCGCAGAACAAAGGGGCGCATCCGCCCGAGCTGTTCCGGGAGCTGGATATCGCCGAGCTGAACAGGCTGAATGACGTTTCACAGAGCACGCTACGGGTTGTGGCGCTCGCGCCAGAAAAACCCGGCGCGCTGCAGGCGATCCACCATCTTAAACGGCGAGGCATACGCGTGATGCTTGGCCACAGCGCGGCCACGTACGAGCAAACTCTCGCCGCGCTTGACGCGGGTGCCGACGGGCTGGTGCACTGCTACAACGGCATGACGGGGCTGCACCACAGAGAGCCAGGCATGGTCGGCGCAGGGCTTACGGACAAAAGGGCGTGGCTGGAGCTAATTGCCGACGGCCACCACGTCCATCCGGGGGCGATGCGCTTATGCTGCTGCTGCGCGCAGGATCGCGTGGTGCTGATTACCGATGCCATGCAGGCGGCAGGTATGCCGGACGGTCGGTATACCCTGTGCGGTGAAGAGGTCACGATGCAAAACGGCGTGGTTCGAACCGGCTCCGGCGGGCTGGCGGGCAGCACGCTGTCGCTGGATGCCGCGGTCAGGAATATGGTGGAGTATGCGGACGTAACCGCCGAAGAGGCGATCCATATGGCCTCGCTGCACCCTGCCCGGCTGCTGGGCGTTGACGATCAGCTTGGCTCCTTAGCCGCGGGCAAACGCGCCAATATCATTGCGCTGGACGGGGGTTTACACCTCCAGCGGATCTGGATTCAGGGCCAGGCTCTCCCCCTTTAGCCCTTTCATTGTGTCTCCTGTTGGCCTTACGGCACCCGATCGTAAGGCCTTTCTTTTCCTTTCCTTAAATTTTCCCTTTCCTTTCACGATCACACTTTTCGTTTTATTTCTTTTCTCCCGTTGAAGTTTCGATTTCTTTTCTATAGATTTTATTTAACTGCTTAAGTGAACAAGTGAAACGAAACGAAAGATAGCGACACGATTGCCAGCGTCTGATGTGGAATTCACACGACTAAGGACTGAGTTATGCCACAAACCACTCCCGCCGCCACAACCGGCACCTGGACCGAGGAAGAGATCCGCCAGCAGCCTGCCAGCTGGATCCGCTCGCTCAACAACATCGATAACCTGCGTGCTTCGATCGACAGTTTCCTGACGCCGCTGCTGCGCAAGCACGATCTGCGAATCGTCCTGACCGGCGCGGGCACGTCCGCCTTTATCGGCGATATCATTGCGCCATGGCTTTCAAGCCACACCGGGAAAAACTTCACCGCCGTCCCGACAACCGATCTGGTCACGAACCCGATGGACTACTTCAGCCCTGCGCACCCGCTGCTGCTGGTTTCGTTTGCCCGCTCCGGCAATAGTCCGGAAAGCGTCGCGGCCGTTGAGCTGGCAAACCAGTTCGTGCCGGAGTGCTATCACCTGTCCATTACCTGTAACGAGGCGGGGAGCCTGTACCAAAACGCCGTCGACAACGATAACGCCTTTGCCCTGCTGATGCCTGCCGAAACGCACGATCGCGGGTTCGCGATGACCAGCAGCATCACCACCATGATGGCGAGCTGTCTGGCCGTGTTCGCTGCGGAAACGATCAACAGCCATACCTTCCGCGACGTCGCCGAACGCTGTCAGGCGATCCTCACTACGCTCGGCGATTTCAGCAACGGCGTCTTTGGCAGCGAACCGTGGAAACGGATCGTGTATCTGGGAAGCGGCGGCCTGCAGGGCGCGGCGCGCGAATCGGCGCTAAAGGTGCTGGAGCTGACGGCGGGCAAGCTGGCGGCATTTTACGACTCCCCGACGGGCTTCCGTCACGGGCCGAAGTCGCTGGTCGACAACGAAACGCTGGTGGTGGTGTTCATCTCCAGCCATCCGTATACGCGTCAGTACGATCTGGATCTGCTGGCCGAGCTGCGCCGCGATCGCCAGGCCCTGCGCGTCGTCGCCATCGCCGCTGAAAACGATCCGGTCATTGAAGCGGGTCCGCATATTCTCCTGCCGCCTTCACGTCCGTTTATCGATATGGAACAGGCGTTCTGCTTCCTGATGTATGCCCAGGTCTTTGCGCTCACCCAGTCGCTTAGCACAGGCATTACGCCCGATACGCCATCCGCCAGCGGGACGGTCAACCGCGTGGTGCAGGGCGTTGTTATTCATCCGTGGCAGGCTTAAGAGGATCGGATCATGAGTATTATTTCTACCAAATATCTTCTGCAGGACGCACAGGCAAAAGGCTACGCCGTTCCGGCGTTCAACATCCACAACGCGGAGACGATCCAGGCGATCCTCGAAGCGTGCAGCGAAATGCGATCGCCGGTGATCCTCGCGGGCACGCCGGGCACTTTTAAGCATATTGCGCTGGAAGAGATCTACGCCCTGTGCAGCGCCTACTCCCACACCTACGACATGCCGCTGGCGCTGCACCTCGATCACCACGAATCGCTGGACGATATTCGCCGCAAGGTCAACGCGGGCGTGCGCAGCGCGATGATCGACGGCAGCCACTATCCGTTTGACCAAAACGTGAAGCTGGTGAAGTCGGTGGTCGATTTCTGCCACCTCAACGACTGCAGCGTCGAGGCCGAGCTGGGGCGTCTGGGTGGCGTGGAAGATGACATGAGCGTGGACGCGGAAAGCGCATTTCTCACCGATCCGCAGGAGGCGAAACGCTTCGTCGAACTGACCGGCGTAGACAGTCTTGCCGTCGCCATCGGCACCGCGCACGGCCTGTATACCAAGCGCCCGAAAATCGACTTCCAGCGGCTGGCCGAGATCCGCGAAGTGGTCACCGTGCCGCTGGTGCTGCACGGCGCGAGCGATGTGCCGGATGAGTTTGTGCGCCGCACCATCGAGCTGGGCGTGTGCAAGGTCAACGTGGCCACCGAGCTGAAAATTGCCTTCTCTGACGCGGTTAAAGCCTGGTTTGCCGAAAACCCGCAGGGGAACGATCCGCGCTTCTATATGCGGGTCGGCATGGACGCCATGAAAGAGGTGGTCAGAAGCAAGATCGCCGTTTGCGGATCGGCAAACCGATTGCTGCTTCCGGCAGAAGCCTGATTAAAAGGAGCTTACGCTGATGAAAAAAATCCTCGCACTCTCACTGCTGGCCCTGTGCATTTCCCATAGCGCGGTGGCCGCGAACTACGCGCTCGGTAACGACAATATTGCCCTGTCATTTGATGATGCAAACTCAACGGTAGTGGTTAAGGACACCAGGGCTAATCATCCGCTCACGCCGCAGGAGCTGTTCTTCCTGACGCTTCCGGACGAGACGAAAATCCATACCGCTGATTTTAAAATCAAGCATGTCGAAAAGCAGGACAGCGCGATGGTCATCGACTTCACCCATCCGGACTTTAACGTAACGGTGAAGCTGAACCTGGTGAAGGGGAAATACGCCAGCATCGACTATACCGTTGCCGCAGTCGGCCAGCCGCGAGACGTGGCGAAAATTACCTTCTTCCCGACCAAAAAGCAGGCTCAGGCACCTTACGTAGACGGGGCGATTAACAGCTCGCCGATCGTCGCAGACTCGTTCTATATTCTGCCGGACAAGCCCATCGTAAACACTTACGCCTATGAAGGGACGACCAACCTCAACGTAGAACTGAAAACGCCGATTCAGCCAGAGTCGCCGGTCAGCTTTACCACCTGGTTCGGCACCTTCCCGGAGACCAGCCAGCTGCGCCGCAGCGTAAACCAGTTCATCGATGCCGTCCGCCCGCGTCCGTATAAGCCTTATTTACACTACAACAGCTGGATGGATATCGGCTTCTTTACCCCTTACTCCGAGCAGGACGTGCTGGGGCGGATGGATGAATGGAATAAGGAATTTATCACCGGGCGAGGCGTGGCGCTGGATGCGTTCCTGCTTGACGATGGCTGGGATGATCTGACCGGACGCTGGCTGTTTGGCCCGGCATTCAGCAACGGTTTTGGCAAAGTTCGGGAAAAAGCCGACAGCCTGCACAGCTCGGTTGGACTGTGGCTCTCGCCGTGGGGTGGCTATAACAAACCGCGCGATACTCGCGTCTCGCATGCAAAAGAGTACGGTTTCGAAACGGTAGACGGGAAGCTGGCGCTGTCAGGCCCAAACTATTTTAAAAACTTCAATGAGCAGATCGTTAAGCTAATTAAAAACGAGCACATTACCTCGTTCAAGCTCGACGGGATGGGTAATGCCAATTCGCATATTAAGGGCAGCCCGTTCGCCTCGGATTTTGACGCCTCTATCGCTCTGCTGCACAACATGCGCAGCGTCAACCCGAATCTGTTTATTAACCTGACGACCGGTACCAACGCCAGCCCGTCCTGGCTGTTCTACGCTGATTCCATCTGGCGCCAGGGCGATGACATCAACCTGTACGGCCCCGGCACGCCGGTGCAGCAGTGGTTGACCTACCGCGATGCGGAAACGTACCGCTCCATTGTTCGCAAAGGGCCGCTGTTCCCGCTGAACTCGTTGATGTATCACGGGATCGTCAGCGCGGAAAACGCCTATTACGGGCTGGAGAAGGTGCAAACGGACAGCGACTTTGCCGACCAGGTCTGGAGCTACTTCGCTACCGGAACCCAGCTGCAGGAGCTGTATATCACCCCTTCAATGCTGAATAAGGCGAAGTGGGATACCCTGGCGCGGGCCGCGAAATGGTCCCGGGATAACGCCAGCGTGCTGGTGGATACGCACTGGATTGGTGGCGATCCGACCGCGCTGCAGGTTTACGGCTGGGCATCCTGGAGCAAGGACAAAGCGATTCTCGGCTTGCGTAACCCGTCGGATAAGCCGCAAAGCTACTACCTTGATTTGACGAAAGATTTCGAAATACCGACAGGAAACGCGGCGCAGTTTCGTCTGAAAGCGGTCTACGGCAGTAATTCAACCGTACCGGAGGAGTATAAAAACGCGGTGGTGATTACGCTGCAGCCGCTGGAAACGCTGGTGTTTGAGGCGGTGCCAGTTAGCTAAAAGACGCATAACGATCTGCAGGCCGGGTTAGGCTCAGCCGCCACCCGGCAAAACAGGCGCAGGGGCTTACTCCCCCTGCTGCTCCAGCGCATGCTTATACAGCGCATTTTTCTTCACGCCGTGAATTTCCGCCGCCAGCGCAGCGGCCTTCTTCAGCGGCAGTTCCGCCTGCAGCAGCGCCAGCGTCCGCAGCGCGTCGGCAGGGAGCGCGTCTTCCTGCGCCTTATGCCCTTCGACAATCAGCACCATTTCACCCTTGCGGCGGTTTTCGTCTTCCTTCACCCACGCCAGCAGTTCACCTACTGGGGCACCGTGAATGGTTTCCCAGGTTTTGGTCAGCTCGCGCGCCAGCACCACGTAACGGGCTTCTCCCCACACGGTCACCATATCTTCCAGGCTCTCCAGCAGACGGTGCGTGGATTCGTAGAAAATCAGGGTGCGCGGTTCCGCTTCCAGATCTTTTAACACGTCGCGACGACCTTTGGATTTGGCAGGCAGGAAGCCTTCATAGCAGAAACGGTCAGACGGCAGACCTGCGGCGCTCAGCGCAGCAATGGCAGCGCACGGTCCCGGCAGCGGCACAACGCGAATACCAGCTTCGCGACAGGTACGCACCAGGTGATAGCCGGGATCGTTTATCAGCGGCGTACCGGCGTCGGAGACCAGGGCAATGTTCTGCCCCTCTTTCAGCTTCGCCACCAGCGTTTCGGCTTTTTGTTGCTCATTGTGATCGTGCAGAGCAAACAAACGGGCGTTAATCGCGAAATGTTGCAGCAACAAGCCAGTGTGGCGGGTATCTTCAGCAGCTATTAAATCAACAGCTTGCAGTACGGTGAGCGCACGTTGGGTAATATCAGACAAATTCCCGATAGGAGTAGGTACAATATAAAGCTGGCCTTGAGAATTATCTGCCGTTTCGTGTTGTTTCATTGTTTCGTCCGTATTGCCGATTTAATATTGAGCATTGCGTAAAAAAAATCACTGGATACAGTATGGTACCGTTAACGTTTCTTCGAAAAAAAGCCACGCGCAGCGTGCCGCTTCTGCTGGCAGCCCTGATCTTTGCAGGCTGTGGCACCCAGGCACCTGACCAGAGCACCGCCCATCTCCAGGGGTCTGCTCAGGCTGATTCTGGCTTTTATCTGCAACAAATGTCGCAGAGTTCAAATGATACCAAGACCAACTGGCAATTACTCGCCATTCGTGCACTGCTGAAAGAGGGTAAAACCCAGCAGGCAGCAGAACTGTTTAACCAGTTGCCAAAAGATCTTAACGACGCCCAGCGTCTTGAGCAGAGCCTGCTCTCTGCCGAGCTGAAGGTCGCGCTGAAAGATTACGCCGCCGCGAAGAAGATCCTCGGTGACATTGACGTGAGCGCGCTGGATAAAAATCAGCAGGCTCGCTTCTGGCAGGCGGGCATTACCGCGGAGCAGGGGCGCCCTTCCCTGACGTTGCTCCGCGCCCTCGTCGCGCAAGAGCCGCTGCTCGGCGGTGCCGATAAGCAGAAAAATATCGATGCCACCTGGCAAGCGCTTGCCTCTATGACCCAGGAACAGGCGCAGGCGCTGGTCATCAACGCCGATGAAAACGTCCTGCAGGGCTGGCTGGATCTGCAGCAGATGTGGTTCAACAACCGCAGCGATCCAAAGATGCTGAAAGCCGGTATTACGGACTGGCAGACGCGCTACCCGCAAAACCCGGGTGCGAAAATGCTGCCAACCCAGCTGGTGAACGTCCAGAACTTTAAGCCAGCGTCCACCAGCAAAATCGCCCTGCTTCTGCCGCTCAACGGCCAGGCGGCGGTGTTTGGCCGTACCATTCAGCAGGGCTTTGAAGCCGCGAAAAATGGTACCACCTCGGTAACCGGCAGCGCGGTTCCCGCGCAGGCGGCTCAGGCGGCTAACGTGAATGATGTTGTCAGCCCGTCCGCAGCGGAGACCAGCGATCTGACCACGGCGCAAGCGCCGGCGCAGGGTACGATGCAAAACCCGGTGACGGCCCCGACGACGCCTCCGGCTACAGCGGCACCGGCTGCAGCAGCTCCGGCTACTACAGCACCTGCAACTCAGGCTCCGGCCGAGACGCAAGCGGCGCCAGCGCCTGACGCAACGGCAGAACAGGCTCAACAGCAGACTGCACAACCCGCGGCCCAACCTGCCGCGCAGCCGCAGGCCGTGGCAACCACCAGCGCCAACCCGGGCGCTGAGTTGAAAATCTACGACACCAGCTCGCAGCCGCTGGACCAGGTTCTGGCTCAGGTTCAGCAGGACGGGGCGAGCATCGTTGTCGGTCCGCTGCTGAAAAACAACGTTGAAGAGCTGATGAAGAGCAATACCACGCTGAACGTGTTGGCGCTCAACCAGCCCGAGCAGGTTCAGAACCGGGCCAATATTTGCTATTTCGCGCTTTCCCCTGAAGACGAAGCCCGCGATGGGGCGCGTCATATTCACGAGCAGGGTAAACAGGCTCCGCTGCTGCTCATCCCACGCAGCGCGCTGGGCGATCGCGTGGCCAATGCCTTTGCCGATGAGTGGCAAAAGCTGGGCGGTGGCGTGGTGCTGCAGCAGAAATTCGGTTCCGTCTCTGAACTGCGCGCGGGCGTAAACGGCGGAGCGGGTATCGCGCTTAACGGCAGCCCTGTCACCGCCAGCCTGCCGCAGCAGCAGGGCGTGACGATTGGCGGCCTGACGATCCCGGCCCCACCAACCGACGCGCAGATTAGCGGTGGCGGCAAAGTGGATGCGGCCTATATCGTTGCCACGCCGCAGGAGATCGCCTTTATCAAACCGATGATCGCGATGCGTAACGGCAGCCAGAGCGGCGCAACGCTCTACGCCAGCTCACGCAGCGCGCAGGGCACCGCTGGCCCGGATTTCCGCCTGGAAATGGACGGTCTGCAGTACAGCGAAATCCCGATGCTGGCAGGCAGCAACCCGGCGCTGATGCAGCAGGCGCTGAGTACCGTACGTAACGATTATTCGCTGGCGCGTCTGTATGCGATGGGTGTCGATGCATGGGCGCTGGCGAACCACTTTACCCAGATGCGGCAGGTGCCGGGCTTTGAGCTTAACGGCAACACCGGCGATCTGACCGCGACTCAGGACTGCGTGATCAACAGGAAGTTATCATGGCTCAAATACCAGCAGGGGCAAATCGTCCCGGCCAGTTAAGCCGTAAAGAGACCGGCGATGCGTGGGAGTTAAAGGCGCGTCGCTGGCTTGAAGGCAAAGGACTGCACTTTATCGCCGCTAACGTCCGCGGGCGCGGCGGCGAAATTGATCTGATCATGAAAGACGGTCAGGTCACCGTATTTGTAGAAGTCCGCTTTCGACAGTCCTCCCGTTTTGGCGGTGCTGCCGCCAGCGTGACGCTCGCCAAACAACATAAATTATTACAGACTGCCCACTTGTGGCTTGCCCGCCATAATGGGAGCTTTGATACTGTGGATTGTCGGTTCGATGTGATAGCCTTCACCGGAAATGAGATCGAATGGCTCAAAAACGCTTTTGGCGAAGACGCATAATTAAGATTTAAAAGGGATAACGTGCTCGAAAGAATTAAAGTGTGCTTCACAGAAAGCATCCAGACTCAGATTGCCGCGGCGGAAGCCCTTCCGGATGCTATCTCGCGTGCCGCAATGACGCTGGTGCAATCCCTGCTTAACGGCAACAAAATCCTCTGTTGTGGCAACGGCACGTCAGCCGCCAACGCACAGCATTTTGCTGCCAGCATGATCAATCGCTTTGAAACAGAACGCCCGAGTTTACCCGCCATTGCACTTAATACCGATAATGTGGTCTTAACGGCGATTGCTAACGATCGTCTGCATGACGAAATTTACGCAAAGCAGGTGCGAGCCCTGGGTCACGCCGGAGATGTGCTGCTGGCCATCTCCACGCGCGGCAATAGCCGGGACATTGTCAAAGCCGTTGAAGCCGCCGTCACCCGCGACATGACCATCGTGGCCTTAACCGGCTATGACGGGGGTGAGCTGGCGGGTCTGCTCGGGCCGCAGGATGTGGAAATCCGCATTCCTTCTCACCGGAGCGCGCGTATTCAGGAGATGCATATGCTCACGGTGAACTGCTTATGTGATTTGATCGATAACACGCTTTTCCCTCACCAGGATGATTAAGGAGTTCTTATGAAGGCTTTATCGACCCTCGCAGTCCTTATGTCTGCATTACTGCTTCAGGGATGTATCGCTGCGGCCGTTGTGGGCACCGCTGCAGTGGGTACCAAAGCAGCGACCGATCCGCGCTCTGTGGGGACGCAGGTAGATGACGGTACGCTGGAGCTGCGCGTCAACAGTGCGCTGTCGAAAGACGAACAAATCAAGAAAGAAGCGCGTATCAACGTGACGGCTTATCAGGGCAAAGTGCTGCTGGCAGGCCAGGCGCCGAATATGGAGCTCGCCTCGCGTGCGAAACAGATTGCGATGGGCGTCGAAGGGACCACAGAGGTGTTTAACGAAGTGCGCCAGGGCAAGCCAATTGGCCTGGGTGACGCCTCTTCCGACACCTGGATCACCACCAAAGTGCGTTCCCAGCTGCTGGGCTCGGACCAGGTGAAATCATCCAACGTGAAAGTGACGACTGAAAACGGCGAAGTGTTCCTGCTGGGTCTGGTGACCGAACGTGAAGGGAAAGCGGCGGCCGATATCGCCAGCCGGGTGAGCGGCGTGAAGCACGTCACCACCGCGTTTACTTACATCAAATAAAAAAAATCCCCTCGCTTGAGGGGATTTTTTTGTAGGCCCGGTAAGCGCTAGCGCCACCGGGCTTTTTTTACATCAACGCAATACTGCCCACCATCACCCCGCTCAACGCCACCAGCCCTGCGGTCAGCCACAGCGCTTTGGCCGGGAACGACTTACGCAGCATGATAAGCGACGGCAGGCTGATCGCCGGCAGCGTAATCAGCAGCGCCAGCGCCGGCGCGGTCCCCATACCGGCCAGCATCATGGTCTGAACAATCGGGATCTCCGCCGCCGTTGGGATCACAAACAGGCAGCCCGCAACGGCCATCGCAATGACCCACATCAGCGTGTTGTCGATAGCGCCATCCGCATGCGGGAAGAGCCAGACGCGCGCCGCCCCCAGAACCAGTACCGCCAGAATATAGACCGGGATGGTGCTCCAGAAAAGCTGCCAGAGCGCCCTGCCCCAGCGCGCAAAGAAGCCACCCTGCGGCTCGCTGACGTCCAGCTCAACGGCTGCGGGTTCTGCGGCAGTATCCTTCACCAGTTTTTGCACCAGCGTCGCCACCACCAGCACGGTCAGCAGCCCGGCGACCAGACGGATGAACGCAAAATGCCAGCCCAGCACAAAGCCCATAAACACCAGCGTTGCCGGGTTGAGCAGCGGGTTGCCCATCCAGAACGCCAGTGCGCCGCCCATCGACACGCGCTGGCGGCGCATCCCTGCGGCCACGGGCGCGGCGCAGCAGGAACACATCATGCCCGGCAGGGAGAAAATCGTCCCCAACAGCGTGCCCTGAAAGCGCGGCTGCCCGAGGGTTTTCACCAGCCAGTTACGGGGGATAAGCACCTGAATTAGTGACCCAAGGATCACACCTAAGACGGCGGCTTTCCAGACGGCAAGGAAGTAGACAATGGCGTAATCCCACGCCGCCTGCAGCGGGCTGGATTCAGCCTGAGCAAGAATAGATTTACCGATGCTGTGCGTTTCGGCGGCGGTGAAGGCTTTGCCATAGTACGGCTGCCATTTCACGTACCAGAGGC
The DNA here is from genome assembly GCF_024702055.1 of Enterobacter sp. HG048. Classification (NCBI taxonomy): domain Bacteria; kingdom Pseudomonadati; phylum Pseudomonadota; class Gammaproteobacteria; order Enterobacterales; family Enterobacteriaceae; genus Enterobacter; species Enterobacter sp. HG048. The sequence goes on from NZ_JANLIZ010000008.1 coordinate 54,453, forward strand.
CAACAATGACCACAAGAAAGAAGAGTGCGGGCTTCCACCATTGAACAGGTGTTGCCGCCTGAGATGAAGACTGACCAGTCATAGCATTCCCCGGAGAATATTAGGTTATTAGCCGGGGGAGTTTACGCCTCGCCCTGCGCGATTTCACGCAGTTTTGCCGAAGGGATAATGTTTACGCCCGCTTTCGACGGGGCCAGTCCCTCTTTTAACATCGCGCGCGCGACGTCCCGCGCCTCGATGGCTTTCCAGTTGCCGGGAAGGACCCGAAACAGCGGGGCCAGGATCGACTCGTTAAAGCGGCGTTCGTCCCGGTGGCCGATCAGCATCGAAGGGCGCACAATCGTCAGCTGCTCCCATTTCTGCGCAATCAGTGCCTCCTCCATCTTGCCCTTCACCTTGTTGTAGAAGAACGGCGATCCGGCACTGGCTCCCAGCGCGCTGACCACGAGAAAATGTCTGGCCCCCAGCTTTTTCGCCGTGAGCGCGGTGTCCACCACCAGCGTGTAGTCGGCGTGGATAAATGCCTCTTTGCTCCCCGCCTCCCGCCGCGTGGTGCCCAGACAGCAAAAGGCGATATCAATCGGGTCCTGCACCTGCGCCAGCGCGTCCGTCAGCTGAGGATCGTGCGGATTAAAGACGCCGGAAATGTCCGCCAGCGGTCGACGGGTCGGGGCGGCGATATAGTTCACGCGGCGATCCTGAATCAGCAGCCGCAGCAGATGATCGCCCACTAAGCCGGTAGCACCTGTAATCAATACCTGACTCATCTTTTCCCCTTTACAGAATTGTCCGTTTGCGAACTCAGCGTCGTCGACCACACTTAGAAGTCTGTTACAGGTAAGTATTTACCACAAGCGGAGAAAAATCAGTCTGAAGCCAAAACAACGGAGGAAGCATGGGCAAGAAAATCGCAGTCTTGATTACCGACGAGTTTGAAGATTCAGAATTCACCTCTCCAGCAGAGGCGTTCCGCAAGGCGGGACATGAGGTCATCACCATTGAGAAAGAGGCGGGTAAAACGGTGACAGGCCATAAGGGCGAGGCGACCGTGACCATCGATGAGAGCATTGATAACGTTAGCCCCTCAGATTTCGACGCCCTGCTGTTACCCGGCGGCCATTCCCCGGATTCCCTGCGCGGGGACGAGCGCTTCGTGACCTTCACCCGGGACTTTGTCTCTACCGGCAAACCGGTGTTTGCCATCTGCCACGGCCCGCAGCTGCTCATCAGCGCAGAAGTGGTCCGCGGGCGTAAGCTTACCGCCGTGAAACCGATCGTTATCGATCTGAAAAATGCGGGGGCCGAGTTTTACGATCAGGAGGTGGTCAACGACAAAGACCAGCTGATCACCAGCCGGACCCCGGACGATCTCCCGGCGTTTAACCGCGAAGCGCTACGCCTGCTCGGCGCGTAACCAGTGCAGCTTTTTGCCAAAGCCCAGGGTGTTGTCGGTAAATTTCAGCTCATCGAGGCGAATTTCCCAGACCGGGGCTTTTAGCGCAGCGGCAACGGGAAAGCGGCGCGTGTAGAGCTTACGGCGCGCGTCGCTCTCTTCACCATCCAGACGACGGATTTCACCTTTAAACTGCACGCCGCGGATTAGCGCGACCGTTTTCGGCTGGCCGTTTACCGTACCTGCCACCTTTGCCTGCTGGCCGGTCATCTGCGCATGACGCGTGTTGTCTTCACTCATGACATAAAACGCCACGCGCTCAGGATCGTAGTAGTAAAACGCGTTTGCGCACCACATCTCACCCTCGTCATAGACGCACCAGGTGACAACATGCTGCTTCGCCAGCCAGCGGTTAATGGCGGCCAGTGTTTCCATTTTCGTTCTCTCTCATGCTATGGTGCGTTCACCTTAACATACTGAATCCGTTTACCGTGTGCTGGTTTCTCTATCTTGTCCGAACCGCTGATAACGCCCTCTACACCGGGATCACCACCGATGTGGCGCGGCGTTTTTTACAACATCAAACGGGGAAAGGGGCAAAAGCGCTGCGGGGGAAAGGGGAACTACAGCTCGCCTTCTCAGCGGCCGTCGGCGACCGATCGCTGGCGCTCAGGCTGGAATACCGCATCAAGCAGCTTACGAAGCGCCAGAAGGAGCGCCTCGTGACCGGAGACGGCTCCTTTGAGGCGCTACGCGAGAGCCTGATTAAAAGCGATTGAAATGGTCGTGGTACTCGACGAGACCATTGACGCCGTTGAGCGCGTCGTCCGCCAGACGATGGAGCTGGAAAGCGGATTCCGTCCCCGGCCAGCGGCAGCGCAGATCGTAATGCGCGGCCTGCTCAAAGCCCAATCGACCATAAAACGCCGGATCGCCCAGCGTGACAACGGCGGCATAGCCAAACTCATTGAGCGAATCCAGCCCTTCATAGACCAGTTGACGCGCCAGCCCTTGCCCGCGATAGTTTTCATCTACCGCCAGCGGTGCCATTCCCACCCACTGAAGATCTTCGCCCTGAACGATGACCGGACTGAAGGCCACATAGCCGACCACCTGACCTTCGTCATCGGTGGCAACCAGCCCCAGCGTAATCAGGCCATCCTCGCGAAGGTCGTGGACCAGTTGGGCTTCGGCATCGCTCGCAAAGGCGCGGCGTAACAACGCATCGATCCCCGGCGCATCAATCCCAATTTCGACTCGAATCAGCATGGCTCACCTACTGAAGTGTGTTTACCGTCCGGCGGGGTTTTCAGCCCGGCCTCAACGAAATCTGCCATTTGCATTAACATCACGCGCAGCGCTTTCGGCATCTGCTCCAGCTCAATGGCATCCATTAAATTCTTAACGTACAGGCCCAGCTCCGTGTCGCCTTCAATCACCAGACGGCGCTGGAAGAAGAGCGTATCCGGATCCTGCTTGCGCGCGGCGATCATCAGCAGATCGCTGGCGTTGGCGCTAAAGCTCACATCCGCGTCGGCGGACTCGCGTACGATCAGCTGGTCATTCTCAACGGAGGTAAACCAGCGCAGCCCGATGTCACGCACCTCAATGCTTAACCAGCGGCCTTCAAGGAATTCCAGCTCGCCGTCCTGCAGCGCCTGGCGGAACTGCCAGCTCAGGACTTGCTCCAGCACCTGACGTTTAAGCGCGAACGGCGCCAGCTTGACCGGCACGCTCAGCATTGATGGACCAAATTGTACGAGACGTGAACGCAGTTTATCCAGCACGAGCTTTACTCCCTGATATCTATAGTCCGGCTATTTTGCCATATCCGACGCGCAACATAGCGGCGTAAATCAACAAACCTTCGTCCGCCGTACCTCATTATTGGTGTCATCAATACGCCATTAGCTGCCTTAAATCAAAAATTGTCGCGTATGGGTTAATTAAAATCCCAGCTCGTTAACAATTTTGCGATCGACTACATCAGGATAAATTATGGAGCTGCTCTGCCCTGCCGGAAATCTTCCGGCGCTTAAGGCGGCCATCGAAAATGGGGCCGATGCGGTCTATATCGGGCTGAAAGATGACACCAACGCCCGCCATTTTGCTGGCCTCAACTTTACGGAGAAAAAGCTTCAGGAAGCCGTTAACTTCGTTCACCAGCACCGCCGCAAGCTGCATATCGCCATCAATACCTTTGCTCATCCTGACGGCTACACCCGCTGGCAGCGCGCGGTGGATATGGCGGCACAGCTGGGTGCCGATGCGCTGATCCTGGCCGACCTCGCCATGCTTGAGTATGCGGCAGAACGCTATCCCCATATTGAGCGCCACGTCTCTGTTCAGGCATCTGCCACCAACGAAGAGGCGGTGCGTTTTTATCATCAACACTTTGACGTGGCCCGCGTGGTGCTGCCGCGCGTGCTCTCTATTCATCAGGTTAAGCAACTCGCGCGCGTCACGCCAGTGCCGCTGGAAGTTTTTGCCTTTGGCAGCCTGTGCATCATGGCTGAAGGCCGTTGCTATCTTTCCTCTTATTTAACCGGCGAATCTCCAAATACCGTCGGGGCCTGCTCTCCTGCCCGCTTTGTTCGCTGGCAGCAGACCCCTCAGGGGCTGGAATCCCGCCTGAATGAGGTGCTGATCGACCGCTATCAGGACGGTGAAAACGCCGGTTATCCAACCCTGTGTAAAGGCCGCTATCTGGTCGACGGCGAGCGCTATCACGCGCTGGAGGAGCCGACCAGCCTCAACACGCTGGAGCTGCTGCCGGAACTGCTGGCGGCCAATATTGCCTCGGTGAAAATCGAAGGACGTCAGCGCAGCCCGGCCTATGTGAGCCAGGTTGCGAAAGTGTGGCGTCAGGCCATCGACCGCTGCATGGCGGACCCGCAGAACTACGCGCCACAGCAGGCCTGGATGGAAACGCTCGGTTCGATGTCCGAAGGCACGCAAACCACGCTGGGCGCGTATCACCGTAAATGGCAGTGAGAAAATCATGAAATATTCATTAGGACCGGTGCTCTACTACTGGCCAAAAGAGACGCTGGAAGATTTTTACCAACAGGCCGCTGCCAGCAGCGCCGACGTGATTTACCTCGGCGAAGCGGTGTGCAGCAAGCGCCGCGCCACCAAAGTGGGCGACTGGCTGGATATGGCGAAAGGCCTGGCCGGAAGCGGCAAGCAGGTGGTGCTCTCCACGCTCGCGCTGGTGCAGGCGTCGTCCGAACTGGGCGAGCTGAAGCGCTACGTTGAAAACGGCGAGTTCCTGCTGGAAGCGAGCGATCTGGGCGTGGTGAACATGTGCGCTGAACGCAGGCTGCCGTTTGTCGCGGGTCATGCCCTGAACTGCTACAACGCCGTGACCCTGCGCCTGCTGCTCAAACAGGGGATGACGCGCTGGTGCATGCCGGTAGAGCTCTCCCGTGACTGGCTGGCTAACCTGCTTAACCAGTGCGACGAGCTGGGCATTCGCAATCAGTTTGAAGTGGAAGTGCTGAGCTACGGGCATCTGCCGCTGGCCTACTCCGCCCGCTGCTTCACCGCGCGCTCGGAAGACCGCCCGAAAGACGAATGCGAAACCTGCTGCATCAAGTACCCGAACGGACGCAGCATGCTGTCGCAGGAGAATCAGCAGGTGTTTGTCCTCAACGGTATTCAGACCATGAGCGGCTATGTCTATAACCTCGGCAACGAGCTGGCGTCGATGGACGGGCTGGTGGATATGGTTCGTCTGTCGCCGCTGGATACTGGCGTGTTCGCGATGCTGGACGCCTTCCGCGCCAATGAAAACGGCGCCGCGCCGCTGCCGCTGACGGCAAACAGCGACTGCAACGGCTACTGGAGACGGCTCGCCGGGCTGGAGCTGCAGGCGTAAAAAAGCTCACTTTGTTAACAACGGTTATCATTATTTAATGCAGTATTAAAGATTGACCGTCGACAAAGTGAGCTGTTATGACTGACAAAACCATTCCGTTTTCGGTGCTGGATCTGGCGCCGATCCCACAAGGCTCCTCGGCAAGAGAAGCCTTTTCGCACTCTCTCGATCTCGCTCAGCTGGCCGAAAAGCGTGGCTATCACCGCTACTGGCTGGCCGAACATCACAACATGGTGGGCATTGCCAGCGCCGCCACCTCTGTACTGATTGGCTATCTGGCAGCAAATACCACCACCCTGCATCTGGGCTCCGGTGGCGTGATGCTGCCAAACCACGCCCCGCTGGTGATTGCCGAGCAGTTTGGCACCCTAAATACCCTCTATCCTGGGCGTATTGATTTGGGTCTTGGTCGTGCGCCCGGCAGCGACCAGCCAACCATGCGCGCCCTGCGTCGCCATATGAGCGGCGATATCGACCACTTCCCGCGCGACGTGGCCGAGCTGGTGGACTGGTTTGACGCGCGCGATCCTAACCCGCACGTGCGCCCGGTCCCGGGCTACGGCGAGAAGATCCCGGTGTGGCTGTTAGGCTCAAGCCTCTACAGTGCACAGCTCGCCGCGCAGCTGGGGCTGCCGTTTGCCTTCGCCTCGCACTTCGCGCCGGATATGCTGCATCAGGCGCTGCATCTCTACCGCACGAACTTCAAACCGTCCGAGCGTCTTGAGAAACCGTACGCGATGGTGTGCATTAACATCATTGCCGCCGACAGCAATCGCGACGCGGAATTCCTGTTTACCTCAATGCAGCAGGCGTTTGTGAAGCTGCGTCGCGGTGAGACGGGCCAGCTTCCGCCGCCGGTGGAGAATATGCATCAGCTGTGGTCAGCCTCAGAGCAGTATGGCGTACAGCAGGCGCTGAGCATGTCGCTGGTAGGCGATAAAGCGAAAGTGCGCCACGGGCTGGAGGCGGTGCTGCGCGAAACGCAGGCGGATGAAATTATGGTTAACGGCCAGATTTTCGATCACCAGGCGCGTTTGCATTCGTTTGAGCTGGCGATGCAGGTTAAAGAAGAAATGTAGTGCGTTTTGTTGCCCTCACCACAGCCCTCTCCCCAGGGGAGAGGGTGAAAAGAGACGTTTACTGATACACGGGTAACAGGTTAAAGCTCGACAATATGTGTACCACCGCGTTACCCACGCCAAACACCAGGATCAGCGCAATCATCGGCTTGCCGCCCCAGACGCGGAATTTCGGGCTACCGAAACGTTTACGTGATTTGCGCGCCAGCAGCGCCGGCACAATTGCCGCCCAGATAGTTGCCGCCAGCCCTGCATAGCCGATGGCGTACAGGAAACCGTTCGGCCACAGCAGGCCGCCCACAATCGGCGGCAGGAAAGTCAGCAGCGCGGTTTTTAAACGCCCCATCGCAGAATCATCAAAGCCGAACAGATCCGCCAGATAGTCAAACAGGCCCAGCGTCACGCCCAGGAAAGAACTCGCCACCGCAAAGTTAGAGAAGATAACCAGCAGCAGATCCAGGCTGCGGCTGTTCAGCACGCCGCTCAGCGCCTGCACCAGCACGTCGATGTTACCGCCCTTCTGGGCAATGCCGATAAATTCCGGACGTGGGATGTTGCCCATCGTCCCCAGCAGCCAAATCACATACAGACCCAGCGCCAGCAGCGTGCCGTAGACCAGACACTTCACAATGGTGCGGGGATCTTTGCCGTAGTACTTCATCAGGCTCGGCACGTTACCGTGGTAGCCGAACGACGCCAGACAGAACGGCAGCGTCATCAGCAGGTACGGCGTGTAGGAGGTGTTCACTTCGGCGACGTTAAACAGCGTGGCGGGCGTCACGTGCCCCAGCAGGCTGCCGAAGGTAAGGAAGAAGGTGATGACCTTCGCGCCCAGTACGATCGCCGTCATGCGGCTCACCGCTTTGGTACTCATCCAGACGATAAACGCCACAGCCAGTGCAAAACAGAGCCCCGCCAGACGCGCCGGAACGTTCAGCGACATCTCCGAGAAGGTGTGATGCAGAATCGAGCCGCTCGCTGAAATGTACGCGTAGGTCAGGATATAGAGCACAAACGCGATGGACAGCCCGTTCACCAGGTTCCAGCCTTTGCCCAGCAGATCTTTGGTAATGGTGTCGAAGCTGGAGCCAATGCGGTAGTTCAGGTTCGCCTCAAGGATCATTAGCCCGGAATGGAGCATGCAGAACCAGGTAAAGACCAGCGCCGCCAGCGACCAGAAGAACCACGCACCGGACATGACCACAGGCAGGGAAAACATCCCGGCACCTATAATGGTTCCGCCGATGATCACCACGCCGCCAAGCAGCGAGGGTGACGTTTGGGTGGTGGTTAGTGTCGCCATACAGCCTTTTCTCCAGTCAATCATGCGGTTCTGCATTTTAATGTGACGCACTGTACCAGTACAAGAGTACAAAAGGAATAAAAAAAGCCCCGATAGCGTGTATCGGGGCTGTATATTTTACTTTACGTCAGAAGCGTAAGGCTTACGCGTCACCGAAACGACGGCGGCTGGTGCCTTCTTCACGACGTGGACCACGGTTTTCGCGACGCTCGCCGGAGAAACGACGACCTTCACCACCGCGACCTTCGCTGCGGCCGCCTTCACGACGCTCGCCACCGAAGCTGCGACCACCGCCACGACGTTCACCACCGCGGTCAGGGCGTGGCTGTGCATCACCCATCAGCTGCATGTTCATCGGCTTGTTCAGGATGCGGGTACGCGTAAAGTGCTGCAGCACTTCGCCCGGCATGCCTTTTGGCAGCTCGATGGTAGAGTGGGATGCGAACAGCTTGATGTTACCGATGTAACGGCTGCTGATGTCGCCTTCGTTAGCGATCGCGCCAACGATGTGACGAACTTCAACGCCATCATCACGACCCACTTCAATGCGGTACAGTTCCATATCACCCGCGTCACGACGCTCGCGACGTGGACGGTCTTCACCACCACGCTCTGGGCGGTCACCACGTGGGCCACGATCGTTACGGTCGCCACGACGTTCGAAGCGATCGTCACGGTCACGGAATTCACGCTTAGGACGCATCGGCGCATCTGGTGGCACGATCAGGCTACGTTCGCCCTGAGCCATTTTCAGCAGTGCTGCAGCCAGGGTTTCCATGTCCAGCTCTTCGCCTTCAGCAACAGGCTGAATCTGCGACAGCAGCGCGCGGTACTGGTCCAGATCGCTGCTTTCCAGCTGCTGCTGTACTTTCGCGGCGAATTTTTCCAGACGGCGTTTGCCCAACAGCTCTGCGTTTGGCAGGTCCGCTTCTGGAATGGTCAGTTTCATGGTGCGTTCAATGTTACGCAGCAGACGACGCTCGCGGTTCTCAACGAACAGCAGCGCACGGCCAGCACGACCCGCACGACCGGTACGGCCGATACGGTGAACGTAAGACTCGGAATCCATCGGGATGTCGTAGTTAACAACCAGGCTGATACGCTCAACGTCCAGACCACGTGCTGCCACGTCGGTGGCAATCAGGATATCCAGACGACCGTCTTTCAGACGCTCCAGAGTCTGCTCACGCAGAGCCTGGTTCATGTCGCCGTTCAGCGCTGCGCTGTTGTAGCCGCTACGCTCCAGGGCTTCAGCCACTTCCAGGGTCGCGTTTTTGGTACGCACGAAGATAATCGCCGCATCAAAATCTTCCGCTTCCAGGAAACGTACCAGCGCTTCGTTTTTGCGCATGCCGTACACAGACCAGTAGCTCTGGCTGATGTCCGGGCGAGTGGTTACGCTGGACTGAATACGCACTTCCTGAGGATCTTTCATGAAGCGCTTGGTGATACGACGAATCGCTTCTGGCATGGTGGCAGAGAACAGCGCGGTCTGATGACCGTCCGGGATCTGCGCCATGATGGTTTCGACGTCTTCGATGAAGCCCATACGCAGCATTTCATCTGCTTCATCCAGTACCAGGCCGCTCAGTTTAGAGAGATCCAGAGTACCGCGCTTCAGGTGATCCAGCAGACGGCCCGGCGTACCGACAACAATCTGTGGGCCCTGGCGCAGGGCGCGTAACTGCACGTCATAACGCTGGCCGCCGTACAGGGCTACCACGTTTACGCCGCGCATATGTTTAGAGAATTCCGTCATGGCTTCTGCAACCTGAACAGCCAGTTCACGGGTTGGAGCCAGGACGAGGATCTGCGGTGCACGCAGGTCCGGATCAATGTTGTTCAGCAGCGGCAGCGAGAATGCTGCAGTTTTACCGCTACCAGTCTGGGCCATGCCCAGCACGTCACGACCAGAAAGCAGGTGTGGGATACACTCAGCCTGGATCGGAGATGGTTTTTCGTAACCCAGATCGTTAAGGGCTTCAAGGATAGGAGCCTTCAGGCCCAGATCTGCAAAAGTGGTTTCGAATTCAGCCATGTAGTACGAGTGCCTCAATGTCAATGGCGGCCAGTCTACTTAGCTCATCGTGAAAATGATTAGCAATTTTCATTGAAAAGTGTGAACCGGCTCAAAGTAGGTGTATTGACGAACAACAACGCCCTCACCAGTTAAGGTGATGGCAATCAAAAGATTACGGGCTGATGTTTATGTCGTCAGCTATTGCTGGTCCGATTCTGCCAGGTCGTCATGCTCCTGGCCCAAGAGCGATAATTCCAACAATGCATAACGGTGCTCAACGAAGTTGTGTACGTTGTTAGCAACCGCTAATTTGAACAGTGCCGTAGCGCTGTCCATATCCCCCAGACTTAGGTAGTACTTACCTAAATAGAAGTTGGTTTCACTGAGATGCTCAGCGAGCGAGGTGTTATCCGTTGCGTCCGCCTTGAGGCGTTCCATCAGCGTTGCTTCGCTAATGTTGCCCAGGTAGAACTCGACAATGTTCCATCCCCACTGTTCCTTGTCCGATTTATCGAAGCGCTGTTTCAGTGCCTCTTTTGCCTGCTTCTCATCGAGCTTCCGCTCAACGATGTAAAGCCACAGGCTACGGAAAGGATCATTAGGATCGTCTTGATAAAACGCCAGCAGATCATCTTGCGCTAACTTATCACGACCGCCGTAATACAATGCGATACCGCGATTCAAGTGCGCGTAGTTGTAAGTTGGATCAAGCTCAAGTACAGAATCAAACGCTTCATAGGCAGCATCAAAATTGCCTGCCTGCGTTAAATAAATGCCTAAGTAATTGAATACTTCAGGCATATCAGGTCGGATAGCCAGCGCTTGTGAAAAATCATTTCGCGCCAATGCCCTCAGACCGAGACTATCATACAACACTCCGCGCTCATATAAAAGCTGTGCGCGTTCTTCATCGGTTAAAGCCCGACTGGCAAGTATTTGTTCCATGCGTGCCAGAATCACTTCCTGCTGCAAAGTCGGTTGCAATGGCACTGCGAGGACTTCGCTCTTACGCCAGGCAGAGTTGCTGCATCCTGCCAGCGTTAAAGCTGTCGCAACGAAACACCAGCGCAAAAAAGGCTTCATTTCCCACTCCCGAAGACAACTATTGGATGAACGTCCTGTCCCCCGGCGGCTTAACAAGGCGTCCTGCCTGATAATAGGCCCTCCGCAAAGCGGAGGGCAAATGGCAACTTACTCGCCTTGCTGTTCTGCTGCCTGTGCTTCTGGCGCAGCAGCTGGCTGAGACTGCTCGGTTGCTTCTTTAATGCTCAGACGGATGCGGCCCTGGCGATCAACTTCCAGAACTTTCACCGGTACTTCCTGACCCATCTGCAGGTAATCGGTCACTTTCTCAACGCGCTTATCAGCGATCTGAGAGATGTGAACCAGACCTTCTTTACCGCCACCGATGGCAACGAACGCGCCAAAGTCAACGATACGGGTCACTTTACCTGCGTAGACGCGGCCCACTTCGATCTCTGCAGTGATTTCTTCGATGCGACGGATTGCGAATTTCGCTTTCTCGCCGTCGGTTGCTGCGATTTTCACAGTACCGTCATCTTCGATTTCGATCGTGGTGCCAGTCTCTTCGGTCAGCGCACGGATTACGGAACCGCCCTTACCGATAACATCTTTGATCTTGTCTGGGTTGATCTTGATGGTGTGAATACGTGGAGCGAACTGAGAAATGTCGCCACGCGGCGCGTTAATCGCCTGTTCCATCACGCCCAGGATGTGCAGACGCGCACCTTTAGCCTGGTTCAGAGCAACCTGCATGATCTCTTTGGTGATACCTTCAATTTTGATATCCATCTGCAGCGCAGAGATACCTTCGCGGGAACCCGCTACTTTGAAGTCCATATCGCCCAGGTGGTCTTCGTCGCCCAGGATGTCAGACAGAACAACAAAGTTGTCGCCTTCTTTCACCAGACCCATAGCGATACCAGCCACAGCGGCTTTGATTGGTACGCCTGCATCCATCAGCGCCAGAGAAGCACCACACACGGAAGCCATGGAAGAAGAACCGTTGGATTCGGTGATTTCAGACACCACACGTACGGTGTACGGGAATTTGTCTGCTTCTGGCATCACTGCCAGCACGCCGCGCTTCGCCAGACGACCGTGACCAATTTCACGACGCTTCGGCGAGCCAACCATACCGGTTTCGCCTACGGAGTACGGAGGGAAGTTGTAGTGGAACAGGAAGCTGTCAGTGCGCTCGCCCATCAGTTCGTCGATGATCTGTGCGTCACGTGCAGTACCCAGAGTCGCGGTAACCAGCGCCTGCGTTTCGCCACGGGTGAAGAGCGCGGAACCGTGAGTACGTGGCAGAACGCCAGTACGCACATCCAGACCACGGATCATGTCTTTTTCGCGGCCATCGATACGCGGCTCGCCTGCCAGTACACGGCTACGAACAACGTTTTTCTCGATTGCGTGCAGGATGTCGCTCAGTTCGTTAGCGTCCAGCGTTTCATCTTCAGCAACCAGAGTGGCGATAGTTTCAGACTTGATCACGTCAACCTGAGCATAACGCTCCTGCTTGTCAGTGATGCGGTATGCATCGCTCAGACGAGATTCTGCCAGGGCTGCAACGCGTGCGTTCAGCGCGTCGTTTGCCGCTTCTGGCTGCCAGTCCCAACGTGGTTTACCGGCTTCTTTCACCAGGTCGTTGATGTTCTGGATAACGATCTGCTGCTGATCGTGGCCAAAGACCACAGCGCCCAGCATCTGGTCTTCGCTCAGCAGTTCAGCTTCGGATTCAACCATCAGCACAGCCGCTTCAGTACCCGCAACAACCAGGTCCAGCTTACTTTCTTTCAGCTCTTCCTGGGTTGGGTTCAGCACGTACTGGTCGTTGATGTAGCCAACGCGCGCGGCACCGATTGGGCCATTGAATGGAATACCAGACAGTGACAGGGCAGCGGATGCGCCGATCATGGCAACGATGTCCGGGTTAACCTGTGGGTTAACGGAAACAACGGTAGCGATAACCTGTACTTCGTTAACGAAGCCTTCCGGGAACAGCGGACGAACCGGGCGGTCAATCAGACGCGCAATCAGGGTTTCGCCTTCGCTTGGACGGCCTTCACGACGGAAGAAACCACCCGGGATTTTACCGGCAGCGTAGGTACGCTCCTGGTAGTTAACGGTCAGCGGGAAGAAGTCCTGACCTGGTTTAGCTTTTTTCTGGCCAACAACGGTAACGAATACCGCAGTGTCATCCATGCTTACCATAACGGCAGCAGTAGCCTGACGTGCCATCATGCCGGTTTCCAGCGTGACGGTATGTTGACCATACTGGAATTTACGAACGATCGGATTCAGCAAAGTTCTGTCCTTTCTTAAATGTTTGACAGCACACCACCGGTGTGCTGTCGATTTGACCCGACCTTCTTCGCATCCTCGCGACTAATGACAACCAACACCCCCATGGGTGAAGCCTCTCATTAGCCGCGCGAACCTCTGCAATGAAGATCATTTATAGCAACAATACAATAGTTTCCAGTGAATTGCTGCCGTCTGGTTGAAAAAAGGGGCCATCAGGCCCCCTTTTCTGAAACTCGCAAGACTTAGCGACGCAGACCCAGACGCTCGATCAGCGCGGTGTAGCGTGCAACATCTTTACGTTTCAGGTAGTCGAGCAGTTTACGACGCTGAGAAACCATACGCAGCAGACCACGACGGCTGTGGTGATCTTTTTTGTGCTCTGCAAAGTGACCCTGCAGGTGGTTAATCTGGGCAGTCAGCAGTGCAACCTGAACTTCGGTAGAACCGCTGTCGTTAGTACCACGACCAAACTCAGAAACGATTTTAGCTTTAGCTTCAACGCTTAGAGACATTTTCAAACTCCAAAGTATAAAGAATGTAAGGATGCCGATCTCTAATTCAGCAATCCCATGTACGCCCCGCAGATTGTTAAACAATTTGCCAGGCGTTAAGCGGCGATATTCTACTCGTCTCCCCTGCTTATCGCAAGGTGAGCCGTTATCACCGTCACGCGTCGACCGGATATTCGACGACCAGACGACGCGGCGCAACGCGCCCTTCGCCATCCATTTCGCCCATACCGATGAATTTCCCTTCGTCACCTTCGGTCACGCGTACCAGCCCTTCCAGCGGCGCTTGTGCCGTACGAACCGGGTTGCCGTTCTTAAAGTAAACGGACGATGTTAAAGGAAGATTAACAACCGGGAAGTCCGCTGCCGGACTGTCCATCGGCATCAGCAAAGGATCCAGCAAATCTGCCGGCGCAATCCCCTGCGCTTCCGCCTGTTCTACCAGCTCGCGCAGATATTCCAGGGTGACCATCCGCTCCACCGGGTACTTGCTCACCGCCAGGCGGCGCAGGTATATCACATGCGCGCCGCAGCCCAGCTTTTCACCGAGGTCGTCGATGATGGTGCGAATGTACGTCCCTTTCGAACAGTGCACTTCCAGCTCCAGCTCATCACCTTCGTGGCGAATAAACAGCAGCTCATACACGGTTATCGGACGGGCTTCACGCGGGACTTCTATGCCCTGACGCGCATATTCGTAGAGTTTTTTTCCCTGATATTTCAGGGCCGAATACATCGACGGCACCTGCATCGTGTCCCCACGGAAGCTCTCCAGCGCAGCATCAAGCTGTTCCGCGCTGAACGTCACCGGACGCTCTTCCACCACCTGACCATCCGCGTCGGAGGTATCCGTGCGCTGACCCAGCTTAGCGATCACACGGTAGCGCTTATCGGAGTCGAGCAGGTACTGGGAAAACTTTGTCGCCTCTCCCAGGCAGACCGGCAGCATGCCGGTTGCCAGCGGATCGAGCGCGCCGGTGTGGCCCGCACGGTTGGCGTTATAAATACGCTTAACTTTTTGCAGCACGTCGTTGCTGGAAGCGCCCTGGGGTTTATCCAGCAGCAGCACACCATGCACGTCGCGACCGCGACGACGAGGACGACTCATTAGTCCTCCTTGCTGTCGTCCGCCGGGTTAACACGACGCTCGTCGTCATGTTTAACCACGCTGGTCACCAGGTTGGACATACGCATACCTTCGACCAGCGAGTTGTCGTAGAAGAAGGTCAGTTCAGGCACGATACGCAGGCGCATCGCTTTGCCAAGCAGGGAGCGGATGAAACCAGAGGCTTCCTGCAGCGCTTTAATGCCGTTTTTCACTGCCGCTTCGTCCTGATCGTTCAGGAAGGTGACGAACACTTTTGCATAGGCCAAATCGCGGGACATTTCGACACCGGAAACGGTGGTCATCATGCCGACGCGCGGGTCTTTAATTTCACGTTGCAGAATGAGTGCGATCTCTTTTTGCATTTCCTGCGCTACGCGCTGAGGGCGACCAAATTCTTTCGCCATAATAAATTCTCCAGACAAAAAAGGGGCTAAAAGCCCCTTTTAAAATTATTGCCGGGTGGCGCGAGGCGATCCCGGCTTACAATCGGTAATTAAGCGATGGTACGCTGAATTTCGATGATCTCGAACACTTCGATCATATCGCCAACGCGAACGTCGTTGTAGTTCTTCACGCCGATACCACATTCCATGCCGTTACGGACTTCGTTAACGTCATCTTTGAAGCGGCGCAGGGATTCCAGCTCGCCTTCGTAGATAACCACGTTGTCACGCAGTACGCGGATTGGGTTGTGACGCTTGATGTTACCTTCGGTAACCATACAGCCCGCGATAGCACCGAATTTCGGTGATTTGAACACGTCACGTACTTCAGCCAGACCGATGATCTGCTGTTTCAGCTCAGGAGACAGCATGCCGCTCATCGCTGCTTTCACTTCGTCGATCAGGTTATAGATGACGGAGTAGTAACGCAGATCCAGGCTTTCGGCTTCAATTACTTTACGCGCAGATGCATCCGCACGAACGTTGAAGCCAACCAGGATAGCGTTGGAGGCAGCAGCCAGGGTTGCGTCGGTTTCGGTGATACCACCTACGCCAGAACCGATGATCTTCACTTTCACTTCGTCGGTAGACAGTTTCAGCAAGGAGTCGGAGATCGCTTCCACAGAACCCTGAACGTCAGCTTTCAGAACGATGTTCACTTCGTGAACTTCGCCCTCGGTCATGTTGGCAAACATGTTCTCGAGTTTAGATTTCTGCTGACGAGCCAGTTTAACCTCACGGAATTTGCCCTGACGATACAGCGCAACTTCACGCGCTTTCTTCTCGTCACGCACAACGGTCACTTCGTCACCGGCAGCCGGAACACCGGACAGACCCAGGATTTCAACTGGAATGGACGGACCTGCTTCCAGTACCTCCTGGCCCAGTTCGTTACGCATCGCACGGACGCGACCGTATTCGAAACCGCACAGAACGATATCGCCTTTATGCAGTGTACCTTCACGAACCAGAACGGTAGCAACCGGGCCACGTCCTTTATCCAGGAAGGATTCGATTACCGCGCCGCTCGCCATACCGTTACGGATGGCTTTCAGCTCCAGAACTTCGGCCTGCAGCAGGATCGCGTCCAGCAGTTCGTCGATACCGGTACCCGCTTTCGCAGACACGTGTACGAACTGGCTTTCGCCGCCCCACTCTTCCGGCAGAATACCGTACTGGGAAAGTTCGTTTTTAACACGATCGGGATCCGCTTCTGGCTTATCGATCTTGTTAACTGCAACCACAACCGGCACACCTGCTGCTTTCGCGTGCTGGATAGCTTCGATGGTCTGCGGCATGACGCCGTCGTCCGCCGCAACAACCAGAACAACGATATCCGTCGCCTGAGCACCACGAGCACGCATTGAGGTAAACGCGGCGTGGCCTGGGGTATCCAGGAAGGTGATCATACCGTTGTCAGTTTCTACGTGGTATGCACCGATGTGCTGGGTAATACCACCCGCTTCACCAGAGGCAACCTTGGTAGAACGAATGTAGTCAAGCAGAGAGGTTTTACCGTGGTCAACGTGACCCATGATGGTCACTACCGGTGCGCGTGGTTCTGCCGCAGCGCCAGTATCACGGTCGCTCATCACTGCTTCTTCCAGCTCGTTTTCACGACGCAGGATAACTTTGTGGCCCATCTCTTCCGCAACCAGCTGTGCAGTTTCCTGGTCAATGACCTGGTTGATGGTCGCCATGGCGCCCAGCTTCATCATCGCTTTGATGACCTGAGAGCCTTTAACCGCCATCTTGTTCGCCAGTTCGCCAACGGTAATGGTTTCGCCAATCACGACGTCACGGTTAACCGCCTGAGCTGGCTTCTGGAAGCCCTGCTGCAGAGCAGAACCTTTACGCTTGCCGCCTTTACCGCCGCGAATAGCAGCGCGTGCTTCTTCACGGTCAGCTTTAGATTCAGCGTGCTTGTTACCTTTTTTCGCCGGACGCGCAGCTTTTGCATTACGGCCACGGCCACGACCGCCTTCAACTTCACGGTCGTTATCATCTTCAGCCTGACGCGCATGCTGAGAAGTGGTCACGTGATAGTCGCTGGTGTCTTCAGTCGGCTCAACGGTATTCACACCATTCTTCTCGTTTTCTTCTGCCATACGGCGCGCTTCTTCGGCGACGCGGCGAGCTTCTTCTTCCAGCTTACGGCGGGCTTCTTCTTCCGCTTTACGCTTCAGCTCGGCAGCTTCATTTTCACGGCGGGCTTTTTCAGCCTGGGCGGTTTTGGTCATTTCGTCTGTCTGTTGATTGCTCACTTTGTCTTTTTCCGCAGCGTCACGCTTCACTTTATCACTTGCGTCGCGTTTCGCTTTTTCTGCGGCCTCACGTTCAGCTTTTAATTCTGCTTCACGTTTGGCGGCTGCTTCCGCCTCACGCTGAGCTTGTTCTTCCGCTTCACGCTGTGCCTGCTCTTCCGCAGCAAGGCGTTCTGCCTCTTGCGGATCACGTTTTACAAAGGTGCGCGTCTTGCGGACTTCAATTTGGACCGATTTGCTTTTGCCACCGGTACCAGGGATGTTTAACGTGCTACGCGTTTTGCGCTGCAGCGTTAACTTGTCAGGCGTAGAACCGTGTTCACGGTTCAGGTGCGTTAACAAGGTTTGTTTTTCTTGCGCGGTCACCGAGTCATCAGCGGACTTCGGGATCCCTGCATCAGCAAATTGCTGTACCAGGCGGTCCACGGAGGTCTGAATCTCAGCAGCCAGCGATTTTACAGTTACATCAGTCATGCTGTTCCTTCCTGCTACAGTTTATTACGCTTCGTCGCCGAACCAGCAAATATTACGTGCGGCCATGATGAGCTCGCCGGCTTTCTCGTCGGTTAAACCTTCGATATCAGCCAGGTCATCAACGCCTTGCTCAGCGAGATCTTCCAGCGTACAAACACCACGGGCAGCCAGCTTGAACGCAATCGCACGATCAAGACCTTCCAGATTCAGCAGGTCATCAGCCGGCTTTTTGTCGCCAAGGCTTTCTTCCTGAGCCAGTGCCAGGGTGGTCAGTGCGTTTTTAGCGCGTTCACGCAGGGCTTCAACGGTTGGTTCATCCAGACCGTCAATTTCCAGCAGCTCTTTCATTGGCACATAGGCCAGTTCTTCCAGCGTAGAGAAACCTTCTTCAACCAGAACAGTGGCGAAGTCTTCGTCAATATCCAGGTATTTAGTGAAGGTATCGATCGCCGCATGGGCTTCAGCCTGATGCTTAGCCTGCAGGTCATCAACGGTCATTACGTTGAGTTCCCAGCCGCTCAGCTGTGACGCCAGGCGTACGTTCTGACCGTTACGGCCGATTGCCTGCGCCAGGTTGCCCGCTTCAACAGCGATATCCATGGTGTGTTTGTCTTCGTCAACAACGATAGACGCCACATCAGCTGGGGCCATTGCGTTGATCACGAACTGCGCCGGGTTGTCATCCCACAGAACGATATCAATACGTTCGCCGCCCAGCTCAGTAGAAACTGCCTGAACGCGCGCACCGCGCATACCGACGCAAGCACCGACCGGGTCGATACGCTTGTCGTTGGTTTTCACCGCAATTTTCGCACGGGAGCCCGGATCGCGAGCCGCCGCTTTAATCTCGATAACTTCTTCACCGATTTCCGGCACTTCGATACGGAACAGTTCTACCAGCATTTCTGGTTTAGAACGGGTCACGAACAGCTGTGCACCACGCGCTTCAGGGCGAACGGCGTACAGAACACCGCGAATACGGTCGCCTGGGCGGAAGTTTTCACGCGGCAGCATATCTTCACGCAGGATCACGGCTTCAGCGTTACCCGGTAACCCTTCGGATTTGATCTCCAGGGAGATGTTGTCGCGGTTCACTTTCTTCACCACGCCGGTGATGATTTCGCCTTCCTGATCGCGGAACTGATCGACAACCAGCGCGCGCTCGGCTTCGCGCACTTTCTGCACGATAACCTGTTTAGCGGTCTGGGTCGTGATACGGTCGAAGGTGACAGATTCAATCTGATCTTCAACGTACTCGCCCACGTTCAGACTTTCGTCTTCAAAACGGGCGGCTTCCAGCGTGATCTCTTTGGTCGGCTGGGTCACTTCTTCAACGATTACCCAACGACGGAATGTATCGAAGTCACCGCTTTTACGATCGATTTCTACGCGAACATCGATCTCTTGTTCGTATTTTTTCTTGGTTGCTGTAGCCAGGGCACTTTCCAGCGCTTCGAAAATCTTCTCACGCGGCAGTGATTTCTCGTTGGAGACGGCTTCAACAACAGCCAAAATTTCTTTGTTCATCGCGGGCTTTTCACCTCAATCCAGACTGTTAAAAGTGGGGAACCAGGTTCGCCTTCTGGATATTACTCAGCGCGAACACTTCATCTTTGCCTTCGACTGTCACCGTGATCATTTCACCATCAACGGCTTTGATAATTCCCTGCCATTTACGGCGGTTCTGTACGGCCATACGCAGAACGAGAGCCACTTCTTCACCGGTAAAGCGCACATAGTGCTCGGCCGTGAACATCGGGCGATCGAGGCCAGGTGAGGAAACTTCCAGGTTGTACGCAACGGTAATCGGGTCTTCAACATCAAGAACCGCACTCACCTGGTGGCTGACATCAGCACAATCATCAACATTGATGCCATCTTCACTATCAATATAGATGCGCAGCGTCGATGTACGGCCGCGAACGAATTCGATGCCGACCAGTTCGTAGCCCAGTGCTTCGACCGGTGCAGTAATCATCTCTGTTAATTTTTGCTCTAATGTGGACAAGCCCACCCCCAAGACATAAAAAAAGGGCGTAAAGCCCAGTTATTCTGTAGTCAGATAACAAAAAACCCCGATAAATCGGGGCTTTAGATAACTGAACCCTATAGCCACAACTGTGGCCTGGAGCACTTTCCGAAAGAATTTTTTCAAATCCAGCTACGAAGGCTCTAAGTCTTCACAGTATATTTGAAAAAGAACTTTATGGGAAAGTGGTTGCGGGGGCCGGATTTGAACCGACGACCTTCGGGTTATGAGCCCGACGAGCTACCAGGCTGCTCCACCCCGCGCCTGAAACGTGGCAAATTCTACGCGTTTTGGACAGAATTTGCAAATAATGCTGGGATTTGGTACCGAAGACGGGACGTAAAATCGGCGTTTAGTATATTGATAGTTGACCCCACCTGTCAAGGCGACTTCCGCCAGATCGATTAGACCAAAATTTTTACAAAAAACGCACGACTCTCTTCCGGTCTTCGCCAAAAGATGATTAAATGAATACTCACTTATTTTGCATAAAAATGCACAAGAGAGCGAAAGCGGTCTCTAATCAGTCAATCAAGCAGGGTTTTATTCTATGACGACGATTCTCAAGCATCTTCCGGTAGGACAACGTATTGGCATCGCTTTCTCAGGCGGCCTGGATACCAGCGCTGCACTGCTGTGGATGCGCCAGAAGGGAGCGGTTCCGTACGCCTATACTGCGAACCTGGGCCAGCCGGATGAGGACGACTACGATGCCATTCCTCGTCGCGCTAAAGAGTATGGTGCAGAGAACGCGCGCCTGATTGACTGCCGTAAGCAACTGGTCGCTGAAGGTATCGCGGCTATTCAGTGCGGTGCGTTCCATAACACTACCGGCGGCCTGACCTATTTCAACACCACCCCGCTGGGCCGTGCGGTCACCGGCACCATGCTGGTTGCGGCGATGAAAGAAGACGGCGTTAACATATGGGGTGACGGTAGCACCTATAAAGGTAACGATATTGAACGTTTCTATCGTTATGGCCTGCTGACCAACGCCGAACTACAGATTTACAAACCGTGGCTGGATACCGACTTCATCGACGAGCTGGGTGGCCGTCATGAAATGTCCGAATTCATGATTGCCTGCGGTTTCGACTATAAGATGTCAGTCGAGAAAGCCTACTCCACCGACTCCAACATGCTGGGTGCGACGCACGAAGCGAAAGACCTGGAATTCCTGAACTCCAGCGTGAAGATCGTTAACCCGATCATGGGCGTGAAGTTCTGGGACGAGAACGTCAAAATCCAGGCTGAAGAAGTGACCGTACGTTTCGAACGCGGCCATCCGGTTGCGCTGAACGGTAAAACCTTCTCTGATGATGTTGAGCTGATGCTGGAAGCGAACCGTATTGGCGGTCGTCACGGTCTGGGTATGAGCGATCAGATTGAAAACCGTATTATCGAAGCGAAAAGCCGTGGCATCTATGAAGCCCCGGGAATGGCGCTGCTGCACATCGCTTACGAGCGTCTGCTGACCGGCATTCACAACGAAGATACCATCGAGCAGTATCACTCTCATGGCCGTCAGCTGGGTAAACTGCTGTATCAGGGTCGCTGGTTCGATCCACAGGCGCTGATGCTGCGCGATGCGCTGCAGCGTTGGGTGGCAAGCGCGATCACCGGTGAAGTAACGCTGGAACTGCGTCGCGGTAACGACTACTCCATCCTGAACACCGTGTCTGACAACCTGACCTATAAAGCAGAACGTCTGACCATGGAGAAAGGTGAATCCGTGTTCTCACCGGACGATCGTATTGGTCAGCTGACCATGCGTAATCTGGACATCACCGATACCCGCGAGAAGCTGTTCAACTATGTTGAGAACGGTTTGCTGTCAGCCAATTCAGGTAACGGCCTGCCGCAGGTTGAAAACCTGGAACACAGCGATAAGAAGTAACCGCGAGTATAAAATGCAAAAGGCGTCCGATGGACGCCTTTTTTGTGGGCTTATGTCGGGCCGATAAGCACAACGCGACCCACCACTTTGCCCGCCACACACAATCTACAAACGAAAAAAAAGACGTCTTTCGACGTCTTTCTTCTGGAATATTGGTACCGAGGATGGGACTCGAACCCACAAGCCCGTTAGGGCACTACCACCTCAAGGTAGCGTGTCTACCAATTCCACCACCTCGGTACAGAATACTTAGTGCGGGATATCGCTGGTCGGCTTAGCCGGTGCAGCTGGCTGAGTCTGCTCAGTTTTCGCTGGCGCGCTCAGATTTTCCCACTCGCTTCCTTTGCTGGTCTTGTTGCTGTTGATATTGCCAAGCACAAGGCTGATGATGAAGAACAGCGTAGCCAGAATCGCCGTTGTGCGGGTCATGAAGTTCGCAGAACCACTTGAACCGAACAGCGTACCGGAAGCGCCTGCTCCGAAGGAGGCTCCCATATCAGCGCCTTTACCTTGCTGCAGCATGATCAGCGCTACGAGAGCGATGGCTACAATAAGGAAAATAACTAAAAGAGCTTCGTACATAATCAACCTGTTCCTTGCGGATTTGCCGCATACCAATGCTTCGACCAATTAGCAGGATTTTTGTTTCCCACTGAAGCGGGTGTGAATACTAACCAAAGCGAATGACCTTCGCAAGGGCATTTTTGACGCATTGTATCAACTGCGGAAAAAAACAGCAAAAAGCCATTAATTGCTTAAAACAAAGGCGACAAAAGCCGCCTTTTTATACATTTAGCGTGCACGATTATGCAGCTTTTACAGCATCCGCAATACGGTGTGCAAATTCGGTAACCTGCGCTTCATCTTCACCTTCCACCATCACGCGGATCAGCGGTTCGGTACCGGATTTACGCAGCAGCACGCGTCCACGATTGCCCAGGGCCGCTTCAACGTCAGCCATCACCGCTTTGACGTTCTCGTTTTCCAGCGGATCGCCTTTGCCGGCAGTGAAACGTACGTTGACCAGAATCTGTGGGAACATTTTCATGCCGCTGCACAGATCGTGCAGGCTCATATGGTTGCGCGCCATTGCGGCAACCACCTGCAGCGCGGCCACGATACCGTCACCGGTGGTGGTTTTATCAAGCAGGATCACGTGACCCGAGTTTTCTGCGCCGATGCGCCAGCCCTTCTCCTGCAGTTTTTCCAGCACATAGCGGTCACCCACTTTCGCGCGGACAAACGGAATACCGAGCTGTTTCAGCGCCAGTTCCAGGCCCATGTTACTCATCAGCGTGCCCACCGCACCGCCGCGCAGCTGACCCTGACGCAGTCCTTCACGCGCGATGATGTAGAGGATTTGATCGCCGTCGACCTTGTTACCTTCGTGGTCGACCATGATCACGCGGTCACCGTCGCCGTCCAGCGCAATACCCAGGTCGGCTTTCTCTGCCAGAACACGCGCCTGCAGGGCACGAACGTCAGTTGCCCCCACCTGCTCGTTAATGTTCAGACCATCCGGCTCGCAGCCAATAGTGATGACTTTCGCACCCAGTTCGCGGAAGACATTCGGGGCGATGTGATAGGTCGCGCCGTTTGCACAGTCCACCACAATTTTGAGGTGAGCCAGGCTCAGCTCATTCGGGAAGGTACCTTTACAGAATTCGATATAACGGCCCGCTGCATCAACGATACGGTTCGCTTTACCCAGCTCTGCGGAATCGACACAGGTGATCTCTTTTTCCATTTCGGCTTCAATAGCTTCTTCCACGTCATCCGGGAGCTTGGTGCCGTCAATGGAGAAGAATTTAATGCCGTTGTCGTAGAACGGGTTGTGAGAAGCTGAAATGACAATCCCCGCTTCCGCACGGAAGGTACGCGTCAGATACGCGACTGCAGGTGTCGGCATCGGGCCCGTAAAGGACGCGGACAGTCCAGCCGCCGCCAGACCCGCTTCCAGCGCGGACTCCAGCATATAGCCGGAAATACGGGTATCTTTACCGATAATGATCTTACGGGAACCATGACGCGCCAGCACTTTGCCAGCAGCCCAGCCGAGCTTCAGGACAAAATCAGGGGTGATGGGAGCATCGCCTACACGCCCACGGATACCATCGGTACCAAAATACTTACGATTACTCATAGCGTTTGTTTTCCTTCGCTGCCAGTGTGGCTTCCACCACACGCATGGCTTCTACTGTTTCTTTGACGTCATGGACACGAATAATGTGCGCACCCTGCATCGCCGCAATCACTGCGCAGGCCAGGCTGCCGCTCAGGCGTTCGCTCGGCCCCACGTTAAGCAACTGCCCAATCATCGACTTTCTCGACATCCCCACCAGTAACGGCAGGCCAAAATGATGGAATTCCGACAGGCGCGCAAGCAACGCATAATTGTGGGAGAGATTTTTACCGAAACCGAACCCCGGGTCGAGCAGCAATTTCTCTTTTGGGATACCTGCACGTTCACAGCGTGCAATATGCTCAATAAAGAAGCGATTCACGTCGGCAAAGACATCGTCATACCTCGGTGCTTCCTGCATGGTTTTTGGTTGACCCTGCATGTGCATCAGGCATACCGGTAATCCCGTCTCTGCCGCGGCTTTAAGGGCGCCAGGCTCAGTGAGCGAGCGAATATCATTGATAATGTGAGCGCCCACTCTCGCCACTTCACGAATCACTTCGGGTTTAGAGGTATCAACGGAGATCCACACTTCAAACCGCTGCGCGATAGCTTCAACCACCGGCACCACGCGCGCCAGCTCTTCTTCCACAGACACGTCCGCCGCACCAGGACGCGTCGATTCGCCGCCCACGTCAATAATGGTGGCACCCGCATTAATCATTAAATTCGCGTGCTTAACCGCCTCGATAAGCGTGTTATGCGTGCCGCCGTCAGAGAAAGAGTCAGGGGTAACATTCAGGATCCCCATCACATGGGGATGTGAAAGATCGAGATGCGAGTCCTGAGCGAATAATTTCATGGCGAAATCCCTGGTATCTATATCGTTAAACAGAAATGAAAAACCCCGGAGCAAGCTCCAGGGTTTGAGGTACAGACAAACGCTTCAACAGCAGTGGCTTACTTATCGCCCAACTGTTCTGACATGGTGTTGCCCGGATTTGGCGTACGCGGTTCATCAACCGGACGCGGCGCACGCGGGGTGCCATTGTTGTCAGAATTATTGGAAGCACCTGGGTCTTCCCAGCCTGCCGGCGGACGTACTTCGCGGCGCGCCATCAGGTCGTCAATCTGCGGTGCATCGATGGTCTCATATTTCATGAGCGCATCTTTCATCGAATGCAGGATGTCCATATTGTCGTTCAGGATTTGGCGTGCACGTGCGTAGTTACGCTCTACCAGAGATTTTACTTCCTGGTCGATGATACGTGCCGTCTCATCGGACATATGTTTCGCTTTAGCCACAGAACGGCCCAGGAATACTTCACCCTCTTCTTCTGCATACAGCAGCGGACCGAGTTTGTCGGAGAAGCCCCACTGCGTCACCATGTTACGCGCCAGGTTTGTCGCAACTTTAATGTCGTTGGACGCACCGGTAGAAACATGTTCCACACCGTAGATAATCTCTTCTGCCAGACGACCGCCGTACAGGGTCGAAATCTGGCTTTCCAGCTTCTGACGGCTGGCGCTGATCGCGTCGCCTTCAGGCAGGAAGAAAGTCACACCCAGCGCACGACCGCGCGGAATAATCGTCACTTTATGCACCGGATCGTGTTCCGGCACGAGGCGACCGATAATCGCGTGACCCGCTTCGTGGTATGCCGTGGACTCTTTCTGCGCTTCCGTCATCACCATGGAGCGACGTTCCGCACCCATCATGATTTTGTCTTTCGCTTTCTCAAACTCCACCATAGATACGACGCGCTTGTTACCGCGAGCGGCAAACAGAGCAGCTTCGTTGACCAGGTTCGCCAGGTCCGCACCGGAGAAGCCAGGAGTACCGCGCGCAATGATTGCCGCATCGATATCTGGCGCCAGCGGTACGCGACGCATGTGAACTTTCAGAATCTGTTCACGACCGCGAACGTCCGGCAGACCCACAACAACCTGACGGTCGAAACGGCCTGGACGCAGCAGCGCAGGGTCAAGTACGTCCGGACGGTTAGTCGCCGCGATAACGATGATACCTTCGTTACCTTCGAAGCCGTCCATCTCAACCAGCATCTGGTTCAGCGTCTGTTCACGTTCATCGTGACCACCGCCCAGACCTGCGCCACGCTGGCGGCCTACGGCGTCGATTTCATCGATGAAGATAATGCACGGTGCTGCCTTCTTGGCCTGCTCAAACATGTCACGCACACGAGATGCACCGACACCCACGAACATTTCAACGAAGTCAGAACCTGAAATAGTAAAGAACGGCACCTTCGCTTCACCCGCAATGGCTTTCGCCAGCAGGGTTTTACCGGTACCCGGAGGGCCAACCATCAGCACGCCTTTCGGGATCTTACCGCCCAGTTTCTGGAAACGGCTCGGTTCACGCAGGTATTCAACCAGTTCACCTACCTCTTCTTTCGCTTCGTCACAACCGGCGACGTCAGCGAAGGTGGTCTTGATCTGGTCTTCCGTCAGCATACGCGCCTTGCTCTTACCGAACGACATGGCACCTTTGCCACCGCCGCCCTGCATCTGGCGCATAAAGAAGATCCAGACGCCAATAAGAAGCAGCATCGGGAACCAGGAAATGAAGATAGAAGCCAGCAGGCTTGGTTCTTCTGGCGGCTCGCCAACTACCTTGACGTTTTTGGTCAGAAGGTTATCAAGCAGCTTAGGATCATTCACCGGGATGTAAGTCGTGTAACGGTTACTATCTTTCTTGGTAACGTTGATCTCACGTCCGTTGATACGCGCTTCGCGAACCTGGTCCTGATTGACCTCCTGCAGGAAGGTAGAATAATCCACCTTGCGGCCATTCGACTCGCTGGGCCCAAAGCTCTGGAATACTGACATCAGCACAACGGCAATGACCAGCCAGAGTATTAGGTTTTTCGCCATGTCACTCAAGGGATTAACCTCATATTACAACTGTGTTAAAAACAGCGTCAGGATACTCTATATCCAGTTTCATTCAAACTTTCGCCTGAAATCTACCGGTTATCATTTTCGCCCGGTCGCTACAATATACACTTCTCGGGAACGGGCCCGGGAAGAGTCCGGCTTACGAACTTTGACCTTCGCAAACAGGGAGCGAATTTCCTTAAGATACTCCTCGAAACCTTCGCCCTGAAACACCTTCACAACAAAACTACCACCAGGCGCTAGTACATCACGACACATTTCTAACGCTAGCTCCACCAGATACATGGCGCGGGGGATATCCACCGCCGGTGTTCCGCACATATTTGGTGCCATATCTGACATGACAACCTGGACCTTACTGTCACCTACACGATCAAGTAACGCTTTCAGCACTAATTCATCACGAAAGTCGCCCTGAAGGAAGTCGACACCGACGATGGGATCCATTGGTAAAAGATCGCACGCAATGATTCGGCCCGTTCCGCCGATCTGCGTTACCGCATACTGGGACCATCCGCCAGGTGCCGCACCGAGGTCAACAACCGTCATCCCCGGCTTAAAAAGTTTGTCACTTTGCTGTATTTCATCAAGTTTAAACCAGGCACGGGAACGCAACCCCTTTTTCTGTGCCTGTTGAACATATTTATCGCTAAAGTGTTCCTGAAGCCAGCGGCTGGAGCTGGCAGAACGCTTTTTACCTGTCATTTAACATTTCCGTCCTGGTTCATCGTTACCTGCCTGTGACGTAAATTTCTACGCAGCTATTTGGCGATATAAGGGAGATGGCGGTAGAATGAACCGTTTTCAATCCCAACGTAAGCAAAAATATACGATGAATCTGAGTACTAAACAAAAACAGCACCTGAAAGGTCTGGCACATCCGCTCAAGCCTGTAGTGATGCTTGGCAACAATGGTTTGACCGAAGGGGTGCTTGCCGAGATTGAACAAGCGCTGGAACACCACGAGCTGATCAAGGTGAAAATCGCCTCTGAAGACAGAGACACTAAAAACCTGATCGTGGAAGCCATCGTGCGCGAAACCGGCGCCTGTAATGTACAGGTCATCGGTAAAACGCTGGTGCTCTACCGCCCATCTAAAGAGCGTAAAATCTCGCTGCCACGCTAAGGATATCCTGAATTAAACACATTTTCTGTGTGAAACGAGGGATTTCTGTCAGCAGGCGAGCAAAATGCCATGCTCCTTGAGTTGATAAAAGGCCGCTATGCGGCCTTTTTCTTTTCTTTACAATGTATCAACATCTTAGTAGAGAAGCGAATTACAGGTATTCAACCTTAATAATTTCGTATTCCACTTCACCGCCAGGGGTGCGAATGGTGACAACATCGTCCTGCTCTTTGCCAATCAGGCCGCGAGCAATCGGGGAGTTCACTGAAATCAGGTTCTGTTTGAAGTCTGCTTCATCATCACCGACGATGCGATAGGTCTGCTCTTCATCGTTGTCCAGGTTCAGCACGGTCACGGTAGAACCAAAGATCACACGCCCGTTGTTAGGCATTTTGGTGATATCGATAACCTGTGCATTGGACAGTTTTGCCTCGATATCTTTAATACGCCCTTCACAGAAGCCCTGCTGCTCACGCGCGGCGTGGTATTCAGCGTTCTCTTTCAGGTCGCCATGCTCGCGCGCATCCGCGATAGCGGCGATGATTTCAGGGCGACGCACGGATTTCAGGAAATCCAGCTCTTCGCGCAGTTTTTCGGCACCACGTAAGGTCATCGGAATAGCTTGCATTTGTTATACCTCTTAAACATTCCTGTTGGGAGCAGTGTTCCCTGCTCCTGCCCACCTAAGCGGGCAAGAAGCAAAAAGAAAACCGACCCGGGAGCAATGCCCCAGGTCAGCAGCAATTTTTCAATTTGATATGCATTTTACCGCGAAGTTCACTATGGGTCATCGTTTACTTTGCAGTGCCATGCACCGTAGTATGACGGTTTGTTTTCGGGTTGTTAGCGCGAGATTATGCGATTTTCCAGATTTATCATCGGATTGACTACCAGTATAACGTTCACCGCCCAGGCCGCGAATGTTGATGAGTACATTAATCAGCTCCCCGCAGGCGCGAACCTTGCCCTGATGGTGCAGAAGGTTGGCGCACAGGCTCCCGAGATTGACTATCACAGTCAACAGATGGCGCTGCCTGCCAGTACCCAAAAGGTGATTACTGCCCTCGCCGCCCTGCTCCAGCTCGGTCCTGACTTCCGTTTTACGACCACACTCGAGACCAAAGGTAACGTCGAGGGTGGCGAACTGAAAGGCGATCTTATCGCCCGTTTTGGCGGCGATCCGACCTTTAAGCGCCAGGATATCCGCAATATGGTTGCGGTACTGAAAAAATCTGGCGTGCAGAAAATTGATGGCAATGTGCTGATCGACACGTCCATTTTTGCCAGCCACGATAAAGCCCCAGGCTGGCCGTGGAACGACATGACCCAATGTTTTAGCGCCCCGCCCGCCGCCGCGATTGTTGACCGTAACTGCTTCTCGGTTTCGCTTTACAGCGCGCCAAAGCCAGATGATTTAGCGTTTATCCGCATAGCGTCCTACTACCCGGTCACCATGTTTAGCCAGGTTCGCACGCTGGCGAAAGGCTCCCCGGATGCGCAATATTGTGAGCTTGACGTCGTGCCAGGCGATCTTAACCGCTTCACGCTTACCGGCTGCCTGACGCAGCGCGCCGATCCGCTGCCGCTGGCCTTTGCGATACAGGATGGTGCAAGCTATGCGGGTGCCATTCTGAAAGATGAGCTGAAACAAGCGGGCATAACATACACCGGCACGCTGCTTCGCCAGACGCAGGTTAATCAGCCCGGCACGGTCATCGCCAGCAAACAGTCTCCGCCGCTGCACGATTTACTGCGAATCATGCTGAAAAAGTCGGACAACATGATTGCCGACACCGTGTTCCGCATGATTGGCCACGCGCGTTTCGGGGTGCCGGGAACCTGGCGCGCGGGTTCAGACGCCGTTCGTCAGATCCTGCGCCAGCAGGCCGGGATCGAGCTGGGCAATACCATCGCCGTCGATGGCTCCGGATTATCGCGTCATAATTTGATCTCACCGGCCACGATGATGCAGGTGCTTCAGTACATTGCACAGCATGACACTGAGCTAAACTTTATTTCAATGCTGCCTCTGGCCGGGCATGACGGTTCGCTGCAGTATCGCGCCGGGCTTCACGCTGCCGGCGTGGATGGCAAGGTATCCGCTAAGACAGGCTCGCTGCAGGGGGTTTACAATCTTGCAGGCTTTATCACTACCGCCAGCGGACAACGCATGGCATTCGTGCAGTATCTTTCCGGCTATGCCGTCGAACCGACCGACCAGCGCAATCGTCGTATTCCTCTGGTTCGCTTCGAAAGCAGGCTTTATAAGGACATCTACCAGAATAACTAGCGATGAAACTACTCATAGTTGAAGACGATCAGTTATTGCAGGAAGGGCTGGCGCTGGGGCTGGCCAATGAAGGGTATGCCCTCGACTGTGCCTGCACCGCCGCGGAGGCGGACGCCCTGATCCAGAGCGGCGAATACAGCCTGGTGATCCTCGATTTGGGCTTGCCTGATAAAGACGGCGCCACGCTGCTCAGCCAGTGGCGACGCCGCGGTATTGCCAACCCGGTGTTGATCCTGACGGCACGCGATGCCATTGAGGATCGCATCACCGGCCTCGATGCAGGCGCAGATGATTACCTGGTGAAACCTTTTGCACTTGCGGAACTGCAGGCGCGAGTGCGGGCGTTGATTCGCCGCTATCAGGGCCATAGTGATAACTTACTGACCGACGGCGATATTACGCTGAATCTGCAAACCCAGCAGGTACTGCGCCGGGATCAGGCGGTAGAGGTGACGCCAAAAGAGTTCGCCCTGCTTACGCGTCTAATCATGCGCAGCGGGCAAACGGTGCACAGAGAGACGCTCCAGCAGGATATCTACTCCTGGCAGGACGACCCGGGGTCAAATACCCTTGAAGTTCACATTCACAACCTGCGTCGCAAGCTCGGCAAGGACAGAATCAAAACCGTCCGTGGCGTTGGCTATCGCCTTGAGAGCCAGAAATGAACAGCATGCGTCGGCGTTTGATGGTGCTGCTGGCAGTTATTCTCTTATTTTTCCAGCTGATAAGCGTCATCTGGCTGTGGCATGAAAGCCGTGAGCAGATTGGTTTTCTGGTGAATGAAACGCTGTCGGCAAAATCCCGCAATAACCATGTCGAGAAAGAGATCCGCGAAGCGATTGCTTCCCTTCTCGTCCCTTCTCTGGTGATGGTAGGCTTTACGCTGTTTTTCTCTTTCTGGGCAGTCAGCTGGATAACCCGACCGCTGAATAAACTGCGTGACAGCCTTGCTAACCGTTCGGCGGATAACTTAACACCGCTTCCCATGTATTCCGACATGGAAGAAATAGGCGCGGTGACAACCTCCCTGAACCAGCTGCTCGCCCGGCTGGACAATACCATTCAGCAGGAGCGTCTCTTCACCGCTGACGCCGCACACGAGCTCCGAACGCCCCTTGCCGGTATCCGGCTCCATCTGGAGCTTATGGCCCAGTCAGGCGCACCACAGGCCGCGACGTTAATTAGCCGTATCGATCAGCTCATGCATACCGTTGAGCAGCTGCTGATGCTGGCCCGTGCCGGACAGGCAATGGCCAGCGGACGCTACGAAACCGTGAGCTGGACGGAAAATATCATTGAACCTCTCGGCCTGGGCCATGAAGCCAAAGAGCATAAGGTGATTTGGCCCGCTAAAAGCGCGCTCACGGTTCAGGGAGACGCCGTGCTCCTGCGTCTGATGCTGCGCAACCTGCTGGAGAATGCCGGGCGCTACAGCCCGGCAGGGACAACGATCACAGTGACATTAACCGGGGTCGACGGGGGGACGCAGATCAGCGTGATCGATCAGGGGCCCGGTATTGATGACGCGCACCGACAGTCAATTACCGAGCCATTCCGCCGTCTTGACCAGCGCTACGGTGGCAGCGGTCTGGGCCTGAGTATCGTGCAGCGCATTGTGCAGCTCCACCACGGCAGGCTGACGCTTGAGAACGGCGCTGAAAGTGGTTTGATCGCCAGCTGCTGGCTACCCGCAACGCTGGAATAAAAAAAGCCCCCATAATGGGGGCTTCGGGCAGATATTAGTGCTTGTAGATGAACTCGACGCCTTCTTCGTCGTCTTCATCCCAGTCATCGTCCCAGTCTTCATCATCGTCTTCCGCTTCCAGCTCTTCGAGCTGCTGGCGGTGGTAGTCATCCCACATGAATTCGACTTTTTCAGGCTGTTTCGCTTCTTCCGCCTGCACGATTGGGTTCTCGATGATGAAGGTCATCACATCCCAGCACAGATCTTTCACGCCAACCTGGCTTGCCGCAGAGATCAGGTAGTATTTATCTTCCCAACCCATCGCTTCAGCAATCGCTTTGGCTTTCGCTTCCGCTTCGGCTTTGTCCATCAGGTCGATCTTGTTGAAGACCAGCCAGCGTGGTTTATTCGCCAGTTTTTCGCTGTATTTTTCCAGCTCACCGATGATGATACGGGCGTTTTCAACCGGATCGGAACCATCGATAGGATCGATATCGATAAGATGCAGCAGCACGCGGCAACGCTCAAGGTGTTTCAGGAAGCGAATACCCAGACCCGCGCCTTCCGCAGCGCCTTCAATCAGTCCCGGAATATCGGCAACCACAAAGCTCTTTTCGTTATCCATACGGACAACGCCCAGGCTTGGTACCAGCGTGGTAAACGGATAGTCTGCCACTTTTGGTTTCGCCGCAGAGACTGCTCGAATGAACGTCGATTTACCGGCGTTTGGCATACCCAGCATGCCCACGTCTGCCAGAAGCATCAGCTCCAGCTGCAGATCGCGCTTATCACCCGGCGTACCCATCGTTTTCTGACGCGGAGTACGGTTAACGGAGGATTTGAAACGGCTGTTACCCAGACCGTGCCAGCCGCCTTTAGCCACCATCAGGCGCTGACCGTGTTTGGTCATGTCACCCATGGTTTCACCGGTTCCCTGGTCAATCACACGCGTACCGACCGGAACTTTAATAGTGACATCTTTACCGCGTTTCCCGGTACAGTCACGGCTCTGGCCGTTCTGGCCACGTTCAGCGCGGAAGGATTTCTCGAAACGGTAGTCGATCAGCGTGTTGAGGTTCTCATCCGCCTCCAGCCACACGTCACCACCATCCCCGCCGTCACCGCCGTCAGGACCGCCACGTGGGATATACTTTTCACGGCGGAAGCTTACGCAACCATTGCCGCCATCACCAGCCACGACCAGGATCGTCGCTTCATCAACAAACTTCATTTTACTCTCCGTAACTCATTCGCCTGAGCGGGGGACTACTACAACCGCTTCATTTTTGCGCCAACGTCCCCAAAGACGATGACCAATGGCGGAATACATCGCGCCCGCAACCACGACAAACGCACCGAGATAACCCAACAGGTTGAGCATCGGTCTGACGAAGACATCGGGCCAGGCCATTGATAACAAATCTGAAAATAACAGCGTAAACAGCGGAGTAAGCGTAATTAACGCGCTCACCTGTGCCGCCTGCCAGCGCGCCATCGCTTCGGCCAGCGCGCCATAACCGACCAGCGTGTTCAGCCCACAAAAAATGAGGCACGCCAGTTGCCAGTCGCTAAGCTGGGAAATCACACCCGGCTTTGCTAATGGCAGCAATGCTATTGTACACAAAGTGTACAGCAAAAAGAGGATCTGCTGTGAGGCAAGACGACGCAATAACACCTTTTGCGCGACGCCATAGCTCACCCAGACCGTTGCCGCCCCCACACCAAAAATTACACCCCATGTGTAATCCGTCAGGCGGGTAAAAATCTCTATCAGACTGGTATTGAAGAACATCACCAGACCGCACAGCAGCATGCTCGCCCCGATAATCTGCGTGCCGCGCATCTTCTCCTTGAGGATAAAGACGCTGGCGACCATCATGCCCACAGGTGAAAGCTGACCTATCACCTGCGACGCCGTGGGGCTGAGATATTGCAGGGAAGAGCTGAACAGGATGAAGTTACCGAACAGACCGCCCGTCGCGATAGCCAGTAATACCAGCCAGCGCGGTTTGCGGAAGAGCCGCAAGGGTGGAAGCTTACCTTTGATAGCCAGAATGGCCCCGAGGCCGATGCTTGCCATCAGAAAGCGATAAAAGACCACCGTAGGCGGCTCCATCACTTCCAGTACCTGCTTCATTGCAATTGGCAGCGCACCCCAACACATTGCGGTAGTGAGCGCCAAAAGAATACCAATGCCGGCCTGCTGCTTCATGCCCGTTTTCCCTACAGAAAAAATTACCGGGTTTCCAATGTAAAAAGCCCCGCAACAGGTTGCGGGGCTTTAATCCGTTACCGGACCGAGAAAACCTTACTCAGCAACGATGCTGATGTATTTACGGTTGTTCGGGCCTTTAACTTCAAATTTCACTTTACCGTCTGCTTTAGCAAACAGAGTGTGGTCACGACCGCAACCTACGTTGTTGCCAGCGTGGAATTTGGTACCACGTTGACGAACGATGATGCTACCCGCCAGAACGGATTCGCCACCGAAACGCTTAACGCCAAGGCGTTTAGCTTCTGAATCGCGACCGTTACGTGTGGAGCCGCCAGCCTTTTTATGTGCCATTTAAATCTCTCCTCAGGTCTTAGGCGCTGATGCCAGTAATTTTCACATCAGTGAACCACTGACGGTGGCCCTGCTGCTTACGGTAGTGCTTACGACGACGAAACTTAACGATTTTAACTTTCTCGCCACGACCGTGTGCAACAACTTCAGCTTTGATAACGCCGCCATCAACGAAAGGAACGCCGATTTTGACTTCTTCACCGTTTGCGATCATCAGAACTTCTGCGAACTCAACAGATTCGCCAGTTGCGATGTCCAGCTTTTCCAGGCGAACGGTCTGACCTTCGCTTACTCGGTGTTGTTTACCACCACTTTGGAAAACCGCGTACATATAAACTCCGCTTCCGCGCACGTCCTCGTATGAATCAGAGTGCGCTATAAATATTCACAATAGGGCGCGAATATTACGCAAAACGCGAGCCTTTGACAAGTGCTACCGTCAATACATGAAGAAAAAAAACACAACACGTACGGTAACGTTTATCTGAGCCGTTTTTTCAGTACAATCAGCACTACTATTGATAAACCGAAACCCTTCGTTACCCCATTGAAGATGGGATCAACAGGATAAAAAGCCCGGCTTTTGCGATGAATTTAGAAAAAATCAACGAGTTAACCGCGCAAGATATGGCGGGTGTGAATGCAGCAATCCTGGAGCAACTCAACTCTGACGTTCAGCTGATCAATCAGTTGGGCTATTACATCGTCAGCGGCGGCGGTAAACGCATTCGTCCGATGATTGCCATTCTGGCTGCCAGAGCCGTTGGCTATCAGGGAAATGCTCACATCACTATCGCAGCGCTCATCGAATTTATTCACACGGCGACGCTTCTGCATGACGATGTTGTGGATGAATCGGATATGCGTCGTGGCAAAGCCACGGCAAACGCCGCTTTCGGAAACGCAGCCAGCGTCCTGGTGGGGGATTTTATCTATACCCGCGCCTTCCAGATGATGACCAGCCTGGGTTCCCTGAAAGTGCTGGAAGTGATGTCCGAAGCCGTAAACGTCATTGCTGAAGGCGAAGTGCTGCAGCTGATGAACGTCAACGACCCTGATATCACCGAAGAAAACTACATGCGCGTCATCTACAGCAAAACGGCGCGCCTGTTTGAAGCGGCTGCCCAGTGTTCCGGCATTCTGGCTGACTGTACCGAAGCACAGGAAAAAGGCCTGCAGGACTATGGCCGCTATCTGGGTACGGCCTTCCAGCTGATTGATGATTTGCTGGACTACAGTGCGGACGGCGAGACGCTCGGTAAAAACGTGGGCGATGACCTGAACGAAGGTAAACCAACCCTGCCGCTGCTTCATGCTATGCGCAACGGAACAGCTGACCAGGCGAAAATGATCCGTGAAGCGATTGAGCAGGGAAATGGCCGCCATCTTCTGGAACCTGTACTGGAAACTATGGCTATCTGCGGATCGCTGGAATGGACGCGTCAGCGCGCGGAAGAAGAAGCCGACAAAGCCATCGAAGCGCTTCAGGTCATTCCAGACAGTCCGTGGCGCGAGGCACTGATTGGTCTTGCCCATATCGCCGTACAGCGCGACCGTTAATCACCTTGTTTCTCCCCGCAGCGATAGCGGGGAGATTCCAGTACACTCCTGTAAATTCCGTGTTCATGTAAATTCATCGGTTTAGAGACCGCATGAATAAAGCCGTGTCTTATTCTGAATATCCCATCAAGTAACGCGAACTTTTTAGAACAAAAAGTTGAAATGAGTATAGTAACCGCGTCGTTTCAGAAAAAACGGCGTAGGTGAATCCAAACTTAAGGACGGCGTTATGGATACGAAATTTATCGACTGGCACACGGCTGATATTATTGCCGCACTGCACAAAAGAGGCACTTCACTGGCAGCAGAGTCCCGCCGCCATGGACTAAGTTCTTCAACTCTGGCAAACGCCCTCACTCGCCCCTGGCCCAAGGGAGAATTAATCATCGCGACGGCGCTGGATACGCATCCGTGGGTGATTTGGCCTTCGCGCTACCACGACCCCATTACCCATGAATTTATCGACAGATCGCGCATGATTCGCCAGAGAAAGGCAAAAAGAGAACCACAGGAATAACGCTTTTTTGACAGGAACAGCAACCCCCCGGTCATTGCTGGCAGGGGGCTGCCGGAACGATTACTCGCCCTTCACACGCTCAATGTTGGCACCCAGCGCGCGCAGTTTATCTTCGATACGCTCATAGCCACGATCGATGTGATAGATACGATCCACGATCGTCGTGCCTTCCGCAATACAACCCGCCAGCACCAGGCTTGCAGACGCACGCAGATCGGTTGCCATCACCTGAGCACCTGAGAGTTTCTCAACGCCGTGGCAAATCACGGTATTACTTTCGATCTCAGCATGCGCGCCCATACGGATAAGTTCCGGTACGTGCATAAAGCGGTTCTCGAAAATGGTTTCGGTGATGAAGCCAGTGCCTTCGGCAACCAGGTTCAACAGGGTGAACTGCGCCTGCATGTCCGTAGGGAACGCCGGATGCGGCGCCGTACGCACATTGACCGCTTTTGGACGCTGACCGTGCATATCGAGGCTGATCCAGTCTTCTCCGATTTCGATATCCGCACCCGCATCGCGCAGTTTCGCCAGCACCGCATCCAGGGTATCTGGCTGCGCGTTGCGACAAACAATCTTCCCGCCAGAAATCGCCGCAGCGACCAGGAAGGTACCGGTTTCGATACGGTCAGGCAGAACGCGATAGACACCGCCGCCCAGACGCTCAACGCCTTCGATGGTGATACGGTCGGTACCCTGACCGGAAATCTTCGCCCCCAGCGCCACGAGGAAGTTGGCGGTATCCACAATCTCCGGTTCGCGCGCGGCGTTTTCGATGATGGTGGTACCTTCTGCCAGCGTCGCCGCAGACATAATGGTCACCGTTGCGCCCACGCTCACTTTGTCCATGACGATGTGCGCGCCTTTCAGACGACCATTGACGGACGCTTTAACGTAACCTTCTTCGAGCTTAATCTCTGCGCCCAGCTTCTCCAGACCAAAGATGTGCAGGTCAACCGGACGCGCACCGATGGCGCAGCCGCCCGGCAGAGAGACCTGACCCTGACCAAAACGCGCCACCAGCGGGCCAAGCGCCCAGATGGATGCACGCATGGTTTTCACCAGATCGTAAGGGGCTGAAAAGTTGTTCACCTTGCTGGCGTCGATCCAGACGGAACCGTTACGCTCAACTTTCGTGCCCAACTGGGTGAGCAGCTTCATGGTGGTGTCGATATCTTTCAGCTTCGGTACGTTCTGAATTTCTACCGGCTCTTCAGCCAGCAGCGCAGCAAAGAGGATTGGCAGCGCGGCGTTTTTAGCGCCAGAAATTGTGACTTCGCCCTGGAGACGCGTTGGCCCCTGTACACGAAATTTATCCATTGTGTGTTCTCTTATAAAATCAACCGTGCTGCGGGCCTGTCGCCCTCAGCTCAAAAACCGTTTAGTTTGCGATCGCGTGCCCACTCTTGCGGGGTGAACGCTTTAATCGACAGGGCGTGGATGCGGTTATCCGCAATATATTCCATCAGAGGCGCGTACACAGCCTGCTGCTTCTTCACGCGGCTCATACCGTCGAACATCTCACCCACAGCAATAACCTGGAAGTGACTGCCATCGCCAGTGACGTGGGCTTCCTGAAGGGAGAGTGCATTCATCAGCACTGTCTGGATTTCATGATTTTCCATGGGCTCTTAATCATCTGATAGTGAAAACAAGCTCAACATCTTAGAGCAAAGTGGCGTTGTCTTAAACAAGCAAAAAGCCCCGACGATGAAACAGTCAGGGCTTTCAGAAGTAACGCACTGAAAATATTAACGAGGCAGTACGTCCTGAGGGAGATTGTAGAGCTGCGCAAGGGTCACGACATTATCGCTCGCGCCGTGAAGCTTAGCGCTTGTCCCCTGCTTTTTCCCCACGGCAACCAGATGGGCAAGCAGCGCAACACCCGCCGTATCCACCCGCGTAACGTCGGTTAAGTCGATACGCGTCACGCCCTGCATCGCTTCGTGGCGTTTGTCCCACAGTGGGTTCAGCAGATCCTGATCCAGTTCACCGGACAGCTTTAATGTCTCGCCTTCACGCGACCAGCTGAGTTGCTGTGACATTACTTCTTCTCGTCCAGGGTAATTTTCTGGCGAGAGATAGACTGCAGCTGAGCGGTCAGGCCATCAATGCCTTTAGTGCGCAGCAGGTCGCTCCATTCGTTCTGTTTGGTGGTGATCATGCTTACCCCTTCGGCAATCATGTCATACGCCTGCCAGTGACCGGTCTGGCTGTTTTTACGCCACTGGAAATCCAGACGAACCGGCGGACGACCGTTAGGATCGTTGATCGTCACACGGATAGGGACGATGGTCGCATCGCCCAGCGGCTGCTCAGGCGCAATCTGATAGGTCTGACCGTGGTACATCGCCAGCGCCTGGCCATAAGCCTGTTTCAGGTATTCACGGAACGCGGCAAAGTACGCATCACGTTGCGCAGGGGTCGCGTCTTTGTAATAACGTCCCAGCACCAGCGCACCCGCATATTTAATCTGCACGTACGGCAGCAGTTCCTGATCAACGACGTCACGCAGATAATCAGGATTAGCACGAATTTTAGGCTGTTCGTTTTTAAGGCGGTCGAAGGTCTTCTTCGCCGCTTCGTCCATCAGTTTGTACGGGTTACTCTGATCCGCAGCGTGGGCGGCGGTTAGAGGGGCGATGACCAGCATGGCAACCATTAACAGTCGTTTAAACATGAATGACTTCTCCTGATATTAATTCGCAGCACCTGGGGTCGGCGCGGCATTGGTATGGTCTTCACTCTGCGCAGGGGCATTGTCAGACTTTTTCTCATCCCCTTTACTGTTGTAAAGGAACTGACCAATCATATCCTCCAGAACCATCGCGGATTTCGTATCCTGAATGACGCTACCGTCTTTAAGGATAGTCGTTCCCAGCTCGGGGTCTTCAAAGCCAACGTTAAGCGCCAGATATTGTTCGCCCAGCAGACCGGAAGTACGAATAGAAAGGGAGCTGGTGTCCGGGATATGGTTGTAACGCTCTTCGATATCCATCGCGACGCGTGGCAGGTAGGTTTTCTCATCCAGCGTAATGTCAGATACGCGTCCGATCACCACGCCGCCGATGCGGACCGGTGAACGCGCCTTCAGGCCGCCGATGTTATCGAAGGTGGCATAGATGCGATACGTCGGCTCGGTGCGCACAGACGTAATATCCGCCGCTCTCAGGCAGATAAACAGCGCGGCCAGCAGCGCCAGCAGCAGGAATACACCGACCCAAATTTCATTTTTTCTCGTTTGCATGAACTCAATTCCCAAACATCAGTGCGGTGAGCACAAAATCCAGACCCAGTACGGCCAGCGACGAATGTACGACAGTACGTGTAGTTGCACGGCTAATGCCCGCAGACGTCGGGATGGCATCGTAACCATTGAACAATGCAATCCAGGTGACCGTAATGGCAAATACCACGCTTTTAATCAGACAGTTAACCAGATCCATTCGCAGGTCGATTGCGTCCTGCATCGCGGACCAGAAGAAACCGGCATCAATGCCTTTCCAGTGCACGCCAACCAGCGAACCGCCCCAGATACCCACGGCGACAAACAGAATAGTCAGTAACGGTAAAGAGATCACCCCAGCCCAGAAACGCGGCGAGATCACGCGACGCAGCGGGTCGACCGCCATCATCTCCATGCTGGAGAGCTGCTCGGTCGCGCGCATCAGGCCAATTTCAGCCGTTAATGCCGACCCCGCGCGCCCGGCGAACAGCAGCGCCGCCACAACCGGCCCCAGCTCGCGCAGCAGCGAGAGCGCCACCAGCATCCCGAGGCTGGTTTCCGCACTGTAGGTTGTCAGAACCAGATAGCCCTGCAGCCCAAGCACCATACCGATAAACAGACCGGAGACAATGATGATGAGCATCGACAGAACGCCGACATTATAAAGCTGCCGCACCAGCAGCGGTGCGTGCTTGCGGAATTCCGGCTTGCCGACCAGCGCGTTGAATAACATCAATCCGGCACGCCCGAACGTCCTGATGGTTTTTATGCCACGGTGTCCGAGAGCGGCCAACGCATTTAACAGCATGAGTGGCTTAACTCCCTATTCCCAGTAAATCGTCACGATAGTCGCCCGCGGGGTAGCGGAACGGCACAGGGCCATCGGCAATACCGTCAAGGAACTGCCGCACGCGCGGATCGCAATTTTCCTGCAGCGCCTGAGCGCTACCGTGTGCGACGATCTTTTTGTCCGCCACGATATAGGCGTAATCGGCAATGCTCAATACTTCCGGTACATCGTGAGACACCACAATGCAGGTGACGCCAAGCGCGCTGTTCAGTTCAGAGATGAGCTTCACCAGCACGCCCATCGTGATGGGATCCTGTCCAACAAACGGTTCGTCGAACATGATTAAATCAGGTTCTAATGCAATGGCTCGCGCCAGCGCGGCACGACGCGCCATCCCGCCGGACAGCTCCGAGGGCATCAGCTTTGCGGCGCCTCGCAAACCGACGGCTTCGAGTTTCATCATCACCGTGCTTTTCAGCAGTTCAGGCGGCAGGCTGGTATGCTCGCGCAGCGGATAGGCCACGTTATCAAAGACATTCATGTCGGTGAACAAGGCTCCCGACTGAAAGAGCATGCTCATGCGTTTGCGGACAGTATACAGACGCGAGCGTGACATCTCCGGGATGTTTTCGCCATCGAAGAGGATTTCACCGCTATCAGGTGGGATCTGCCCACCAATAAGGCGCAACAGGGTCGTTTTACCGATCCCGGACGGCCCCATGATGGCAGTGATCTTGCCACGCGGTACGGTCAACGAAATATCATCAAATATCAATCTGTTGGCGCGGGAAAAACTCACGCCGCGAACATCGACTAAATTCGCCATCGTTTGGCTCATTTATGGTTCCTTTATTACCCTGCTCACGTTAAGGCATGCCGCCTGAATCAGCCCTCAACTCCACATTTTTACAGAATAATAGCCGTTGAGGTTAGCGAAAGCTGGCATTTGTTTTACTTTTCCGGCGCATAAAGTCAAAATTAGGAATTCGTTACGCCTCAGACTGTATGCAGTCCAGCCATTCCCGTGCGATGGACCGACGAGTATACCTGAAGAAAGGACTTTTGATGCTTTTAGCAACAGCACTGTTAATAATTGGTTTACTTTTGGTGGTCTACAGTGCTGACCGTTTAGTGTTTGCTGCATCTATCCTGTGTCGCCTGACGGGCGTACCGCCTGTCGTCATCGGGATGGCCGTTGTCAGTGTTGGAACGTCACTTCCTGAAATCATCGTCTCTGTAACAGCATCGCTGCATGGTCAGTTAGACCTGGCAGTAGGCACCGCGATTGGCTCTAACATCGTCAATATACTTTTGATTTTAGGCCTGGCCGCATTGCTCCATCCATTTCGCGTGCATTCTGATGTTCTGCGCCGTGAATTGCCGCTAATGTTAATCGTAAGCCTGCTGGCAGGCTGCGTATTTTATGATGGTGTACTGAGCTACAGCGACGGCATTTTCCTGCTGGCGCTGGCCATCATCTGGCTGCTGTATAGTGTTAAAATCGCCCGTCAGGCTGAGAAGCAGGGTCAGGATAGCCTCACGCGGGAGCAGGTCGCCGAACTGCCGCGAGAAGGCACGCTGCCTGTTGCCCTGCTCTGGCTTGGCGTTGCGCTGATCATCATGCCGATGGCAACGCGCATGGTTGTGGATAACGCGACGGTGCTGGCGAACTATTTCGCCATCAGTGAACTGACCATTGGCCTGACGGTGATTGCCATCGGCACCAGCCTGCCGGAGCTGGCCACGGCCATTGCGGGGGCACGGAAAGGTGAGGATGACATTGCTATTGGTAATATCATCGGTTCCAACATATTTAATATCGCCATTGTGATGGGCCTGCCGGCCCTGATTACGCCAGGGCCCTTTAATCCCCTGGCGTTCTCACGTGACTACGGCGTGATGTTATTGGTCAGCGTGATATTTGCCCTGCTCTGCTGGCGGCGGCAACGACAGATCGGCAAAGGCGCAGGCGCGCTGCTGACGGGTGGATTTATCGTATGGATGGCGATGCTGTACTGGCTCTCGCCTCTTATCTCTGGGTAAACGGAAACGCATTATGTCGCAAATAGAATTGCAGCCGGGTTTTGACTTTCAGAAGGCAGGCAAAGAGGTTCTGGAGATTGAACGTGAAGGTCTGGCGCAGTTAGATCAGTACATTAATCAGGATTTTAGTCTGGCATGTGAGAAGATGTTCTACTGTGCCGGCAAAGTCGTGGTGATGGGGATGGGCAAGTCCGGCCACATTGGACGCAAAATGGCGGCAACGTTTGCCAGTACCGGCACCTCGTCCTTCTTTGTACATCCAGGGGAAGCCGCGCACGGTGATCTGGGTATGGTCACGCCGCAGGATATCGTCATCGCGCTGTCCAACTCCGGGGAGTCCAATGAAATTCTGGCGCTGATCCCGGTACTGAAGCGACTGCAGGTGCCGCTTATTTGCATGACCAGCCGTCCGGAAAGCAGCATGGCGCGGGCAGCCGATATTCACCTGTGCGTGAAAGTGCCCAAGGAGG
The DNA here is from genome assembly GCF_024702055.1 of Enterobacter sp. HG048. Taxonomy (NCBI): domain Bacteria; kingdom Pseudomonadati; phylum Pseudomonadota; class Gammaproteobacteria; order Enterobacterales; family Enterobacteriaceae; genus Enterobacter; species Enterobacter sp. HG048. The sequence goes on from NZ_JANLIZ010000008.1 coordinate 97,495, forward strand.
CCTGTCCGCTTGGCCTGGCGCCGACGTCCAGCACCACCGCCGCGCTGGTCATGGGTGATGCGCTTGCCGTCGCGCTGCTCGAAGCCCGCGGTTTTACGCCGGAGGATTTCGCGCTTTCCCACCCGGGTGGCGCGCTGGGGCGCAAGCTTCTGCTTCGGGTAAACGATATTATGCACACCGGGGACGAGATCCCTCACGTCAGTAAAGAAGCCTCCCTGCGTGATGCGCTGCTGGAAATCACCCGTAAGAATCTGGGTATGACGGTCGTGTGCGACGATCTGATGAAAATTCAGGGGATCTTCACCGATGGCGACCTGCGTCGCGTGTTCGACATGGGTGTAGACGTCCGCACGCTCGGCATCGCCGATGTGATGACGCCGGGCGGTATACGCGTCCGTCCGGGTACGCTGGCCGTGGATGTGCTGAACCTGATGCAGTCCCGCCACATTACCTCAGTGATGGTTGCCGATGGCGACCAGTTGCTGGGTGTGGTACATATGCATGATCTGCTGCGCGCAGGCGTAGTGTAATGAAGGATAAGACAATGAGTAATGCGGGTGCATCCCTTGCAACCTGTTATGGACCGGTCAGTACCCAGATGATGGCAAAGGCGGAAAACATTCGTCTGCTCATCCTGGACGTGGATGGCGTACTTTCCGATGGCCTGATTTACATGGGCAACAATGGTGAAGAGCTGAAAGCGTTTAACGTTCGCGACGGCTACGGTATCCGCTGCGCGCTCACCTCAGGTATTGAGGTGGCTATCATCACCGGACGAAAAGCTAAACTGGTAGAAGACCGCTGTGAAACCTTAGGAATTACCCATCTGTATCAGGGTCAATCCGATAAGATGGCGGCGTTTAAGGATTTACTGGGTAAACTGGCTATCGCACCGGAAAACGTAGCCTACGTCGGGGACGATCTGATTGACTGGCCTGTGATGGCTGAAGTCGGGCTGAGCATCGCCGTTGCCGATGCGCATCCGCTGCTGATCCCGCGCGCAGACTACGTTACCCACATCAACGGCGGCCGTGGTGCCGTACGTGAAGTCTGCGATCTGCTTTTGCTGGCGCAGGGCAAGCTTGATGAGGCCAAAGGGCAATCGATATGAGTAAAACCAGACGCTGGATTATCATTTTGCTTTCGCTTGTCGCACTGGTCTTGATTGGCGTGAACCTTGCCGATCGCGACGATACGCAAACGGAAGTGGTCAACAATAACGATCCAACCTATAAAAGCGATCACAGCGACACCGTGGTCTACAGCCCGGAAGGCGCGCTGAACTATCGTCTGATTGCCCAGCATGTTGAATATTTTTCAGATGACGGTATTTCGTGGTTTACCCAACCTGTCATGACCACATTTGATAAGGACAAAGTGCCGACGTGGTCAATTAAGTCAGATAGGGCAAAACTGACAAATGACCGTATGCTTTATCTGTATGGCCACGTTGAAGTCAACGCCCTGACCGCTGACTCGCAACTGCGAAAAATTACGACGGATAATGCCCAGATTAACCTGGTAACCCAGGACGTGACCTCGCAGGATCTGGTCACACTGTATGGCACAACATTTAATTCCAGCGGTTTGAGAATGCGCGGGAACTTACGCAGCAAGAACGCCGAGCTGATTGAAAAGGTTAGAACCTCCTATGAAATTCAAAACAAACAAACTCAGCCTTAAAGTAATTATCGCCAGCGCGATGCTGGCGACCAGTCTCCCCGCGCTTGCTGTAACGGGCGATACCGACCAACCGATCCATATCGAGTCTGATACCCAGTCGCTCGATATGCAGGGCAACGTCGTCACCTTCACGGGTAACGTCGTCATGACTCAGGGCACCATCAAAATTAACGCCGACAAAGTGGTCGTGACCCGTCCGGGTGGCGAGCAGGGCAAAGAGATCATTGATGGTTACGGCAACCCGGCCACCTTCTACCAGATGCAGGACAACGGCAAGCCGGTGAAAGGCCGCGCCTCGCATATGCACTATGAGCTGGCGAAGGACCTGGTCATCCTGACCGGAAACGCGTATCTGGAACAGCTGGACAGCAACATTACCGGCGACCAGATCACCTATCTGGTGAAAGAGCAAAAAATGCAGGCCTCCAGCGAGAAAGGCAAACGCGTCACGACCGTCCTGGTTCCGTCGCAGCTGCAGGACAAAGGCAAAGGCCAGGCCCCGGCACAGAAGAAGAGTAACTAATTCGTTATGGCAACATTAACTGCAAAAAATCTCGCGAAGGCCTACAAGGGCCGCCGTGTCGTAGAAGATGTCAGTCTGACCGTCAACTCCGGCGAAATCGTGGGGCTGCTTGGCCCTAACGGTGCGGGTAAAACCACCACTTTCTACATGGTCGTTGGCATTGTGCCGCGCGATGCCGGCAACATTATCATTGACGATGAAGACATCAGCCTTCTGCCTCTGCACGCGCGCGCGCGTCGCGGGATCGGCTACCTGCCGCAGGAAGCCTCCATTTTCCGTCGCCTTAGCGTTTACGATAACCTGATGGCGGTCCTGGAAATTCGTAACGATCTGACCAGCGAACAGCGTCAGGATCGTGCCAACGAGTTGATGGAAGAGTTCCACATTGAGCATCTGCGCGACAGCCTCGGTCAGGCCCTCTCCGGGGGTGAACGCCGTCGTGTTGAGATTGCGCGTGCGCTGGCTGCAAACCCGAAATTTATCCTTCTGGATGAACCGTTTGCGGGCGTTGACCCGATCTCGGTTATCGACATTAAACGCATCATTGAACACCTGCGTGACAGCGGGCTTGGCGTACTGATCACCGACCACAACGTTCGTGAAACGCTGGCCGTGTGTGAACGCGCGTATATTGTGAGCCAGGGCAATCTGATCGCCCACGGTACGCCGCAGCAGATCCTCGAAGACGATCATGTTAAGCGCGTCTATCTTGGGGAAGACTTCAGACTCTGATAGGGTAGAGGTAACGTAACGCCGAACCGGAGAAAAAAGCTCTGAACATGAAGCAAGGTTTGCAATTAAGGCTCAGCCAACAACTGGCAATGACGCCGCAGCTACAGCAGGCAATTCGCCTGTTGCAACTGTCCACGTTAGAACTTCAGCAGGAGCTCCAGCAGGCGCTGGACAGCAACCCCCTGCTGGAACAAACCGATCTTCATGACGAGGTAGACGCTCAGCAGTCACAGGATACAGAAGCGCTCGACACCGCGGATGCACTCGAACAAAAAGAGATGCCCGACGAGCTTCCGCTGGATGCCAGCTGGGATGAAATCTACACCGCCGGAACACCTTCCGGTACGCGTGCAGACTACCAGGATGATGAGCTACCGGTCTATCAGGGAGAGACCACCCAGTCGCTGCAGGATTACCTGATGTGGCAGGTGGAACTTACCCCCTTCTCCGATACCGACCGCGCGATTGCCACCTCAATTGTCGATGCCGTTGACGACACCGGCTATTTGACCGTCACGCTGGACGATATCCTGGAAAGCATGGGCGACGACGAGATTGAGCTTGAGGAAGTTGAAGCCGTTCTGAAGCGCATCCAGCGTTTCGATCCGGTAGGCGTAGCCGCAAAAGATCTGCGCGACTGCCTGCTGATCCAGCTTTCTCAGTTCAGCAAAGAGACGCCATGGCTCGACGAGGCGCGCTTAATCATCAGCGATCATCTGGATCTGTTGGCCAACCACGATTTCCGCAGCCTGATGCGCGTCACGCGCCTGAAGGAAGAGGTGCTGAAAGAAGCGGTGAATCTGATCCAGTCGCTCGATCCGCGCCCGGGACAGTCGATCCAGACCAGCGAACCCGAGTACGTGATCCCGGACGTGCTGGTCAGAAAACACAATGACCGCTGGGTCGTTGAACTGAATTCAGACAGCATCCCTCGTCTGCAAATCAACCAGCAGTATGCCTCCATGTGCACCAGCGCGCGTAACGACTCCGACAATCAATATATTCGCAGCAATCTTCAGGAAGCGCGATGGCTGATCAAAAGTCTGGAGAGCCGAAATGATACGCTGCTGCGCGTCAGCCGCTGTATTGTCGAACAGCAGCAGGCGTTCTTTGAGCAGGGCGAAGAGTATATGAAACCGATGGTACTGGCGGATATCGCCCAGGCCGTCGAGATGCATGAATCAACCATTTCCCGTGTCACCACGCAGAAGTATCTGCACAGTCCACGCGGTATATTTGAGCTTAAGTATTTCTTCTCCAGCCATGTGAATACCGAGGGCGGCGGCGAAGCGTCGTCAACGGCCATTCGTGCCCTGGTGAAGAAGTTGATCGCCGCGGAGAACCCCGCGAAGCCACTAAGCGACAGTAAGTTAACCACCATGCTGTCCGATCAGGGTATTATGGTGGCACGTCGTACTGTTGCGAAGTATCGAGAGTCTTTATCCATTCCGCCGTCCAACCAGCGTAAACAGCTGGTCTGACACAACCGATAAGGAAGACACTATGCAGCTCAACATCACTGGACAAAACGTCGAAATTACTGAGGCTTTACGCGACTTCGTTAACGCGAAGTTTGCAAAACTCGAGCAGTATTTCGAAAGGATCAATCAGGTCTATATTGTGTTGAAAGTGGAGAAAGTGACTCATATCTCGGATGCCACCCTGCATGTTAACGGGGGTGAACTGCATGCCAGTGCGGAAGGGCAAGACATGTACGCTGCTATCGACGGCTTGATTGATAAGCTTGCACGACAGCTCAATAAACATAAAGATAAACTGAAACAACACTAATTGTCCGGGCAGTTAACGGGTGCAGGACGGCCTGTTGTGAAACACAACAGGCCATTTGTACAGTTAGCGCTTAGGTGAAATTATGATGAACAACGATTCCGCTCTTCAACTGAGCAATGTCCTTAACCAGGAATGTACCCGCAGTGCGGTTCACTGCCAGAGCAAAAAACGTGCGCTGGAGATCATCAGTGAACTGGCTGCCAAACAGCTGGGCCTGCCGCCGCAGGTGGTGTTCGAAGCGATTCTGACCCGTGAAAAAATGGGCAGTACCGGTATCGGCAACGGCATCGCGATCCCGCATGGCAAACTGGAAGAGGATACCCTGCGTGCCGTTGGTGTGTTTGTGCAGCTTGAAACGCCCATCGCCTTCGATGCCATTGATAACCAGCCCGTCGATCTCCTCTTCGCGCTGCTGGTGCCTGCCGATCAGACGAAAACCCATCTGCATACGCTGTCGCTGGTCGCCAAGCGTCTGGCCGATAAAACTATTTGCCGTCGACTGCGCTCGGCTCAAAGTGATGAAGAGCTCTATCAAATTATCACTGAAGCAGAAGGCAATCAGGATGATGCATAACCAGGAGATGGCCTTCACATCTGTTGTCCTGAGGAGAAACGGAACATGGTGCTGATGATTGTCAGTGGCCGTTCAGGGTCGGGGAAATCCGTTGCTCTGCGCGCCCTGGAAGATATGGGTTTTTACTGCGTCGATAATCTGCCGGTCGTGTTGTTACCCGACCTGGCCCGCACGCTGGCGGAGAGACAAACCTCTGCCGCCGTCAGTATCGACGTTCGTAACATGCCTGAATCGCCAGAGATCTTCGAACAGGCCATGAGCAACCTGCCTGACGCGTTCTCGCCTCAGCTGCTGTTCCTCGATGCAGACCGCAATACGCTGATCCGCCGCTATAGCGATACCCGTCGTTTGCATCCGCTTTCCAGCAAGAACCTCTCTCTGGAGAGCGCTATTGATGAAGAGAGCGACCTGCTGGAGCCGCTGCGCTCTCGTGCCGACCTGATTGTCGACACCTCTGAGATGTCCGTTCACGAGCTGGCGGAAATGCTGCGTACCCGGCTGTTGGGTAAACGCGAGCGCGAACTGACGATGGTGTTCGAATCCTTCGGCTTTAAGCACGGTATTCCGATTGATGCGGATTACGTTTTCGACGTGCGCTTCCTGCCGAACCCGCACTGGGATCCAAAACTGCGTCCAATGACCGGTCTGGATAAGCCGGTGGCGGCGTTCCTCGACCGGCACACAGAAGTACACAATTTTATCTACCAGACGCGAAGCTACCTTGAGCTATGGTTACCTATGCTGGAGACAAATAATCGTAGCTACCTGACGGTGGCGATTGGCTGTACCGGCGGTAAACATCGTTCGGTTTATATCGCCGAACAGCTGGCCGACTATTTCCGCTCGCGCGGGAAGAACGTTCAGTCCCGTCATCGCACGCTGGAAAAACGTAAAACATGACCGTAAAACAAACCGTTGAGATCACCAATAAGCTGGGTATGCATGCGCGCCCGGCGATGAAGCTTTTTGAGCTGATGCAGGGTTTCGATGCAGAGGTATTGCTGCGGAATGACGAAGGCACCGAAGCGGAAGCGAACAGCGTGATCGCGCTGCTCATGCTCGATTCCGCCAAGGGGCGCCAGATTGAAGTAGAAGCCACCGGCCCTCAGGAAGAGGAAGCGCTGGCGGCGGTGATTGCTCTGTTTAACGCAGGTTTCGACGAAGATTAATATCTGCTATTCAGGCGGGTAGCGCTGCGCTTACCCGTCCTACATAAGGTTATTACGCTGCATAAACCCCTCTCCGCCCAGCTGATTCATCTGGCGCATAATCCACGCCTGACGGCTTCGCACGTACCCTGATGGGGCACTGGCCTTAAAGCGGATAGGGTTCGGTAACACAGCGGCCAATAGCGCTGCTTCTGACATGCTCAGACGGCTGGCTGGCTTATTGAAATACCGCTGTGCGGCAGCTTCCACGCCAAATATGCCGTCGCCAAACTCAGCGACGTTGAGATAGACGGTCAGAATGCGTTTTTTGCTCCAGACCGTTTCCATCCCCAGGGTCAGCCCCGCTTCCAGCCCTTTTCGCACCCAGCTTCGACCATCCCACAGAAACAGATTTTTGGCCGTCTGCTGCGACAAGGTTGATGCCCCGCGCACGCGGTTTTCATGGCGTTCGTTATGGGCTAGCGCCTTCTCAATGGCCGCCACGTCAAACCCCCAGTGCTCCGGGAATTTCTGGTCCTCCGCCGCGATGACCGCCAGCCCCATGAACGGGGAGATCTCATCCATGCTCACCCAATCAGAGTGGGCAACATAGCTGAAATCGCCGCTGAACCACGCGCTAAGCTGGCGCTCAACCATAACGGCAGAGAACGGTACCGGCATAATGCTGAATAAAGCCAGCCCGCCGCCCCAGAATACCGCCAGCACAAGTACGATGCGCAAGAGAAAACGTTTCACCCCTGCGCCTGCGGCAAATTTACGCCTCATTCAGTCAGCACCAGCACGCGAGCCACCAGCTTTTCAATGCCTGAGGCCGCCTCAGCGATATTATTCGCCAGCATATACGCCGGCGTGGTGACAATTTTGTTATCTTCATCAACCACAATGTCATCAACCGGGCACGGAACGTGTTCGCCCCCCATTTCCTCGACGATCTCTGCGGTATCAATATCCGTCCCGATAGTCAGACGCAGCGGGAAATCAAAAATCCTGGGCAGCATTGCCGGCGCAATGCAGATAAAGCCCTGCGGTTTTCCAGCCGCATGCATGGCCTGCGACAGCGCTTTAAGATGAGGATCGATTTGACACTCCGCGCCCTGCGCAGCAAAGGTACTGAGATTTTTGGCCGCCCCAAACCCACCCGGCACAATGAGCGCATCAAGCTCTGTAGGATCTGCCTGAATAAGAGGATGGATATCACCTCGCGCAATACGCGCGGCTTCAATCAGTACATTACGGGTTTCCGCCATCGGCTCGCCGGTCAGATGATTAATCACATCCGCCTGATTTTTGTCTGGCGCAAAACAAATAACCTCTGCTCCCTGCTTAGCCAGGGCCAGCAGCGTGATTACGGCTTCATGTATTTCAGAACCATCGTAAACACCGCATCCGCTCAGCACGACACCAATCTTTTTCATCATGACAATCCTTTTCTGCAACTTGCTGAAGCACATTAATAATTTTGATTAAAACGCTATGCTTCACACATTTCACTGATTCATGTAACAAACCATTTAAGATTTGCTATCTTATCTGCGTGCGGCCTAAATTTTTCAGGCAGCGCCATTTCGAAAATAACTTTAAAAAACAGGCGCAGCCACGATTTCCCTGGTGTTGGCGCAGTATTCGCGCACCCCGGTTAATCCGGGGTCATTTTTTTCTGGCGTCGACCCAGGCTTTAAGTACCGCAACATCGTTTTGCCACTCTTGTTTCATCTCTTCAACCCAATCACCCACGTTATCTTCCCATGCAGGTAAATCAGGCGACTGAATCTGTTGACCCAGCTGCTGCAGATGGCGTAAGCCAACCGAGCCGGCGGCACCTTTGATTTTATGACCTTCTTCGACGATGCCCTTCTGGTCCCGGGCCGTCAGGTTTGATTCCAGCACGCTCAGGTAGCCTGGCATCATTTTTTCGAACACTGCCAGACCGTCGGTAATCAGTTTCGGCCCCACCAGATCGATGTACTGCTCCAGCATCGCGGTATCCAGTATCGTTTGGGCTTTTGCGCTATCTAAAGACGTCATGGTGCTCTCCTCTTCATCACGGGTATCCCAGAACTTCTTAATCATGGCGGTCAGAGCAGGCACCGCCAGCGGCTTGCTGAGTACATCGTCCATACCGGCATCGAGATACTCTTTTTTATCTTTCAGCACGTTCGCCGTCAGCGCCACCAGCGGCGGCAGTTCGTCGGCCGCGTACTGACGCGTCAGCTCACGCGAAATATCCAGCCCGGTCATATCCGGCAGCTGAATATCCAGCAGGACAAGATCGTATTCGCCCGGTTTAAACATCTCCAGCGCGGCCTTACCGGTCATCGCGACATCCACGCTGTTGCCCAGTTTTTCCAGCACAGAGCGCGCCACAATCACGTTCAGCTCGATATCTTCCACCAGCAGGACGTGCAGTGCGGGCAGCGGCATATCGTCGTCTGCAAAGGTATCCTCAACCTCTTCCGCCACCGCAGGGGCATGAACCGTCAGCGTGAAGGTTGATCCGCTGCCAGGCTGGCTGGCAACGGTGATATCACCGCCCATACTCTTCGCCAGCCGTTTAGACACGGCCAGGCCAATGCCCGTTCCGGTCGCCGGTTTCCCGCCGTTGCTGTCCTTAACCTGATAGTACATCGCGAAAATTTTGTCCTGCTCCTCCTGCGGAATGCCCATCCCGGAGTCCTCCACCTCGAAGTGCAGCATGTCGCCTTCGTCATAGCGGACGCGCACCGCCACCTGCCCCTTCTGGGTAAACTTCACCGCGTTGCTGATGAGATTCCACAGGATCTGGCGCAGACGCGTGCCGTCAGTCACCACTTTATGCGGCAGCGGCAGGGTTGGATCCATAACAAAACTCAGTCCCTTCTGCTGCGCCTGCAGGCCGGAGAGGTTCTCCAGATCGGCAAGGAAGCTGGTGAAATCAACAGGCTGATTATCAAGCTGAACTTTACGGCGCTCCATCTTATCCATATCAATAATATCGTTGAAGATATTACCCAGCGTGACCGCTGAGACATGGATAGTCTTAAGGTATTTTTCCTGCTCTGCGGTCAGGTCGGTATCCAGCAGAATACGGCTCAGCCCGACAATGCCATTAAGCGGCGTACGCAGCTCGTGGCTGATGGTGGAGATAAAGGTAGTCTTATCGCGGCTGGCGCGCTCCAGGGCATCCTGGTAGCGCTTACGCTCGGTGATATCGCGGCCAAAGCCCATCAGGCCGTGGCGTTTCCCCACGCGGTCATAGTAGGGCACCTTACGGATCTCAAAGCAGGCTTTGCGTCCGTCCGGATAATCCAGCCACTGTTCATAGGTCAGCGAGACGTTATGGCGGAATACTTTTTCGTCTGTCTCCATAACCTTGGCCGCCGCCTCTTCAGAGTAAACGTCCTGCGGCTTCAGGTTAATCAGCTGCTTCTCGCTTTTCCCGGTGAGCAACTCCATCGCCCGGTTACAGCCGGAAAACTCTTTATCTTCATTACGGTAAAACACCAGATCCGGCGAAGCATCAAGGAACGACCGCAGGAAAGAGGATTGCTGCTCAAGCTGGATCTGCGTGACCTCACGCTCTTTCATTTCGATTTTCAGCTGCTCCAGGGTGGCCTGACGCTCGGCTTCCGCCTTCTCACGATCGGAGATCTCCTGATTCAGCTGCGCAATGTTGTCTTTAAGCTGGACGTTGAGCTTCAGGTCGCGCTCGCGCATCTCTTCCAGTTTATCGACCAGTTTTGACAGACGCTGACGGGACTCTTCCAGCTGTTCAACCACTACGGAAAGGAAATAGACCGCCCAGGGCGTAATGAGCAAGCCAAAGAAGATGGAGCGGATGACGTCGATACTCTCGACCTGACCATGCAGAACCATGGTGACGGCCATTTGCACGACAATGGCCAGAACGACCAGCGCCAGCGCAAGCAGCATGGAGAAACGCACCAGCCCAAGTTTCATCATCAGGTCGACGTAATACTGGGCAAGCATTCGAATTTGCTTCATAGAGGATCCCTTCACGACTTTATCGCTCAATAATACTCAAATTCAGGGCGAGGCGTTGAAGGTTGTGAGAAAAAGTGCGGGGTGAAACAGGAGATTAGCCTCGCTCCCGGTTAACCGGAAGCGAGGAGAGGTCGATCAGGAGCGTTTCAACAGCAGCCAGAGGCTGATCAGGAGGAAACTTGCGCTTGGCAGCAGCGCTCCAATTATCGGCGGAATGCCATAAACCAGCGTCAGCGGACCGAAGATCTGATCGAGCACGTAGAACACAAAGCCGAAGCTGATACCGGTCACGACACGCACGCCCATCGGCACGCTGCGCAACGGACCGAAGATAAACGACAGCGCCATCAGCATCATTACCGCCACGGACATAGGCTGGAAGATTTTGCTCCACATGTTGAGCTGATAGCGTCCCGCATCCTGCCCGCTCGACTTCAGGTATTTCACATAGTTGTGCAAACCGCTGATGGAGAGCGCGTCAGGATCCAGCGCAACAACACCGAGCTTGTCAGGCGTCAGGTTGGTCTTCCACGTGCCGGTTACCGTCTGAGAACCCGTAATCTGTTTCGGATCGGTCAGGTTAGATTCATCAACCTGGGACAAACGCCACTGCTTATGTTCGGCGTCAAATTTCGCCGAAGAGGCGTGGCGAACGGACTGCAGACGGCGCTGGTCATCGAAAGCGTAGATGCTCACCCCGCCCAGTTCATCATTCCCCTTGACCCGTTCGATGTAGACGAAGTTTTTACCGTCTTTCGCCCATAAACCTTGTTGAGTCGAGAGCAGCGAGCCGCCGAACATGGCCTGAGCACGGTAGTTACGCGCCATCTGTTCACCCTGCGGCGCGACCCACTCGCCAATCGCCATGGTCAACAGCACCAGTGGGATTGCGGTTTTCATCACCGACAGCGCAACCTGCATACGGGTAAAACCCGAGGCCTGCATAACGACCAGCTCGCTGCGCTGCGCCAGCATTCCCAGCCCCAGCAGGGCACCCAGCAGGGCCGCCATCGGGAAGAAGATCTGCACATCTTTCGGCACGCTGAGCAGGGTATACATCCCCGCGCCCAGCGCGTCGTAGCTCCCCTGCCCGGCTTTTTTCAGCTGATCGACAAATTTGATAATGCCGGAGAGCGACACCAGCATGAACAACGTCATCATGATGGTGGTAAAAATGGTTTTACCGATATAGCGATCAAGAACGCCAAACGCCTGCATTAGATGGCTCCTTTACGCGAGAATCGGGCACGTATGCGGCGCACAGGCACCGTATCCCACAGGTTTAATCCCAGCGCCAGTAAGATGTACAGGCTGTTGACGAACCATGTCCAGACCATAGGGTCCAGCTTACCCTTCGCGCCGTTAGAACGAATCGAGGTTTGCAGCAGGAAATAGATCAGGTAAAGCAGCATCGCCGGCAGCATAGAGAGCACGCGTCCCTGGCGCGGGTTCACCACGCTCAGCGGAACGACAATCAGCGCCATCATAAACACGGTGAATACAAGCGTAATACGCCAGTGGAACTCAGCGCGCGCTCTGTCGGTATCGGTATTCCACAGGGTACGCATGTCCATTTGCTCGGTATCCGTTGGATCGAGCGCCACAGTCTGATGGCCGATAATGGCCTGATAGTTCTGGAAATCCGTAATGCGGAAGTCGCGCAGCATCGCGGTTCCTTCAAATCGAGTACCTTTGTTCAGCGTCACGACCTGAGAGCCATCTTTGCGCTGAGCCAGCTGACCGGAATCTGCCACCACCACGGAAGGACGCGCGTTACCTTTAGGACGCAGCTGCGCCAGGAAAACATCGTTGAATTTACTGCCGTCAACGCTCTCAATAAACAGCACGGAGTTGCCGTCGGTCGCCTGCTGGAACTGCCCCTGGGCTAACGCCGCCATGCCGGGGTTGGCTTTCGCTTCGGCCAGCACTTCGTCCTGATGGCGGGAAGACATGGGGCCCGCCCACATCACGTTCACCGCCGCAACAATACCCGTGAACAGAGCCAGTATCATGGCGGCTTTCACCAGTACCGCTTTGCTCAGGCCACAGGCATGCATCACCGTGATTTCACTCTCGGTGTAGAGTTTCCCAAGCGTCATGAGCAGGCCAAGGAAAAGACTTAGCGGCAGGATGAGCTGCGCCATTTCCGGGATCCCTAAACCAAGCAGGGAAAGCACCAGATTCGTTGGAATTTCGCCGTCAACGGCCGCACCGAGGATCTTAACCAGCTTCTGACAGAAAAAAATCAGCAGCAGGATAAAGAGGATCGCCAGTTGGCTTTTGAGCGTCTCCCGCACCAGATATCTTATGATTATCACTTTAAATACGCCCGTAAAAACCCGTCTCTTTGCAGGAATTTCGCTTGTTTCATGGCTTAAACGTCATTTATTCTCTTGAGTCGTCGAAATCATCGCTAAGATTAAAACATCCAGCGGATTCACGCTTCAGGACTTTTTCTGACGTGTCGAAACCGTAGTAACGTAAGATTAACACGAAGTCACCACAACAGCGGACATGAGTTACGAAAGGTTTCAATTCTATCCGTAGCAGCCGCCGTTGTCTTTAAGATTCAGGAGCGTAGTGCATGGAGTTCAGTGTAAAAAGCGGTAGCCCGGAGAAACAGCGGAGTGCCTGCATCGTTGTGGGCGTCTTTGAACCACGCCGACTCTCCCCGATCGCCGAGCAACTCGATAAAATCAGTGACGGCTATATTAGCGCCCTGTTGCGCCGTGGCGAACTGGAAGGCAAACCTGGGCAGACGCTGTTACTGCACCATGTTCCGAACGTACTGTCAGAGCGTATTCTGCTGATTGGCTGCGGCAAAGAACGCGAGCTGGATGAACGTCAGTATAAGCAGGTGATTCAGAAAACAATCAATACGCTGAATGATACCGGCTCAATGGAAGCCGTCTGCTTCCTGACTGAACTGCACGTCAAAGGACGTAACACCTACTGGAAAGTGCGTCAGGCGGTTGAAACGGCAAAAGAGAGCCTCTACAGCTTCGATCAGTTGAAGACCAATAAAAGCGAGCCGCGTCGTCCGCTGCGTAAAATGGTCTTTAACGTGCCAACCCGCCGCGAACTGACCAGCGGCGAACGCGCTATTCAGCACGGTCTGGCGATCGCAGCCGGCATTAAAGCGGCTAAAGATCTCGGCAACATGCCGCCTAATATCTGTAACGCGGCGTACCTGGCCTCTCAGGCACGTCAGTTGGCCGACGCCTACAGCAAAAACGTCATTACCCGCGTCATCGGCGAACAGCAGATGAAAGAGCTGGGAATGCACTCTTACCTGGCGGTCGGTAACGGCTCGCAGAACGAATCCCTGATGTCCGTCATCGAGTACAAAGGCAACCCGTCCGAAGACGCACGCCCCATCGTGCTGGTCGGTAAAGGCCTGACCTTCGACTCCGGCGGTATCTCCATCAAGCCTGCCGAAGGCATGGATGAGATGAAGTACGACATGTGCGGTGCGGCGGCGGTTTACGGCGTCATGCGTATGGTCGCGGAACTTCAGTTGCCTATCAACGTGATCGGCGTTCTGGCGGGCTGCGAAAACATGCCTGGCGGCCGCGCCTATCGTCCGGGTGACGTTCTGACCACCATGTCCGGCCAGACCGTTGAAGTGCTGAACACCGACGCCGAAGGCCGTCTGGTGCTGTGTGACGTGCTGACCTACGTTGAGCGCTTCGAGCCGGAAGCAGTGATTGACGTCGCTACCCTCACCGGAGCCTGCGTGATTGCCCTGGGTCACCACATCACTGGCCTGATGTCGAACCACAACCCGCTGGCGCATGAACTTATCGGCGCCTCAGAGCAGGCCGGCGACCGCGCATGGCGTCTGCCGCTTGGCGATGAGTATCAGGATCAGCTGGAATCTAACTTTGCGGATATGGCGAACATTGGCGGGCGTCCTGGCGGTGCGATCACCGCGGGCTGCTTCCTGGCACGCTTCACCCGCAAGTACAACTGGGCGCACCTGGATATCGCGGGCACCGCATGGCGCTCCGGTAAAGCCAAAGGCGCAACCGGTCGTCCAGTGGCGCTGCTGTCGCAGTTCCTGCTCAATCGTGCGGGTTTTAACGGCGACGAGTAAGTCAAAACGGCAGTAAACCGTAGGCCGGGTAAGGCGAAGCTGCCACCCGGCTTAAGCATTTAAAGTGAGCACAAGAAGCCCCATATATGAAGAATGCAACGTTCTACCTTCTGGACAACGACACTCATCAGGATGGCCTGAGCGCCGTCGAACAGCTGGTGTGTGAAATTGCCGCAGAACGTTGGCGCGCAGGTAAACGCGTTCTGATTGCCTGTGAAGATGAACAGCAGGCGATTCGCCTGGATGAAGCGCTGTGGGCGCGCCCGCCCGAGAGTTTTGTGCCGCATAATCTGTCGGGCGAAGGCCCGCGCGGCGGTGCACCGGTTGAAATTGCCTGGCCGCAAAAGCGCAACAGCAGCGCGCGCGATATTCTGATTAGCCTGCGGATAGATTTTGCAGATTTTGCCACCGCTTTCACAGAAGTGGTAGACTTTGTCCCTTACGAAGAATCTTTGAAACAACTGGCGCGCGAACGCTATAAAGCGTACCGCCTGGCTGGTTTTAACCTGAATACGGCAACCTGGAAATAATGGAAAAGACATATAACCCACGCGATATCGAACAGCCGCTTTACGAGCACTGGGAACAGCAGGGCTATTTCAAGCCTAACGGCGACGAAAGCAAAGAGTCCTTCTGCATCATGATCCCGCCGCCGAACGTCACCGGCAGTTTGCATATGGGTCATGCTTTCCAGCAGACCATCATGGACACCATGATCCGCTACCAGCGCATGCAGGGTAAAAACACCCTATGGCAGGCGGGGACTGATCACGCGGGTATCGCGACCCAGATGGTGGTTGAGCGTAAAATTGCCGCTGAAGAAGGAAAAACCCGCCACGACTACGGTCGCGACGCGTTCATCGACAAAATCTGGCAGTGGAAGGCGGAATCCGGCGGCACCATTACCCGTCAGATGCGCCGTCTCGGCAACTCCGTGGACTGGGAGCGTGAGCGCTTCACCATGGATGAAGGCCTGTCCAACGCCGTTAAAGAAGTCTTCGTCCGCCTGTACAAAGAAGACCTGATTTACCGCGGCAAACGCCTGGTAAACTGGGATCCAAAACTGCGCACCGCCATCTCTGACCTGGAAGTGGAAAACCGCGAGTCTAAAGGCTCCATGTGGCACATCCGCTATCCGCTGGCCGACGGCGCAAAAACCGCCGACGGTAAAGATTACCTGGTGGTCGCGACCACCCGTCCGGAAACCCTGCTGGGCGATACCGGCGTGGCCGTTAACCCGGAAGATCCGCGTTATAAAGACCTGATCGGCAAATTTGTCGTGCTGCCGCTGGTAAACCGCCGTATTCCGATTGTGGGCGACGAACACGCCGACATGGAAAAAGGCACCGGCTGCGTGAAAATCACCCCGGCGCACGACTTCAACGACTATGAAGTGGGCCGTCGTCACGCCCTGCCGATGATCAATATTCTGACCTTCGACGGCGATATCCGCGAAAGCGCAGAAGTGTACGACACCAAAGGCAACGAATCCGACGTTTATTCCAGCGACATCCCGGCTGAGTTCCAGAAGCTGGAGCGTTTTGCCGCCCGTAAAGCCATCGTGGCTGCCGTTGACGCACTCGGACTGTTGGAAGAGATCAAACCTCACGATCTGACCGTGCCCTACGGCGACCGTGGCGGCGTGGTTATCGAGCCAATGCTGACCGACCAGTGGTACGTGCGTGCCGACGTGCTGGCGAAACCGGCTGTGGAAGCGGTTGAAAACGGCAGTATTCAGTTCGTGCCGAAGCAGTACGAAAACATGTACTTCTCCTGGATGCGCGACATTCAGGACTGGTGTATCTCCCGTCAGCTGTGGTGGGGTCACCGTATTCCGGCGTGGTACGACAACGAAGGCAACGTTTACGTTGGCCGTAGCGAAGACGAAGTGCGTCAGGAAAACAACCTGAGCGCGGATGTTGCGCTGCGTCAGGACGAAGACGTGCTGGACACCTGGTTCTCCTCCGCGCTGTGGACCTTCTCCACCCTCGGCTGGCCAGAAAATACCGACGCGCTGCGTCAGTTCCACCCAACCAGCGTGATGGTGTCCGGCTTCGATATTATCTTCTTCTGGATTGCCCGCATGATCATGATGACCATGCACTTCATCAAAGACGAAGACGGCAAGCCACAGGTTCCGTTCCATACCGTCTACATGACCGGTCTGATCCGCGACGACGAAGGCCAGAAGATGTCCAAGTCCAAAGGGAACGTGATTGACCCGCTGGATATGGTTGACGGTATCTCTCTGGAAGATCTGCTGGAAAAACGTACCGGCAACATGATGCAGCCGCAGCTGGCTGAGAAAATCCGCAAGCGCACCGAGAAGCAGTTCCCGAACGGGATCGAGTCTCACGGTACCGACGCCCTGCGCTTCACCCTGGCGGCACTGGCCTCAACTGGCCGTGACATCAACTGGGACATGAAGCGTCTGGAAGGTTACCGTAACTTCTGTAACAAGCTGTGGAACGCCAGCCGCTTCGTGCTGATGAACACCGAAGATCAGGACTGTGGCTTCAACGGCGGCGAGATGACGCTGTCTCTGGCAGACCGCTGGATCCTGGCGGAATTCAACCAGACGGTGAAAGCGTTCCGCGAGGCGCTGGACACCTACCGCTTCGATATCGCGGCGGGCATCCTGTATGAATTCACCTGGAACCAGTTCTGCGACTGGTATCTGGAGCTGGCGAAGCCGGTGATGAACGGCGGCACCGAGGCGGAACTGCGCGGCACGCGCAACACGCTGATTACCGTTCTGGAAGGTCTGCTGCGCCTGGCGCATCCGGTCATTCCATTCATCACCGAAACCATCTGGCAGCGCGTGAAGGTGATTGCGGGCATCAACGCCGATACCATCATGCTGCAGCCGTTCCCGGAATTCGATGCGGCCAAGGTTGATGAAGCGGCGTCCGCCGATACCGAGTGGCTGAAACAGGCGATCGTTGCGGTACGTAACATCCGTGCTGAAATGAACATTGCCCCTGGCAAACCGCTGGAGCTGCTGCTGCGTGGCTGTAGCGAGGCTGCCGTTCGTCGCGTCACCGAGAACAACACTTTCCTGAAAACCATGGCGCGTCTGGAAAGCATCACCGTGCTGCCTGCGGATGATAAAGGTCCGGTTTCCGTGACCAAAATCATCGACGGCGCCGAACTGCTGATCCCGATGGCGGGCCTGATCGACAAAGACGCCGAGCTGGCTCGTCTGGCGAAAGAAGTGGCGAAAGTCGACGTGGAAATTGGCAAAATCGAAAGCAAGCTGGCGAACGAAGGCTTTGTCGCCCGCGCGCCGGAAGCGGTCATCGCGAAAGAGCGTGAGCGTCTGGTTGCCTTCGCCGATGCGAAGACCAAACTGATCGAGCAGCAGGCGGTTATCGCAGCCCTGTAATGCTTTTACCCCTTACGCTTCAGGGCGTAAGGGGTATCCTTCCTGAAAACTCCTCGCTTGCACTCCCCTTTCTGCGGTGCTATTAACAGCAGTTATGTGTCAATTTTTGTAATGAGTAATGCTATGAGCGTGATTACCCCCGTCGCGACGACGATGCGTCGGATCACTGAGCAGGATAACCCGGCTATCGCCGCCGTTATCCGCACCGTTTCTGCCGAATATGGCCTGACGGCTGACAAAGGCTACACGGTTGCTGACCCGAATCTGGACGAGCTTTTCCAGCTCTACAGCCAGCCAGGGCATGCCTACTGGGTAATTGAGCAGAACGGCCAGGTCGTGGGCGGCGGCGGCGTGGCGCCCCTCAGCTGCAGCGAGCCGGATATCTGTGAGCTGCAGAAAATGTATTTCCTCCCAACGGCGCGCGGGCAAGGACTGGCGAAAAAGCTGGCGCTAATTGCGCTGGACCACGCCCGCAAGCAGGGTTTTACACGCTGCTACCTTGAAACAACCGCTTTCCTCAAAGAGGCCATCGGCCTGTATGAACATCTGGGCTTTGAGCATATCGATGCACCGCTGGGCTGTACCGGCCACGTTGATTGCGAAGTCAGAATGCTGAAAAGTCTGTAAGTTTCGTTCCTGCCCTCTTCTGTTAAGCGGCTGTAAACTGAATGCTCTACACTCTCAGTTCACACCACAACGGGGGAAACACGATGTCGAAGATAAAAAGCTACGCCGCACCGCAGGCGGGTGCAGAACTTGAGCTGTACGAGTACGATGCGGGCGAACTAAAAGCAGAAGACGTCGAAGTACAGGTTGATTACTGCGGGATCTGCCACTCGGATCTCTCGATGATCGACAACGAATGGGGCTTCTCGAGCTATCCGCTGGTTGCCGGACACGAAGTTATTGGCCGCGTCGTGGCGCTCGGTAGCGCCGCGCAGGACAAAGGGCTGAAAGTGGGCCAGCGCGTGGGCATTGGCTGGACGGCACGCAGCTGTGGTCACTGCGACGCCTGTATCAGCGGGAATCAGATCAACTGCCTCGAAGGCGCCGTTCCCACTATTCTGAACAAGGGCGGTTTTGCCGACAAACTGCGCGCCGACTGGCAATGGGTGATTCCGCTGCCGGACAGCATTGATATCGAATCCGCCGGTCCGCTGCTGTGCGGCGGTATCACCGTCTTCAAACCCCTGCTGATGCACCATATCACCGCCACCAGCCGCGTGGGTGTCATTGGTATTGGCGGCCTGGGGCATATCGCCATCAAGCTGCTGCACGCGATGGGCTGTGAAGTCACGGCGTTCAGCTCGAACCCGGCGAAAGAGAAAGAAGTGCTGGCGATGGGTGCGGATAAAGTGGTGAACAGCCGCGATCCTGACGCGCTGAACGCGCTGGCCGGGCAGTTTGACCTGATCATCAACACCGTTAACGTGGATCTTGACTGGCAGCCGTACTTTGAGGCGCTGGCCTACGGCGGTAACTTCCATACCGTAGGTGCCGTAATGAAGCCGCTGCCGGTTCCTGCGTTTACCCTGATCGGCGGGGATCGCAGCGTGTCAGGCTCCGCGACCGGTACGCCGTTTGAGTTGCGCAAGCTGATGAAATTTGCCGGACGCACCAAAGTGGCGCCGACCACCGAACTGTATCCGATGTCGAAAATCAACGAAGCGATCCAGCACGTGCGTGACGGCAAAGCCCGCTACCGCGTGGTGTTGAAAGCGGATTTCTGATGTGATAGTGCCGGGTGGCGGCTTCGCCTTACCCGGCCTACTTTCACTGCTGCGACAATACGTTAAATACTTCCGCTATCGCGACCGCTCCCGGATCCATTACCCCATCCAGATTCTCTTTATTCACATACGATGAACGTCCCGCGCCGGCTTTCGCCATTTTCGCCGTTGCTTCAGCACCGTGCTGTGCGGCCTGCGCCGCTGCCTGAAGATCGCCATTCTTCAATGCTTCAAGCGCCGGTTGCAGCGCGTCGATCAGGGTACGATCGCCGAGATCTGCCCCACCGTACTGCTTCATCTGCGCCAGCCCGCTGAGCAATGCCTCGGGCAGCGGCTGACCATCGTGAAGCTTTTGCCCGGCCGCGGTAAAGAAGATCGACATCAGCACCCCGCTCGATCCGCCCATCACCGTCGCCAGCCGCTCGCCAACCAGCAGCAGCAGCGTCGATACGTCATCAAGCGGGAGCTTGCGATCCTCCAGACGCTGCGCAATATCCCGCGCCCCTTGCGCAAAAGTGGAGCCGGTATCGCCGTCGCCCACTTTGGCATCCAGCGCGTTCAGTCGGTTTTCCAGCTGGAGCAGCGTTTTTGTCACCGAGGAAACATATTCGCCTACCCGCACATTGTCCGACGGAGTGTATTCCACGCGATCGTGAATGGCGGTATGCGCCACGGTGCGCAGCGGCGCAAACGCCACGGGTTTCTGCCAGCCCAGCGTTTCGACCTCGGCGCGAATCGCCTTTTCGAAGAAATCGTTGAGCTTCAGCAGCGTGAGCGAAAAGCCTTTCATGTCCAGCGCGCTCACCAGCGGCGCGGGGCCTATCAGATACGCGATCTCCTCTTTCAGCGCCGAATGCGCCAGCTCTTTGGTCAGCAGCGCCATCTCCAGCGCCGATACGCCGCCGAGATTGTTAATCAATACCGCAAACCGCCCTTCTCCCGCCTGCGCGCGTAACGGCGTCACCAGCGTGTCGATAATGGCTTTGCTGTTCTGCGTATCCACGACGGAAGCCCCGGGCTCTCCGTGAATGCCCAGGCCCAGCTCGACATGGCCTTGCTTAATCCGCCCCTCTTCATCATCGCTGCCCGGCAGGTTGCACGTTTGCATCGCCACGCCCAGGCTCCAGAGGTTATCGCAGGCCTGTTGCGCAATATCCCGCACCTCGCTCAGCGATTTCCCCTGCTCCGCCGCATAGCCGGCAATCTTGTGCACCAGTGCCGTACCGGCAATACCGCGCGGCTGTTTGTTATCCGGCAGCGCGATATCGTCCGCCACGATCGCCATCTCCACCTTCAGGCCGTAGCGTTTGGCCTTTTCCGCCGCCAGACCAAAGTTCAGGCGATCGCCGGTGTAGTTTTTGACGATCAGCAGACAGCCGCGATCGCCCGTGACCGCCACAATGGCGTTCAGCACCGCATCCACGCTCGGCGAGGCAAACAGATCGCCACACACTGCCGCCGTCAGCATCCCTTTGCCAACAAACCCGGCGTGCGCGGGTTCGTGGCCTGAGCCGCCGCCGGAGATCACCGCCACGCGGCTTTTGTCCCAGTCGCCGCGCGCGACGATCCTGATGGCCGGATCGATATCAAGCTTGACGAGATTTGCGTGTGGCGCAGAAAGCAGTATGCCTTCAATGGCATCGTTGACCAGCTGTTTGCGATCGTTAAAGAAGAATCTGGACATCGTTTCCCACTATTTTTGTGAACCGTATGCAAAAGCATAGTCCGCGCTGGATAATGCGCCGCAAAGTCAGGAATTTACTCAACCAAATTGCGGTCAGGTTGCCTATACTCCACCCAGGACAAAGAGAGGAAGCGCATCATGAGTACACCATTGTTAAT
The DNA here is from genome assembly GCF_024702055.1 of Enterobacter sp. HG048. Taxonomy (NCBI): domain Bacteria; kingdom Pseudomonadati; phylum Pseudomonadota; class Gammaproteobacteria; order Enterobacterales; family Enterobacteriaceae; genus Enterobacter; species Enterobacter sp. HG048. The sequence continues at coordinate 119,001 of NZ_JANLIZ010000008.1, forward strand.
TGCCAGGACGCTGGAAAAAGAGCTGTATTTACTGCCCGCGATGGCGAACCGCCACGGTCTGATCACCGGAGCGACCGGGACGGGGAAAACCGTCACCCTGCAAAAGCTGGCGGAGTCGCTTTCGGAGATTGGCGTACCGGTCTTTATGGCTGACGTGAAAGGCGATTTAACCGGTGTGGCTCAGGAAGGGACGGCCTCTGAGAAACTGCTCGAACGGCTGAACAATATTGGCATCACGAACTGGACGCCGCATAACAATCCGGTGGTAGTGTGGGATATCTTTGGTGAGAAGGGCCACCCGGTGCGCGCTACCGTTTCCGATCTCGGCCCGCTGCTGCTGGCCCGTCTGCTTAACCTCAACGACGTGCAGTCCGGCGTGCTGAATATTATCTTCCGTATTGCCGACGATCAGGGGCTGCTGCTGCTTGATTTCAAAGATCTGCGCGCCATTACGCAGTACATAGGCGATAACGCCAAATCCTTCCAGAACCAGTACGGCAATATCAGCAGCGCCTCGGTGGGAGCCATTCAGCGTGGGTTACTGACGCTGGAGCAACAGGGCGCCGAGCACTTCTTCGGCGAGCCGATGCTGGATATCAAAGACTGGATGCGCACCGACAGCAGCGGCAAAGGCATTATCAACATTCTGAGCTCCGAGAAGCTCTACCAAATGCCAAAGCTCTACGCCGCCAGCCTGCTATGGATGCTCTCCGAACTCTACGAGCAGTTACCCGAAGCGGGCGATCTGGAAAAACCGAAGCTGGTCTTCTTCTTTGACGAAGCGCACCTGCTGTTTAACGACGCGCCGCAGGTCTTGCTGGATAAGATTGAACAGGTCATTCGCCTGATCCGCTCCAAAGGCGTTGGCGTCTGGTTTGTTTCACAAAACCCGTCGGATATCCCGGATAACGTGCTCGGCCAGCTCGGTAACCGCGTGCAGCACGCCTTGCGCGCCTTTACGCCGAAAGATCAGAAAGCGGTGAAAGCCGCCGCGCAAACCATGCGCGCCAATCCGGCCTTTGATACCGAAGCGGCGATTCAGGCGTTAGGCACCGGTGAAGCGCTGATCTCGTTCCTGGATGCGAAGGGCAGCCCGTCCGTGGTGGAACGCGCCATGGTGATCGCGCCCTGCTCGCGCATGGGGCCCGTTACCGACGATGAACGCAACGGCCTGATTAACCACTCGCCGGTTTACGGAAAGTACGAAGACGAGGTGGATCGCGAGTCCGCGTTCGAGATGCTGCAAAAAGGAGTGCAGGCGACAACCGAATCGCAGGATGCTCCTGCCGCTAAAGGGCAGTCCGTCGCCGTGGATGACGGTATTCTCGGGGGGCTCAAAGACATCCTGTTCGGCAGCACCGGGCCGCGCGGCGGCAAGCGCGACGGCGTGGTACAGACCATGGCGAAAAGCGCGGCGCGGCAGGTCACCAATCAAATCGTGCGCGGCATGCTGGGGAGTTTGTTAGGCGGCCGTCGCCGGTAGACGGGGAACCCACGGGCGGCCCAGCGCCGAACCCTGCACACCGTTCTCCTGCAGATAGCGGTCAATTTCCACCATCCCCGTCCAGCGGTTCTCACACCATAGCGGAGCCAGAAGCGTTGGACGGCGGGCGCTGGCCGAGATGCGGTGGTAGACAATTTCCGGCGGGGTGTGGCGAATCACCTCCCCCGCCGTCACCGTATAGTCCTCAAGCTCAATACCGCTTAACCGCCCGGCCTCCCAGGCTTTTGCCATAATGCTTCCCGTAACGATATGCAGCGGGTGCAGCTTAATGCCGTCCACGCCGGTCTCAACCACCTTTTCCAGCGTTTCAAGGCCATGCTGTTGACCTTCACCGGGTAACCCAACAATCAGGTGTGAACAGACCTTCAGCCCACGCTCGCGGGCCAGGCGCGTGGTGCGCTGGTAGCAGGCGAAATCATGGCCACGGTTAATACGGTGCAGCGTTTTGTCATGTGCGGTCTGTAAGCCCAGCTCCAGCCAGATCTCGTAGCCTTGTTCTTTGTACTCGCTGAGCAGGTCCAGCACCGCGTCCGGTACGCAGTCCGGGCGCGTGCCCACGCACAGCCCAACGATGCTGGCCTGGCTGACGGCCTGCTGATACATAGAGCGCAGCACCTGCACCTCCGCCCACGTGCTGGTGTAGGCCTGAAAATAGGCCAGATACTGCTTCGCGCGGTTCACCAGGCTGGCCTGATGGGCAAGTTGTTCAGCGATAGATTTATGCTGCTGGGCTTCGTCAGCAAAGGACGCAACGTTACAGAAGGTGCAGCCGCCGCGCCCGATGGTGCCATCGCGATTCGGGCAGCTAAACCCGCCATGCAGCGTCAGCTTATGAACCTTTTGCCCGTACCGCTGCAAAAGATCCCCACCAAACATATTGACTAATTTCTGTAACTGCATAATCTGATAGACCGTCCCGGAGAAAGGGGACAAGCCTGCCACTTTTAGCCTCTGTCGGCGATGACCTGGATCAATCGCCCTGGACGGCCTTTATCTATATGAATAAATACTCAGGATTACTGCAATTTCATTCACGCCGCATGTGATTACTTTTCCTTATGTTCTGATTGTTTTTTTCATTTATAGCGCCACCACTGAAAAACAGTGGGTTTATGCGGGTTTGCAGTCAATGCCAGATTATTATTCTGCTATAAAACTGCTATTCAGCACGCTACATTGATAATACCGCTTTCATATAGTGAGTCAGATCACACTCCTCTGTGTCCTGCCAGGGCATTCAATCAATGTAAAAATAGTTAAATACCTTTTAATAACAAAAAGATAAACTCTCTTTAGCACATTTTTGTATAAATAAGATTGCCATTTGACCTGTGTACCAATTCCCGATAAGTTGGAAATCCGCTGGAAGCTTTCTGGATGAGCGGCCTGCTCATCATATTTATGCAGTAATTGAGATTCCCTCTGAAGCAAGTCCTCAAACTTGTTTACCTGCGCGAAAGGATGAAAAAGAGGGCGAATGCGAGGTCCGCGTATGAAACGCAAACCCCGTCGCCATGCTCTTTCTGCGCCTGTGCGCCACGGTAAAGTTCAGTGGGAAGCCCGACGAGCCTGGGGAGGTTCACTGATATGTTGTACGATAAATCCCTTGAGAAGGATAACTGTGGTTTCGGCCTGATCGCCCACATAGAAGGCGAACCTAGCCACAAGGTAGTGCGTACCGCTATTCACGCACTGGCCCGTATGCAGCACCGTGGCGCTATTCTTGCCGATGGTAAAACCGGCGACGGTTGCGGCCTGCTGCTGCAAAAACCGGATCGTTTCTTCCGCATCGTGGCGGAAGAGCGCGGCTGGCGTTTAGCCAAAAACTACGCTGTCGGCATGCTGTTCCTGAACCAGGATCCTGAAAAGGCTGCCGCCTCACGCCGCATCGTCGAAGAAGAACTTCAGCGTGAAACCCTGTCGATTGTCGGCTGGCGCGATGTGCCAACTAACGAAGGGGTGCTCGGTGAAATCGCCCTCTCCTCGCTGCCTCGTATTGAACAGATTTTCGTCAACGCGCCTGCGGGCTGGCGTCCGCGTGATATGGAACGCCGTCTGTTTATCGCCCGCCGCCGCATTGAAAAACGTCTCCAGGACGATAAAGAGTTCTACGTCTGTAGCCTCTCTAACCTGGTGAACATCTATAAAGGTCTGTGTATGCCGGCTGACCTGCCGCGCTTCTACCTGGACCTGGCGGACCTGCGTCTGGAATCGGCCATTTGCCTGTTCCACCAGCGCTTCTCCACCAACACCGTTCCACGCTGGCCGCTGGCTCAGCCGTTCCGCTACCTGGCGCATAACGGCGAGATTAACACCATCACCGGTAACCGCCAGTGGGCCCGCGCCCGTACCTATAAGTTCCAGACGCCGCTGATCCCTGACCTGCACGATGCCGCGCCGTTCGTGAACGAAACCGGCTCTGACTCCAGCTCCATGGATAACATGCTGGAACTGCTGCTGGCGGGCGGGATGGACATCGTGCGCGCCATGCGTCTGCTCGTGCCACCGGCCTGGCAGAACAACCCGGATATGGACCCTGAGCTGCGCGCGTTCTTCGACTTCAACTCCATGCACATGGAGCCGTGGGACGGCCCGGCGGGCATCGTCATGTCCGACGGCCGTTTTGCCGCCTGTAACCTGGACCGTAACGGTCTGCGCCCGGCGCGCTACGTCATCACCAAAGACAAGCTCATCACCTGCGCCTCTGAAGTCGGTATCTGGGATTACCAGCCTGACGAAGTGGTCGAGAAGGGCCGCGTCGGCCCGGGCGAACTGATGGTTATCGACACCCGCGGCGGGCGCATTCTGCACTCTGCCGAAACCGATCACGATCTGAAAAGCCGCCATCCGTACAAAGAGTGGATGGAGAAGAACGTGCGTCGCCTGGTGCCGTTCGAAGATTTATCGGATGAAGAAGTGGGTCGCCGCGAACTGGACGACGATACGCTTGCAAGCTTCCAGAAACAGTTTAACTACAGCGCAGAAGAGCTGGACTCCGTTATTCGCGTGCTTGGTGAAAACGGCCAGGAAGCGGTCGGCTCAATGGGTGACGATACCCCGTTTGCCGTGCTCTCCAGCCAGCCGCGCATCATTTACGATTACTTCCGCCAGCAGTTCGCGCAGGTGACCAACCCGCCGATCGACCCGCTGCGCGAAGCGCACGTGATGTCGCTGGCCACCAGCATCGGTCGCGAGATGAACGTCTTCTGCGAGGCCGAAGGCCAGGCGCACCGTCTGACCTTTAAATCGCCGATCCTGCTGTACTCCGATTTCAAACAGCTCACCACCATGAAAGAGGAGCACTACCGCGCCGACACGCTCGATATTACCTTCGACGTGACCGAAGCGAGCCTCGAAGAGACGGTGAATGCGCTGTGTGACAAAGCCGAACAGATGGTGCGTAACGGTACCGTTCTGCTGGTGCTGTCCGACCGCAATATCGCGAAAAACCGTCTGCCGGTGCCTGCCCCGATGGCGGTCGGCGCTATCCAGACGCGTCTGGTCGACAAGAGCCTGCGCTGTGACGCCAACATCATCGTTGAAACCGCCAGCGCCCGCGACCCGCACCACTTTGCCGTGCTGTTAGGCTTTGGCGCGACGGCGATCTACCCGTACCTGGCCTACGAAACGCTGGCCCGTCTGGTGGATACCCGCGCGATCGACAAAGATTACCGCGCGGTGATGCTGAACTACCGTAACGGCATCAATAAAGGCCTGTACAAGATCATGTCCAAAATGGGCATCTCGACCATTGCCTCCTACCGCTGTTCGAAGCTGTTTGAAGCGGTCGGCCTGCATGACGAGGTCGCCAACCTCTGCTTCCAGGGCGTGGTCAGCCGCATCGGCGGCGCCGGTTTTGCTGACTTCCAGCAGGATCTGGTGAACCTGTCCAAACGCGCGTGGCTGGCACGTAAGCCGCTGGATCAGGGCGGTCTGCTGAAATACGTTCACGGCGGCGAATACCACGCCTACAACCCGGACGTGGTGCGCACGCTGCAGCAGGCGGTACAGAGCGGTGAATACAGCGACTACCAGCAGTACGCTGAGCTGGTAAACAACCGTCCGGCGGCAACGCTGCGCGACCTCATTGCCCTCAATCCGGGCGATGAAGCGGTCAGCATTGATGAGGTTGAGCCGGCATCTGAACTGTTCAAACGCTTCGATACCGCGGCGATGTCCATCGGCGCGCTGAGCCCGGAAGCCCACGAAGCGCTGGCGGAAGCCATGAACAGCATCGGCGGCAACTCCAACTCCGGCGAAGGCGGTGAAGATCCGGCGCGTTACGGCACCAACAAAGTGTCCCGTATCAAGCAGGTGGCATCCGGTCGCTTTGGCGTGACGCCTGCGTACCTGGTCAACGCCGACGTGATCCAGATTAAAGTCGCTCAGGGTGCGAAACCGGGCGAAGGCGGCCAGCTGCCGGGTGATAAAGTTACCCCGTACATCGCCAAACTGCGCTATTCCGTGCCGGGCGTGACGCTGATCTCCCCGCCGCCGCACCATGATATCTACTCTATCGAGGACCTGGCGCAGCTGATTTTCGACCTGAAGCAGGTCAACCCGAAGGCGATGATCTCCGTGAAGCTGGTTTCCGAACCGGGCGTCGGCACCATTGCGACCGGCGTGGCGAAAGCCTATGCGGATCTCATCACCATCGCCGGCTACGACGGCGGCACCGGCGCAAGCCCACTCTCCTCCGTGAAATACGCGGGCTGCCCGTGGGAGCTTGGCCTGGTGGAGACCCAGCAGGCGCTGGTGGCTAACGGTCTGCGTCACAAGATCCGCCTGCAGGTGGACGGTGGCCTGAAAACCGGCCTCGACATCATCAAAGCGGCGATCCTCGGCGCGGAAAGCTTCGGCTTCGGTACCGGCCCAATGGTTGCGCTCGGCTGTAAATACCTGCGTATTTGCCACCTGAACAACTGCGCAACCGGCGTTGCTACCCAGGACGAGAAGCTGCGTAAGAACCACTATCACGGTCTGCCGTTCAAAGTGACCAACTACTTTGAGTTCATCGCCCGCGAAACCCGCGAGCTGATGGCGCAGCTGGGCGTGAAACGTCTGGTGGACCTGATTGGCCGTACCGACCTGTTGAAAGAGCTGGAAGGCTTCACGGCCAAGCAGCAGAAGCTGGAGCTGAGCAAGCTGCTGGAAACCGCGCAGCCTCATCCTGGCAAAGCGGTCTACTGCACCGAGAACAACCCGCCGTTTGATAACGGCGTGCTGAACGCACAGCTGCTGCAGCAGGCGAAGCCGTTCGTGGACGACAAGCAGAGCAAAACGTTCTGGTTTGATATCCGCAACACCGACCGTTCCGTGGGTGCCTCCCTTTCCGGCTACATCGCGCAGACGCACGGTGACCAGGGGCTGGCAGCAGATCCAATTACCGCGCACTTCAGCGGTACCGCGGGTCAGAGCTTCGGCGTATGGAACGCAGGTGGTGTTGAGCTGTATCTGACCGGCGATGCCAACGACTACGTCGGTAAAGGCATGGCGGGCGGTCTGCTGGCGGTGCGTCCTCCGGTCGGCTCAGCCTTCCGCAGCCATGAAGCCAGCATCATCGGTAACACCTGCCTGTACGGCGCGACCGGCGGTCGTCTGTTCGCAGCAGGCCGTGCGGGCGAGCGTTTTGCGGTGCGTAACTCCGGTGCTATCACCGTGGTGGAAGGCATCGGCGATAACGGTTGTGAATACATGACGGGCGGGATTGTTTGCGTTCTGGGTAAAACCGGCGTGAACTTCGGCGCAGGCATGACGGGCGGTTTTGCCTACGTCCTGGATGAAGACGGTGAGTTCCGCAAACGCGTGAACCCGGAGCTGGTAGAAGTGCTGGACGTTGATACGCTGGCCATTCACGAAGAACACCTGCGCGGTTTGATTACCGAACACGTGCAGCATACCGGTTCTTCGCGCGGCGAAGAGATCCTGGCGAACTGGCCGGCGTTCTCTGCGAAATTCGCGCTGGTTAAGCCGAAGTCCAGCGATGTTAAAGCCCTGTTGGGTCACCGTAGTCGTAGCGCAGCAGAGCTGCGCGTGCAGGCGCAGTAAGGAATTCAGATGAGCCAGAACGTATACCAGTTTATCGACCTGCAGCGTGTTGATCCGCCAAAGAAACCGCTGAAGATCCGCAAAATTGAATTTGTTGAAATCTACGAGCCGTTTTCAGAAGGCCAGGCCAAAGCACAGGCAGACCGCTGCCTGTCGTGCGGTAACCCTTACTGTGAGTGGAAATGCCCGGTACACAACTACATCCCGAACTGGCTGAAGCTGGCCAACGAAGGGCGTATTTTTGAAGCCGCCGAGCTGTCTCACCAGACCAACACCCTGCCGGAAGTGTGCGGCCGCGTGTGCCCTCAGGACCGTCTGTGTGAAGGTTCCTGTACGCTGAACGACGAGTTCGGTGCGGTGACCATCGGCAACATCGAGCGCTATATCAACGATAAAGCGTTCGAAATGGGCTGGCGTCCGGACATGACCGGCGTGAAGCAAACCGACAAGCGCGTGGCAATCATCGGCGCGGGCCCGGCGGGCCTGGCCTGTGCGGACGTGCTGACCCGCAACGGCGTGAAGGCGGTGGTCTTTGACCGCCATCCGGAAATCGGCGGTCTGCTGACCTTCGGCATCCCGGCCTTCAAGCTGGAAAAAGAGGTCATGACCCGTCGCCGTGAAATCTTCACCGGCATGGGCATTGAGTTCAAACTGAACGTGGAAGTGGGCCGCGACGTGCAGCTCGACGACCTGCTGAAGGATTACGACGCCGTGTTCCTGGGCGTGGGCACCTATCAGTCCATGCGCGGCGGTCTGGAGAACGAAGATGCGCCGGGCGTGTTTGACGCGCTGCCGTTCCTGATTGCCAACACCAAGCAGATCATGGGCTACGGCGAAACCGCCGACGAGCCGTTCGTCAGCATGGAAGGCAAACGCGTGGTGGTGCTGGGCGGCGGTGATACCGCGATGGACTGCGTGCGTACCTCCATTCGTCAGAATGCGGCACACGTGATCTGCGCCTATCGTCGTGACGAAGAGAACATGCCGGGCTCTAAGCGCGAAGTGAAAAACGCGCGTGAAGAGGGCGTGGAGTTCCAGTTCAACATCCAGCCTCTGGGTATTGAAGTGAATGCCAACGGTAAAGTGAGCGGCGTGAAGATGGCGCGCACTGAGATGGGCGCACCGGATGCGAAAGGCCGTCGTCGCGCCGAGATCGTAGCCGGTTCTGAGCACGTGATCCCGGCCGATGCCGTGGTGATGGCGTTCGGTTTCCGTCCTCACAGCATGGAATGGCTGGCGAAGCACAGCGTTGAGCTGGATTCGCAGGGCCGAGTGATTGCGCCAGAAGGCAGCGACAACGCATTCCAGACCAGCAACCCGAAAATCTTCGCCGGTGGCGATATCGTTCGCGGTTCTGACCTGGTGGTAACGGCGATTGCCGAAGGTCGTAAAGCGGCTGACGGGATCCTGAACTACCTGGAAGTGTAAAAAAACAGGCCCGATTGGGCCTGTTTTTTATTTCACGACGCGAAGAGCCGGACGACCACCGCGCGGAGGCGGATCGTCATCAGGATCATTGTCGTCGTGATGATCGGGTTTATCGCCATCGATAAGTGACATCACCGTGTCGCTTTCGCGCTCGTCGGATGCGTTGTCATCATTCAGGCTGGCAACATCTTCATCATACGCCGCTTCCGGCTCGAACATGGTACCCGCACCGTTTTCACGCGCGTAGATGGCCAGCACGGCTGCCAGCGGCACGGAAACCTGACGCGGCACGCCGCCGAAACGCGCGTTGAAGCGCACTTCATCGTTTGCCAGCTCCAGGTTGCCCACCGCGCGCGGCGCGATGTTCAGTACGATTTGTCCGTCACGCGCGTATTCCATTGGAACCAGCACGCCCGGCAACGTCACATCCACAACCAGGTGCGGCGTGAGCTGGTTATCCAGCAGCCATTCATAGAAGGCGCGCAGCAGATAAGGACGGCGTGGGGTAAGTTGTGACATTTCCACAGTCATTAGCCTCGGCCGAGACGCATTTCACGTTCCGGTTCAGTTAAAGATGCCAGGAAAGAGTCGCGTTCAAATACGCGAGTCATATAGCCCTTCAGCTCTTTCGCGCCAGGACCGCTGAACTCTACGCCCAGGGTTGGCAGACGCCACAGCAGCGGTGCCAGGTAGCAATCCACCAGGCTGAACTCATCGCTCAGGAAGAATGGTTTCTGACCAAACACAGGGGCGATTGCCAGCAGCTCTTCACGCAGTTGCTTACGTGCAGCGTCAGCTTCAGAAGCGGAACCGCTGGTAATCACGTTCATCAGCGAATACCAGTCTTTTTCGATACGCTGCATGTACAGGCGGCTTTCACCACGCGCGACAGGGTACACAGGCATCAGTGGCGGATGCGGGAAACGCTCATCCAGATATTCCATAATGATACGGGATTCCCACAGGGTCAGCTCGCGATCCACCAGCGTCGGTACGCTTTGGCTCGGGTTGAGATCGATCAGATCCTGAGGCGGGTTATCCTTTTCCACATGCTCGATCTCAAAACTGACACCTTTCTCGGCCAGCACGATACGAACCTGATGGCTATAAATGTCAGTAGGACCAGAAAACAGCGTCATTACCGAACGTTTGTTGGCAGCGACAGCCATGAAAACCTCCAGGTATATTCAGAATTTTTACTGCTACCAGCCCAACAGGGGCCAGCCAGATGTTGTATCGCCCATCCCAGAGAAAACACATTGTTCAAGAAACGAACAAAAATCGAGTATTCACCGATATTTGGGCAGAAAATTGGATGATAGTTTACCAGATTTTGATGGCTTTGTGGTGAGGGGATTCTGGAAATGTGGAAAAAGAGAAGATATATGCATGGATATTGTGGATAACCTGCGCATTATCCATAAAAAAACCCGCCGAAGCGGGTTTTTCGCCAATCGTTCTGCGTAAGCAGAATGGATTAACGTTTGGAGAACTGTGGACGACGACGTGCTTTACGCAGACCCACTTTCTTACGTTCAACCTGACGCGCGTCACGAGTAACGAAGCCAGCTTTACGCAGTTCAGAACGCAGGGATTCGTCGTACTCCATCAGAGCGCGGGTGATACCGTGACGGATCGCACCTGCCTGACCGGAGATACCACCACCTTTAACGGTGATGTACAGATCCAGTTTTTCTACCATGTCAACCAGTTCCAGCGGCTGGCGAACTACCATGCGGGCAGTTTCGCGACCGAAGTATTGTTCCAGAGAACGCTGGTTGATTACGATTTTACCACTGCCCGGTTTGATGAAAACGCGAGCTGCGGAACTTTTGCGGCGACCAGTGCCGTAGTATTGATTTTCAGCCATTGCCTATAATCCCGATTAGATGTCAAGAACTTGCGGTTGCTGTGCCGCGTGGTTGTGCTCGTTACCCGCGTAAACTTTCAGTTTACGGTACATAGCACGACCCAGCGGGCCTTTTGGCAGCATGCCTTTAACCGCGATTTCAATCACACGCTCAGGACGGCGGGCAATCATCTCTTCAAAGGTCGCTTCTTTGATACCACCGATGTGGCCGGTGTGGTGGTAGTACATTTTGTCAGTACGCTTGTTGCCGGTTACAGCAACTTTATCAGCGTTCAGAACGATGATGTAATCACCGGTATCAACGTGCGGAGTGTATTCCGCTTTATGCTTACCGCGCAGGCGACGAGCCAGTTCAGTAGCCAGACGGCCCAGAGTTTTACCGGTCGCGTCAACAACATACCAGTCGCGCTGTACGGTTTCTGGTTTAGCTGTAAAAGTTTTCATTAAAAGCTTACCCAAATAATAAGTTACACGTTGGTGAACACCCAAACGTTTAGTCAGTTGAGGTTCACACGACAAAGTCCGGCAAACCTACCCCTTCGAATAGCACATGCCGACACATAGAAAGTTTCGGGAAAAAAACCTTCTCGTAACGTGGGGTCGCAAGATTATAGAGAAGTTGAGGTCAAAGATCGACCCTTAAATGTGATTTGGAATGGGTTTTTCGGGGGTGAGTAGTGTGCGGTCTGGTGCCCTCCCCCCCAGCCCCTCTCCCACAGGGAGAGGGTGGCATTTATGGCATATGCTCCAGCTTCAGATATTCCTCGCTCTGCATCTCCTGCAGGCGCGACAGGCAGCGCTGGAACTCAAACTTCAGCCGCTCGCCCTGGTAAATCTCATATAAAGGTACCTCGGCGCTGACCACCAGCTTGACGTGCCGCTCATAAAACTCGTCCACCAGCGCAATAAAGCGCCGTGCTTCGCTCTCCATCAGCCGCGTCATCACCGGCACGCCCAGCACCATCACGGTGTGGAACAGACGCGAAAGCGCAATATAGTCGTGCTGGCTGCGGGCATCCACGCAGAGCGTCGTAAAGGAGACCGCCAGCGTTTGGTTTTCGACGCCGAGTGTGGGCAGCGGGCGATGGTTAATCTCAAGTTCCGGAGCGTGCTCGCGTTTTGCTCCCGCCAGCGCCAGCCAGAGTGCATCCATCTCGCGGGTGGTCTCTGCATTTAACGGCGAAAGCCACAGGTGCGCCTGGGTCAGCGTGCGCAGACGATAATCGACACCTGCATCGACGTTCATGATGTCGCAGTGCTGCTTGATGGCATCGATGGCGGGCAGGAAGCGTGCCCGCTGCAGGCCGTTGCGGTACAGCTCGTCCGGCGGGATATTCGACGTGGCCACCAGCGTGATCCCGCGGGCAAATAGCGCTTTCATCAGGCCCCCTAACAGCATGGCATCGGTGATGTCAGACACAAAAAACTCATCGAAACAGAGTACGTCCGTTTCCGCCTTGAACCGGTCGGCCACAATCTCCAGCGGATCGCTTTTGCCCTGCAGTGCGGTCAGCTCTTCATGCACCCGCAGCATAAAACGATGGAAGTGCAGACGCTGTTTACGTGCGCCAGGCAGGCTCAGATAAAACAGGTCCATCAGCCAGGTTTTTCCACGACCGACCCCGCCCCACATATATAAACCGCGCACCGGCGCGTGAGCCTGTGGCGCTTTTTTACCGAGCAACCGCCCAAACGCCGCCTTTAGCCCGCCGTTCTGTTCGACTTCAGCGGGTTTTGCCGTGAGCTCCTGGTAAATCATCTCCAGACGGTTTACCGCCTCACGTTGAACGTCGTCAGGCTGATGAGTGCCCTCGTTAAGGGCCAGTTGATAACGCGATGCAGGGGACAGGTTTTGCATAATCTTATTGTTATTCCTTCAATTAACGCTCACCAGCAGACGTGACTGATGAAAAAAAGGCCGTTCTACACTACGCGATGATACGTCAGGATTCCACTTCTGCAGAAATAGCGGTTATAGTGGCATTATCAGGCACAGGCAGGAGCCGAGCCAACACCCTACGGAACAACAAGACAACGGGAGAAGTTCATGACCTGGGAATATGCGCTAATCGGTTTAGTCGTCGGCATCGTCATCGGTGCTGTGGCCATGCGTTTCGGTAATCGCAAATTGCGTCAGCAGCAGTCACTGCAGTACGAACTGGAAAAGAACAAAGCTGAACTGGAAGAGTATCGTGAAGAGCTGGTCAGCCATTTTGCCCGTAGCGCCGAGCTGCTGGACAACATGGCGACCGACTATCGTCAGCTGTATCAACATATGGCAAAAAGCTCCAGCAGCCTGCTGCCGGAAATGACCGCGGAAACCAACCCGTTCCGCAACCGTCTGGCAGACTCTGAAGCCGGTAACGATCAGGCGCCCGTTCAGATGCCTCGCGACTATTCCGATGGCGCGTCCGGCCTGCTGCGCGGCGGTGTAAAACGCGATTAATCGCACAACCAGAATTTATTTTACGGGCGCAGCGATTGCGCCCGTCCTTTCCTGATGACCCCAGCTATCATTTAGTTAAACACCTCATTGTTCAGCGGTTTAAAATTCAATAACATCAACGTGTTTTTAGGGCCGTTTTTCCTTTATTCCAGGTTACGAGAGTCAACATCGATGAAGAAAAAAAACCAGCTGTTGAGCGCTATCGCGTTAAGTGTCGGGTTATCTCTCTCGGCGTCCGTCCCTGTATTTGCCGCCCTACCCTCCCAGGTGCCTGGCCAGGCGGCCATTCCAAGCCTCGCGCCTGTGCTGGAAAAAGTGTTGCCGGCGGTCGTCAGCGTTCAGGTTGAGGGCACCGCAGTACAAAGCCAACGCGTCCCTGAAGAACTGAAAAAATATTTTGGCGATGAGTCTCCCGACCAGCAGGCTCAGCCTTTTGAAGGCCTGGGTTCTGGCGTCATTATTGATGCAGCAAAAGGCTATATCCTGACCAATAACCACGTCATCAGCCAGGCCGATAAGATCAGCGTCCAGCTGAACGATGGCCGTGAATTTGATGCCAAACTGATCGGCGGCGATGACCAGAGCGACATCGCGCTGCTGCAGGTGCAAAACCCGAGCAATCTGACCCAGATTGCCATCGCGGACTCCGACAAACTGCGCGTCGGCGATTTTGCCGTCGCCGTGGGCAACCCCTTTGGTTTAGGGCAGACCGCCACCTCCGGGATCGTCTCGGCGCTCGGGCGCAGCGGCCTCAATCTGGAAGGGCTGGAAAACTTTATCCAGACCGATGCCTCCATCAACCGTGGTAACTCCGGCGGGGCATTGCTCAATCTTAACGGTGAGCTGATTGGGATTAACACGGCGATTCTGGCCCCGGGCGGCGGCAGCATCGGGATCGGTTTTGCTATCCCCAGCAATATGGCCAAAACCCTGGCGCAGCAGCTGATCCAGTTCGGTGAAATCAAACGCGGGCTGCTGGGTATTAAAGGTATGGAGATGAGCGCGGATATCGCAAAAGCGTTCAATATCAACGTACAGCGTGGGGCGTTTGTCAGTGAAGTGCTGCCAAACTCCGGCTCGGCAAAAGCGGGCGTAAAATCGGGGGATGTGATCGTCAGCCTGAACGACAAACCGCTGAACAGCTTTGCAGAACTGCGTTCACGGATTGCCACGACGGAACCTGGCGCCAAAGTGAAGCTGGGCCTGATACGTGACGGCAAGCCGCTTGACGTTGAAGTGACGCTGGATAAGAGCACCTCATCCTCGGCCAGTGCGGAGCTTATCGCCCCGGCGCTGCAGGGGGCGACGTTGAGCGACGGGCAGCTGAAGGACGGTACGAAAGGCATTAGCATCGACACCGTCGAGAAGAGCAGCCCTGCCGCACAGGCCGGATTGCATCAGGATGACGTGATTATCGGTGTAAACCGCAACCGCGTGCAGTCTATTGCCGAACTGCGCAAGGTGCTGGAAACTAAACCGGCGGTTATTGCCCTGCAGGTCATGCGTGGCAATGAGTCCATCTATATTCTGTTGCGCTAAGCATTTGCGACCCGGACATCACCGCTGCGTGTGATGTCCGGATAACTCATGTTATGCTGCAAATCGTTCCTTTTTTAACGACACGCGCATCATGCTTTTAAAGCTCTTACGTTCTACTGTCATCGGTTTGATTGTCGCTGGCCTGCTGCTGCTGGCGCTGCCGTCTTTACGTCAGTTCAATAAACTGTCGGCTCCCCAGTTCGATAGCACGGATGAAACGCCGGCCACCTATAACCAGGCCGTTCGCCGTGCCGCACCTGCCGTGGTTAACGTCTATAACCGCGGCCTGAATACCTCAGCCCATAATCAGCTGGAGATCCGTACCCTCGGCTCCGGCGTGATCATGGACGAGCGCGGCTACATTATTACCAACAAGCACGTGATTAACGATGCCGACCAGATCATCGTCGCCCTGCAGGATGGCCGCGTGTTTGAGGCGTTACTCGTTGGCTCTGACAGCCTGACCGACCTGGCCGTCCTGAAGATTAACGCCACGGGCGGCTTGCCGGTCATCCCGATCAACCGTAAACGTACCCCGCATATTGGTGACGTCGTACTGGCTATCGGTAACCCTTACAACCTGGGCCAGACCATCACCCAGGGGATTATCAGCGCGACCGGTCGTATTGGTTTGAACCCCTCCGGGCGGCAGAACTTCCTGCAAACCGATGCCTCCATCAACCACGGTAACTCCGGCGGGGCGCTGGTCAACTCGCTGGGCGAGCTGATGGGTATCAATACCCTCTCATTCGATAAGAGTAACGACGGTGAGACGCCAGAAGGGATCGGCTTCGCTATTCCGTTCCAGCTGGCGACCAAAATTATGGATAAGCTGATCCGCGACGGACGCGTGATCCGCGGCTATATCGGTATCGGCGGGCGCGAAATTGCGCCGATGCATACCCAGGGCGGCGGTATCGATCAGATTCAGGGCATCGTGGTTAACGAGGTGGCACCGGGTGGTCCGGCGGCCAACGCGGGGATTCAGGTAAACGATGTCATTGTGTCGGTCAACGGCACGCCAGCGGTCTCTGCGCTGGAGACGATGGATCAGGTGGCAGAAATTCGCCCGGGTTCTATCATCCCGGTTGAGGTCATGCGCAACGATAAGAAACTGACGCTGCACGTGACGATTCAGGAATACCCGGCCACTAACTGACAGGCATAAAAAAACGGAGCGATAAGCTCCGTTTTTTTTACCTGGAGACGGTTCGTATTACTTGTTAACGAACTCTTCGCCCAGGGTGATATCTTTCTTCAGCGTATCCAGCATGCCTTCCATCGCGTGTTGTTCAAACGCGCTCAGCGTACCAATAGATTTACGCTCTTCGATACCGTTTTTACCCAGCAGCAGCGGCTGAGAGAAGAAGCGAGCGTGTTCGCCATCGCCTTCAACGTAAGCGCATTCAACAACGCCTTTCTCGCCCTGCAGAGCGCGAACCAGTGACAGACCGAAACGTGCAGCCGCCTGGCCCATAGACAGGGTTGCAGAACCGCCACCCGCCTTCGCTTCCACCACTTCGGTGCCCGCGTTCTGGATGCGTTTGGTCAGGTCAGCCACTTCCTGCTCGGTGAAGCTCACGCCTGGGATCTGCGACAGCAGAGGCAGGATGGTGACGCCAGAGTGACCGCCGATGACCGGTACTTCCACTTCTGTTGGCTGTTTGCCTTTCAGCTCAGCAACAAAGGTGTTGGAACGGATGATATCCAGCGTGGTTACGCCGAACAGTTTGTTTTTGTCGTAAACACCCGCTTTCTTCAGCACTTCTGCCGCGATAGCCACGGTGGTGTTCACCGGGTTAGTGATGATACCGATGCATGCTTTCGGGCAGATTTCTGCAATCTGCTGCACCAGGTTTTTCACGATGCCCGCGTTGACGTTGAACAGGTCTGAACGATCCATGCCTGGCTTACGCGCCACGCCTGCAGAAATCAGCACCACGTCGGCACCCTGCAGCGCAGGACGTGCATCTTCACCGGAGAAGCCTTTGATTTTTACAGCAGTTGGGATGTGGCTCAGGTCAACCGCCACGCCTGGGGTTACCGGAGCAATATCGTACAGGGAGAGTTCTGAGCCTGAAGGCAGTTGGGTTTTCAGTAGTAGGGCAAGCGCCTGGCCGATACCACCAGCAGCGCCGAGGACTGCGACTTTCATCCTAAACTCCTTATTATGGTTAACTTAAGTATCTGTAAATCCGTTGCGGCGACCATAATTCAGCAAGTAAATAATTACAATTTTCGTAGCTAAAGAATTTGAGGTCACGCGACTTTATCTCTCACCAGAAGACTATCTGACGACAGAGGGCAACGCATTAAGAGGTGGTTACAATACACCCTGCCCCGCCACCAAAACAACATCATTTTGATAACATTTAATTTACTTTTAAGCTTATTTGCGCGGCGTGACCCAGGCATGTTTTCTGATAACGAAATCTGATAAAATCACTCCCTTTCATAACATTATTTCAGCCTGGCGCTGAGTAGATAATTTGCATAAAAATTCATCCACATGCATAATAATGTTGTTTCTATCGTCATATTCCGGGTGACTTATGCGAAGCTCGTCTAAGCAAGAAGAATTAGTAAAGGCGTTTAAGGCGCTACTCAAAGAAGAGAAATTCAGTTCTCAGGGAGAAATTGTTCAGGCGCTGCAGGAACAAGGCTTCGATAACATCAATCAGTCGAAAGTCTCCCGCATGTTAACGAAATTTGGCGCGGTGCGTACGCGTAACGCCAAGATGGAGATGGTCTATTGCCTGCCGGCAGAACTTGGCGTGCCGACCACCTCCAGCCCGCTCAAAAACCTGGTTCTGGATATCGATCATAACGACGCCGTCGTGGTGATCCACACAAGCCCGGGTGCCGCGCAGCTGATTGCCCGCATGCTGGACTCGCTGGGTAAAACGGAAGGTATTCTCGGGACTATCGCTGGCGATGACACTATCTTTACCACACCGGCTAGCGGTTTCTCCGTGAAAGATCTCCACGAAGCCATTCTGGTACTGTTCGAGCAGGAACTCTAATCCCCTCTCCCCGTAGCGTCGCTGCGGGGATCGTTCTGCTTCCGCTGCGTTCTCCCCTCTTTTGTACTGCCCTTCACTTTGACAAATAGTGCTTTTTACCACCCATTAACATTGATCTGGTGAATGCTAAATCAAAAAATCGCACAAAAAATCAAAAGCTGATATCCATATGATTTAATTAGATATAGCTATCCACATTGAACAAAAAACGCCCAATATTATGCAATTTGGTTATAAAAAATAGACTACTTAATACGTAATAACAAAGGAAACCATTAGTCTGGTATTAATTTTTACCGTTATTAGTGTATACTTGATTTTGTGATGAGGGTCACGAAACAAGACCCCACTAAAAAATTCGACGAGGTAAGAATCATGAAAATCAAATCAACTGTAGCGGCGCTCAGCGTCCTGTCCGTCCTGTCATTCGGTGCTTTCGCAGCAGACTCTATCAATGCTGACCAGGCGCAATCCCGCCAGGCCATCGGTACGGTTTCTGTCGGCGCGGTCGGCACATCGCCAATGGACATGCATGAGATGCTGAACAAAAAAGCGGAAGAACAGGGTGCGTCATCCTATCGCATCATCGAAGCGCGTTCCGGTGACCACTGGCACGCCACCGCTGAGCTGTACAAATAAGTTTTAGTAATAGCTGAAAACGTAAATCTCCACTCAACGGCACCAGGCATAAAAATAGCGGTTCAACCCTTCTCGCCGTTGAGTAAAAACCCTATTCAGGAGTAAAGACTATGAAAACCAAATTGATCATCGCAACCCTCGGTCTGGCATCCGTTCTCTCTTTCGGCGCGAGCGCAGCGGTACAGCAGGTAAATGCCGACCAGGCACAAAATCTACAGCGTATGGGCAGCGTCTCCGTAACGTCTGTCACCGGTTCACCGATGGATATTCGTCATGAACTTGCCGCCAAAGCTGAAAAAGCAGGCGCCAGCAGCTATCGCGTCACCGAACTGAATCAGGGTGACCACTGGCATGCAACGGCAGAGCTGTATAAATAAACCCTCGTCGTATCTCATCATACGACTTGCCCCTGGCCTCATGGTCAGGGGCTTTTTTTTTCATTCAATGCCGCGCGTTAAAGCGCAGCTGCCCTTCAAGCTCTTCTTCCGCTTCATCGAACAGCAAGATCAGCGCACCAAAACGTCTTCGCAGCTTATCTGGCAAATGGATGAACTCAATTTCCAGCGGTAGCGGCAACAGACTGCCGGTGACCACGTCCCACAGCGTATCCAGATTCGTCACGCTTTCCCGCTCAAGATCAAACACCCGGATAAATTCACGGTAGAAGTCTTCCTGACTGTCGATCTCGTCAAAATCAAACGTATAGGTTTTCATTGCCAGCCACCCAGTCCAGGCGAGCGGCAGATGCCGCCCTGTCTATTATAATCCCCCAATATGCAGGGTTTTAACTTCCAGATACTCTTCCAGCCCCAGCACGGAGCCCTCTCGTCCAAGGCCTGACTCTTTTACGCCGCCAAAGGGGCCGAGCTCCGTGGAGACGGCGCACTCGTTGATGCCGATCATCCCGCTCTCGATGGCCTGTGAAACGCGGAAGACCCGTGAGAGATTCTGGGTGTAGAAGTAAGCCGCCAGCCCATAGGGCGTGTTGTTGGCGCGCTGGATGACTTCATCTTCCGAGGTGAACCGGAAGCACGCCGCCACCGGGCCAAACGTCTCTTCTTCTGCCAGCTTCATGCCCTCATGGCAGTCGCCCAGTACGGTTGGCATCCAGAAATTCCCGCCAAGCGGATGAGGCTTACCTCCTGCCAGTACGGTTGCGCCCCGGGCAACGGCATCGTCGACATGCTCACGCACCTTGTTGACCGCAGAAGGTTCAATCAGCGGCCCGACCACGACCCCGTCTTCAAGACCATTACCCACCTTCAGCGCATTCACCGCATCGGCAAGTTTATTCACAAATCTGTCGTAGACGGTTTCCTGAATATAAAAACGGTTCACGCTGACGCAGACCTGCCCGGCATTGCGGAACTTGTTGGCGATCGCGCCCTTAACCGCTGCGTCGATATCCGCATCCTCAAAAACGATATACGGGGCATTTCCCCCCAGCTCCATCGAGACTTTTTTCATGGTTTCCGCGGCGTTACGCACCAGCGTTTTGCCGACGGAGGTTGAGCCGGTAAAGGAGATTTTACGCACGTCGCGGCTTGCCATGATCGCATCGCTGATTTCATGCGTATTCCCGGCCACGGCGTTGAGAACACCGTCGGGCACTCCGGCCTGTTTCGCCAGCGTAAGCAGCGCAAAGGCGCTGAGCGGCGTGTTATTGGCCGGTTTAATGACCCCGGTGCATCCGGCCGCGAGCGCCGGGCCTAACTTGCGGGTGAGCATGGCCATCGGGAAGTTCCACGGCGTAATCGCCGCGACCACACCAATGGGTTCACGGGTCGCCAGAATGCGTGAGCCGGGTTTGATCGGCGGAATAATTTCACCATTCGCCCGTTTGGCCTCTTCGGCAAACCACTGGATAAAGCTGGCGGCGTACTCGACTTCTCCCTCCGCTTCTTTCAGGGGTTTGCCCTGTTCGGTGGTCATCAACCGCCCGAGCCAGCTTTTATTCTCAATAATCAGTTCGTACCAGCGGTAGAGAATCGCCGAGCGCTCTTTCGCGGTTTTGGCACGCCATGCCGGGAAGGCCTGGGTAGCCGCTGCGATAGCGTCTTCGGTTTGCGCTTTACCCGCTTTTGCGACTTTAGCAATGACCTCGCCGGTCGCGGGATTCAGCACATCAAAGGTTGTATCCAGCGTTTTCCAGATTCCGTTGACCAGATAACCGGTCTGAAAAAGGATGTGGTCCTGAAGCGCCTGGGTCGTCATGTGTTCTCCCTTTCTGAAATGTAAGAACGTGCTGGAATAAGTATAGCCACAAAAAAACCGACGCTTTTGGCGTCGGTTTTTTTACTTCAGTCAGTTATCCGTGAGGGCATTCTGGTAGCGATGCAGCATAAACACCAGCCGTCCTACCGGCTCGGTCACCTGAGGCGGTGCCTCCCAGTGCTTGAGCTTTTCCTGATAAGTATCGAGCTCTTCAAGAAGCTGCGTAAAGTAGCGACGCCGTTTGTCATCGCTGCTGGCAGAAAGCACGTGATCGGCGGTACGACGCAGCTGGCGGTGGTATGCCGACAGATCGTCGTTGATCGGCACGGGCGCGTTACGCAAACGCTGGTGCGCAATGATCATGGTTAACGCCAGGCGGAACTTCGCGATATCGCCCGGGAACTTGTTCAGCAGCAAAAACAGCTGCTGGTAGAGCGCGGGCAGGTGGTTCTCTTTACGGCGCGCGGTATTGGTTGTTAAAGACGACACGGCAGCCGACACAAACTGGTTCAGCAGCACGCGGCCCGTTCTTGCCTGCGAGTTATCCCGCACCAGCAGTATCACCATCATGGCCAGGAAACAGCCCACCAGCTGACCTAACGCACTGTCGAGGAACTGGCTGAAATGAAAGGTCATCGGGTTATCGAGCACGATGATGTTAATCGTACTCGCCAGCGCCCCCAGCGATCCCAGGCGCCGCTTTTGCACTTCAATGCCGATAAAGAACGCCATGACCGCCAGGCTAATACAGAGCAGCAGCATGCTCTGTTGCGTCGACGGGATGATGACCAGGAAATAGAGCGCGCCTATCGGCAACGCGGCAATCGTGCCGTAAAGGAAATCAATGGCGACCATACGCGGGTTAGGCAGACGCATCGCCAGTGCGGTCACGACGGCAATCATCACCATCGCGCCGCTGCCGGACGTCCAGCCCGTCCACAGCCAGAACAGCGTGCCAAGCATGCAGGCAAGCGTCGTACGCCAGAAGTTAACCATCGCGTGATGGCGCTCGGCGGATTCCGCTTTGATCACCACTTCCCCCTGCAGCACCTCTTCTTCCGCCGCGCTGATTTTGGTGTTACCGATCACGCCGCGCTTCAGCAGCAGATAGCGCGTCGCGGCGCCGACCCAGGTGTAGATGGTCACCGGCGTGTCGCGCTCCCCGGTCCAGGCAATCACCCGGCGCATGCGCTTAAGCTGCTTATGCACGTCCTGCACGGTTTCCACCGGCTCGGCAAACAGTTCGCGGAACGTATCGGTGACCACTTCCGGCCGGGTGTTCTGAATCAGATAGGTTTCACAGGCCTGGGTAATCAGCGTCAGAGAGACGGTGTTGAGGGCTTTAAGGCGTCGATTCGCTCGGGCCCAGCGCGACGACTCCATATTAAGGTTGCTGCGCATCCCTTCCAGCGCCTGCGTACGACGTACCAGCCCGCTCCAGGCTTTATCCACCTCTTCGCTGTCGCCATGCTTAATGCACAGCTGCATCAGCTGATACTGGGCAACGATCAGCGCGTCAAGCTCACGGTCGACTTCCTGCTTGATGGAGCGCGGGGAGAAAAGCAGGTCAGCGACGATCGCGCTGACAATACCAATAACAATTTCACTGCATCGCTCCACCGCAAACTGCGGGGCCAGCAGCGGCTCGGACTGGATGGTGATGATAATAATCAGCGCGGTATAGCCCGCCAGTCCCCAGGCGTAGGAGTTCTCCACTTTCACCAGAGACGAGATCCAGGTGCAGAAACCCGCCCAGATGCAGCAGACCATCAGCATCAGCAGCGGGGTGCGGATCATCAAAATAATAATGGTCAGCGCCGCGAAGCAGCCGATAAACGTTCCGATAATACGCAGCATCCCGCGATAGCGGATCGCGCCTGAATAGGGTTCCCCGCCCGCGGCAAAGGCAGGACCCGCCGCGACAATCGCAGCCGTCAGCACTGCCCAGCGAGGGGTTTCAAGCTGGAAGTGGAAGCCAACAAACAGCGCCAGCACGATGGCGCACGCCAGCTTCACGGCGAAGCGAATGTGCTGGCTGGCGATGGAAAAGATACCCATGGCGATTAACCAAACTCGCGCAGGCGATGGGCAATTTTACGGAAGAACGAGTCCTGGCTGGCATCCCGGTCCTTTTCACCGGTGATAACCACCGTCGCCGTGGTACCCGCAGGCCACAGATTTCCCTGCTGTTCATCCAGATGAATACGTACCGGCACGCGCTGGGCCAGACGCACCCACTCCAGGTTGGAATCGACCGTCGCCATCCCTTTGGCATCGTTAGAACTGCTGGAGTTAGTCACCCCTGCAGCAACGCTGTCGACGGTGCCTTTAAAGACGCGGTTGCTGCCGAGCGGCGTGATTTCCGCCCGATAACCCGGACGCACGCCTTCCAGCTTGGTCTCTTCCATATAGGCGAGCACGTAGAAGGAGTTCTGTTTAACCAGCGCCACGGCGGTTGAGCCACGGGTAATGAATTCCCCGGCATAGACGTTGAGGTTGGTGACCCAGCCATCGGACGGCGCGCGGATCACGGTGCGCTCGAGATCGAGCTTCGCCAGATCGCGCGTTGCCTGCGCTTTCGCCAGCTGGTGCAGCACGGTTTGCAGCACGTTGTTGGACTGGTCAATCTCTTCGCGGGACATTGCCTGAACGCCCAGCTGATTACGGCGGCCTGCCTCGCGGCGTTTCTCCGCAGCGAGCGCCTGATAATAGGCCACGTCCGCTTCCGCCTCTTCCAGCGCTTTCTGGTAACGAGGCTGGTCGATGGTGAACAGGACCTGATCTTTTTTCACCAGCTGGTTATCGTGGACGTTAACCGCCGTGATAAGACCGGCTACGTCGGGGGCGATGGCCACCACATCGGCGCTGAAGCGTGCATCACGCGTCCACGGCGATTCGGTGTAATAAACCCAGGCGCGGAAAATAGCGATGAAGGCGAGGATAACCAGCGCCATGGTGATGGCAGTGCGGGAGATATTTCTTGTTAGCGTTTTCACATCAACCTCAGACAAACATGCGCGATATCAGGTAAAACAGGCAGCAATACAGCGCGGTATTGAACAATGCAGGGTGCCAGACGAAATCGTAGATCCCGGTAGGGACCAGCACCTTGCGCACCAGCCAGAAGATCGCCAGTGATAAAAGAAGCTCGAAAAATATCGGTGGGAACGACAAACCGAACACCACGATAACGGGAAACAGACTCATGTTGACCTTGATAAGAGAGAGTGCAGGCTTCAGAATTTTTTAGCGCACGCCACCGCAGGAGAGCAAGAAACGCCGGGCGAGAATGGCGCAGCCGTTATGTAATTAATAATATATTAACGTAACTGTTATGCTGTTATCTATAATATGTGATCTAAATCACTTTTAAGCCAGAGTGAACAATGGAACGTTTAAAACGCATGTCGGTCTTCGCCAAAGTGGTTGAACTGGGCTCGTTTACCGCCGCTGCCCGCCAGCTTCAGATGAGCGTCTCATCCATCAGCCAGACGGTGTCCAAACTGGAAGATGAGCTTCAGGTCAAGCTGCTCAACCGCAGTACCCGCAGCATTGGGCTGACGGAAGCGGGTAAAATTTACTATCAGGGCTGTCGCCGCATGCTGCTTGAAGTGCAGGATGTCCACGAACAGCTCTATGCCTTTAACAACACCCCCATCGGTACGCTGCGCATCGGGTGTTCTTCAACTATGGCACAAAATGTTCTCGCTGCCATGACGGCAGATATGCTGAAAGAATATCCCGGGCTTACCGTTAATCTGGTGACGGGTATCCCGGCGCCGGACCTCATTGCCGACGGCCTGGACGTGGTGATCCGCGTCGGCGCACTGCAGGATTCCAGCCTGTTCTCGCGACGGCTGGGCAGCATGCCGATGGTCGTCTGCGCCTCGAAAAGCTATCTGGCGCAGTACGGTGTTCCGGAGAAACCCGCCGATCTCGCCAACCACTCGTGGCTGGAGTATAGCGTGCGGCCCGATAATGAATTTGAGCTGATCGCTCCGGAAGGGATCTCCACCAAACTGCTGCCGGAAGGGCGGTTTGTCACCAACGATCCGATGACCATTTCACGCTGGCTGGTGGCCGGTGCCGGGATCGCTTACGTGCCGTTAATGTGGGTGATCAACGAGATCAACAGCGGCGTGCTGGAGATCCTCTTCCCGCGCTACCAGTCCGATCCGCGTCCGGTGTATGCCCTGTATACCGAAAAAGACAAACTCCCGCTCAAGGTACAGGTGTGTATTAACTATCTGACCGAATATTTTGTGGACGTGGCGGAGCTGTTTCAGGGGATGCGGGGGAGAAGGAAGGAATAATCGATTTAACGCTGAAAATATATGAGCGTTGAATATTTCCAGGATGAAACTCCTCTGCATTCTGGAATATTCCTTCGTCACTATCAGGAATAGAGAATTGACACTGCCGCCGTCTGCCCTTTACCTTAATAACAGTCAGCCTTTCAGACTGTTATTAATTTGTTGCTGATATGAATAATAAAATGAATTCCGCAGGATGATGTTAAACAAGGAAAACAAATGAATCTATTTGAACAAACACCGCCTTCACGCAGGCGCTATGGGCTCGCTTCGTTCATCGGTTTAATTGCAGGGATTGTCTCCGCCTTTGTCAAATGGGGAGCCGAGGTGCCGCTTCCGCCACGCAGTCCCACCGATTTATTCACCGGCGCATGCGGGCCCGAGCAATTAATAAGAGCCGCCAGCCAGATTGACTGCTCACGAAACTTCTTAAACCCTCCCTATGTATTTTTACGCGACTGGCTGGGCGTCGTCGATCCTAACACGGCGGTTTATACATTTGCCGGACATATATTTAACTGGGTCGGCGTAACACATATTATTTTCTCAATCGTGTTCGCTGTAGGTTATTGTGTAGTTGCGGAAGTCTTTCCGAAAATTAAACTCTGGCAGGGTTTGCTGGCGGGTGCGTTAGCT
Organism: Enterobacter sp. HG048; assembly: GCF_024702055.1. Taxonomy (NCBI): domain Bacteria; kingdom Pseudomonadati; phylum Pseudomonadota; class Gammaproteobacteria; order Enterobacterales; family Enterobacteriaceae; genus Enterobacter; species Enterobacter sp. HG048. The sequence goes on from NZ_JANLIZ010000008.1 coordinate 144,661, forward strand.
CAGCTTTTTGTTCATATGATCTCCTTCCCTCTGATGGGGCTGACGCCACCGCTGTTTGAGCTACCGTGGTATGAACACGTGTCAGAGATCGTGGGCCATCTGATCTGGTTCTGGTCGATCGAAATCATTCGTCGTGATTTGCGTAATCGCATCACTCACGAGCCGGATCCGGAGATACCGCTGAGTAACTTACGCTAAAAAAAGGCGCTACATCAGTAGCGCCATTTTTTTAAGCAGGGTCAGGTCAGGCTGTGCCGCCCACCGTCAGGTTGTCTACCTTCAGCGTTGGCTGGCCTACACCAACCGGCAGGCTCTGGCCCTCTTTACCGCAGACGCCCACGCCGTTATCCAGCTTCAGATCGTTACCGACCATGGAGATCTGCTGCATGGCTTCAATACCGGAACCAATCAGCGTCGCACCCTTCACCGCTTTGGTCACTTTGCCTTTCTCTATCAGATACGCTTCTGACGTGGAGAAAACAAACTTACCGGAGGTGATGTCCACCTGGCCGCCGCCAAAGTTTGGCGCGAAGATACCGTAATCAACGGATTCGATAATCTCCTGCGGCGTGGATTTGCCCGGCAGCATGTACGTATTGGTCATGCGCGGCATCGGCAGGTGCGCATAGGATTCACGACGGCCATTACCTGTCGGCGCAACGCCCATCAGACGCGCGTTGAGTTTGTCCTGCATGTAGCCTTTCAGCACGCCGTTTTCGATCAGCACGTTGTACTGGCCTGGCGTGCCTTCGTCGTCGATAGCTACCGAGCCGCGACGATCGCGCATGGTGCCGTCATCCACAACGGTGCACAGTTCAGAGGAGACAAGCTGCCCGATCTGACCGCTGAATACGGACGTCCCGCGACGATTAAAGTCGCCTTCCAGTCCATGGCCTACCGCCTCGTGCAACAGCACGCCCGGCCAGCCAGCGCCCAGCACCACCGGGAATGAGCCCGCCGGCGCCGCGACGGCATTCAGATTCACCAGCGCCATGCGCACGGCTTCTTTCGCCCACGCGTCGGCGCGCGCTTCACCGTCAACATCGCCCAGGAACCAGTCATAGCCGAAACGACCGCCGCCACCGCTTGAGCCGCGCTCGCGTTTGCCGTCGTCATCGACCTGCACGCTGATTGAGAGACGCACCAGCGGACGAACATCCGCTGCCAGAGTGCCATCCGTTGCCGCCACCAGAATCAGTTCATAGACACCGCTCAGGCTGGCAGAGACTTCCTGCACGCGTTTGTCCGCCGCGCGGGCGACTTTGTCTACGCGACGCAGGATATCCAGCTTCTCTTCACGACTCATGCTCTGCAGCGGATCGATGCTGGTATAGAGCGCAGAGTGCTGCACTTCTCCCAGGGTTTTCACGCGACCATCGCCGGTATCACGAACAATAGTACGTGCGGCCTGCGCGCTCTGTTCAAGTGCGGTGAGGCTAATCTGATCGGCATAGGCGAAACCGGTTTTCTCGCCGCTGACGGCGCGGACGCCGACGCCCTGGTCAATGTTGTAGGAGCCATCTTTAATGATGCTGTCTTCTAAAACCCAGGATTCGTGATAGCTCGACTGGAAATAAAGGTCACCGTAGTCGAGACGGCGTTCGGTCAGTTGACCAAGAATGGAGAACAGGTCCTGATGACTCAGGCCGTTCGCTGCGAGCAAATGTTCACTTACCAGGTTCAGACTCATCGTATTGCTACTCGTTCGTTGCCGCCCGTGGCGGTATAAAGATCGTATTTATTGAGAGTGAGGCAATTACCTGCCCACGTCAAATCATTGCTGTGCATCTTTGCGCGGCTGGCGCAGCACCTCGTTAATCTGCGGTTTATCGACCGGACCGGTAATGCGGTAGCGCAGAATGGAGACCTTGCTCCACAGTGGCCCCAACACTTTACTGGCGGCAAACACCGCCGCACCGACAATCGGGTTCACCACAAAGGCCGCCGCAACGCCCACGCTTGCGGAAATTTCCGGCGCCACCACGGCTTCCATATCCAGCTCGCGACGCACGAGGTTCACCGAGCCTTTCATGGCGATATCCGCTTCCAGGCCATCGACCAGCGTGTCGTCAGTGTGCAGAACGCCGTCCTTGATCCACGCCGTGCTGCGAATGGAGTCGTAGTAGAACCCTTCGCTGAAGGTGTCGCTAAAATCGAAGCGCAGCTTGCGCAGCAGGGCATCAAAACTCAGCAAGCGCAGGATCTGCCCGGCGCGCCCGGTACTCACATCGGCAATTTCCCCTTTGCCGAAGTGCGTTTTCAAGATGCCGTTTAGTGACGCTTCATCTGGCTTCCACGGCGCCGCGCGCCAGTGCAGATCGTAATTGACGTCAAATGACGAGCCGCGAAGCGGTGTGCTGATGCCAAAGAAGTTAGCCGCTGCGTCCAGCTTGTTGCCCTTGATGTCGCCCTTCAGCGAGGTGCGCTGCTCGCCTGGATTATTGACCCATTCGCCCGCAGCCGTCAGGCGGCCAAAGCCGGTATCGACCAGCCCACCGGCCAGGCTCAACGTATTGCCTTTGATGGCAACATCTCCGTCAATGCGTCCGTACTTTTGCCCCCACAGCCAGCATTCCGCGCAGCGTAGCTGCAGATCGGGCCAGCCGCTGAAATCAATGCGGGAAGCGTTACTGAACGGCGACGGGCCTGCAGCCTGGTCTTGACTGCTCGCGACCGTCGGGTTGTAGTAGAGGTAGCGGATCGCGGCCAGCCACGGCGCGTTATCGCGCATATTTAACGTGGCGTTAATTTCCCTGCCCTGAGCCTCGACCTTTGTTCCGTTGCTCGTCGGCTGAGAGACAATGCTCAGGTTGTTCCACCGCTGTCCGCCCAGCGTCAGCGCAGGCGTGCGCAGGGTAACGGTCTGCGGGAACTGAGCGGTCTCGTCTACGTTCTGCCCCACGCCTTTCTGGAAGAGCGCGAGCCATTCGGCACCATCCATCGCCGGAAGATTAAGTTCAATGCCTGCCTGTTCTGGCAGGGGCGGCGTGGTGCGGCTGTCAGTCGTCCAGATGGCCCTGTCGAGCGTAAGCTTGCGGTTAAGCAGCCAGCGGCTGTTGAAGTGGTTTGTCTCGCCTGCGCTGCCGGTCAGCGCGAAGCTATTGAGGTTGCCATCAACGTTGAGCTTCACTGCCAGCGCCTGCCCGGCGTGTTTATCCAGCGGCGCGGGGAGCTGGCTGCTGATGTTTTTCAGGTCGCCAGTGATATCGACCTTATAGCGGGCGTCGGCGTGATAAGGCAGATCGATAGCTACCTTACCGTTCCAGGAAACGGCGCCCTCCACCGATTGTGCGATTGGCTTCGGCAAAACATCCATTCTGGCAGGCTGCCAGTTAGCATCCAGATTAACCGCCACCTGATAGGCCTTTTCCCCTTCGGTGGTTGAGAAATCAATATTGACGGGCTGATTGAACCAGTTCGCTTTAAGTGGCTCACTCTTCAGGTTGCCGTTTACGAAGCTGAACTGCCCCGTGAGGTTTTTCAGCGTGCTGTCGAGCGGTTTGATGTACAGGCTATTGTTGTTCAGACGAACATCGCCTTTCGCGGTGGTCATCTCACCGTCCAGCGGGATATCCAGATGTAAGCGAGCACTTACATCGCCATCCAACTGTAGCTCCTGAAGGGTGGCCCCCAGTGAATCATCCAGCGGCGTATCCTCAAAATACGGCCCAACCGCCTTGCCCGGGCCGTTGATATCCGCATCAATAAGCAGCTTCTCTTTGGAATAGTCCGGGATATTTGCCGTCAGATTGCGGGCCGTCACGCCACCCAGCGCAACGCTGTCTGACTTCATCCACAATCCGTCATTAAGGAAGTTGAGTTCAATATCCAGATTTTTCAGCGCAGGCCAACCCGGCTGGAAGGCGAAAGTGGCGTTGTGCAGCGGCACCAGCACCTGGAACTGGCCTTCATTATGCTTGTAAGGGAACAGATGCGGATTACCGCCATAGGCCAGCGTAGCGTTATCCGCCTGCCCGCCCTGGATCGCGCCGCTCAGGTAATCCACCAGCGCTTTGCCCATCAGGTTCTCCGGGAAGTAGCGCCAGGCCTGCGAGCCGTCGCTGGTGCTGATCCCTGCAAGAATACCCAGCCACGGCTCATCGCCTTCGGGCTTCAGATAGCGGAAATCCCCGCGGGCATGTACGGCTTTTGCTTTGACATCAATATCGCGGCCATCAAGCTGAAAACCTTTGTCATTTTTAAGCCAGCTCAGCGTAGCGTTGCCATGCTCGATTTCCAGAGGCGCGCGGAAGACGGTTTCATACGGCATTTTGGCGTCGTGCATATCGACCGTCAGCCTGCCGTTTTCCACGCTACCTTCCAGTTTGCCGCTGAAGTGTTCTGCGCCTGGCAGTAGTTTCCACTGCTTCCAGGCAAGGTCTTTCCATGTGGCCTGGAAGCGCGTTTTCTCCGTCGCCTGAAGCGGGATGTCCAGCCCCAGGGCGTCGATCGTCCCGCTCGGCTGCGTGGCCAGCCAGATCTCACCAAGGTCAGGCGAGAGCTTTGCGGCCATCGAGCGCAGCCCTTCGATGGCGGTCAGATCCAGATTGCTGGCTCGAATACGTAGCTCGTCACTGCGTTTGCTGCTTGCCCCGCCGACATCCTGTTCCGGCATCCAGGCCAGCGTCAGCGCACCGCGTGGCCACGGCTTGTTGTCCATGGTGATTCGCGTATCGGGAATAGCAAACTGCCAGCCTTCTTTCTCCTGAGTCACGTGCGCAGTGAGATTATCCACGGAAAGCTGATGCTGCTGGTTCTCCGCTTTCCAGCTCGCCCCCCCCTGCTTCAGCCAGATGTCGCCGCTGGCGAATTCCCCGTTTGTCAGCGTCATCCAGCCTTCAAGGCTGAAACGAGCGGTTTCCAGCTGCATGTTTTGCTGCAGCCAGTCACCCAGCCAGGGTTTCACATCCACATCGTCGGCCTGCAGCCAAACCTTACCGTTGTTCAGTAACCCATTGTCGTCACGCAGATCCATACGCACCTGCATCACGCCATGCTGCCCATTCAGGCTGGAGAGATTCACCTGTCCCTCGGCACGATGACGGTCTTTACCGTTCAGCCAGGTCAGCTGTGGGATCGCCAGCTCGGCACGCTGCCCCGAAAGGGTAATAAAGCTCACCTCGCTGTCGCGGAGATCAAAGTGATCGAACTGGCGCAGGAAGAGATCGCTGATGCGGTTGGTTTCCAGCCCCTGATCGCCATCGCCACTACGCAGCGGCGTATTGGTCAGGAACTGGAGTTGCCAGAAGGTGAGATCGCGAAACTGCCAGCGCAGATGCAGCAGGCTTTGCCAGACATCCAGCGCCAGCGTTACGCGTTTAATTTTCAGATGGCCGCCGTCTTTCAGGCTGGCATTGATATCCCGCGCATCGAGCGTTGGACCGAAGTTCTGCCAGCTCGCACTGATCTGACTTACGTCCACCGGCACGCCGGTGGCGGATTCGATTTTCGCCAGCACCTGCGGGCGCCAGCTATCCAGATGCGGCAGAACGAGGCGTAGCCCGCTCACGAGCAACGCGACAATCACGACCAGCGTTGCCCCTGTAAGCAGTAAAATACCCGGCAATCGCCCCACGCATCTCTCCTTGTCAGCTTTGGTCTCGCAGCGAACTGCGGTTTACATCATCACGACGTCAAACTGCTCCTGGTTATAGAGCGGTTCGATTTGTACTTTTACCTGCTTGCCGACAAAGATTTCCACTTCCGCCAGCGCGTGCGACTCTTCGCCTTTCAGGGCTTCCGCCACCGCAGGGGAAGCATAGACCAGAAAACGGTCTGAGTCGTAGGCATGATGGACACGCACAATTTCCCGCATGATTTCATAGCAGACGGTCTCAACCGTCTTTACCGTACCGCGTCCGTGGCAGGTTGGACACTCGTTACACAGCACATGTTCCACGCTTTCGCGGGTCCGTTTCCGGGTCATTTCCACCAGACCCAGCTGAGAGAAGCCGTTGATGCTGGTTTTCACGCGATCTTTACTCAGCGCCTGCTCAAGCGAGTGCAGCACGCGACGGCGATGGTCTTCATTACTCATATCGATAAAGTCGATGATGATAATGCCGCCCAGATTGCGCAGACGAAGCTGGCGAGCAATGGCCTGCGTGGCTTCGATATTGGTGTTGAAGATGGTGTCATCCAGATTGCGATGGCCGACAAACGCCCCGGTGTTGATATCCACGGTCGTCATCGCTTCGGTCTGATCGATGATCAGATAGCCGCCGGATTTCAGCTCGACCTTACGCTCCAGCGCGCGCTGGATTTCGTTTTCGACATCATAGAGATCGAAAATCGGCTGGCGGCCAGAGTAATGCTCCAGCAAGCCCGGCATTTCCGGGATGTACTCGGCGGTAAATTCCAACAGCGCTTCATAGGTCAGGCGGGAATCCACGCGAATGCGGTCAAGCTGCGCGTCGGCGAAATCACGCAGAACACGCTGCGCGAGCGCCAGCTCACCGTACAGCTGATAGCGGGTCTGGTTGCGTTTTTTACGCTCCATCACTTTGGTCCAGACGCGCTTGAGGTAGGCCGCATCGGATGCCAGGTCTTCTTCGCTGATCCCTTCCGCGGCGGTACGGATGATAAACCCACCCTGTTCGTCGCAGTAGGCGCTGACGACTTTTTTCAGACGTTCACGTTCGGTTTCGCTCTCAATACGTTGGGAAACCCCCACGTGCGAGGCACCCGGCATAAAGACCAGGTAACGGGAAGGTAACGTGATGTCGGTGGTCAGGCGGGCACCTTTAGTACCCAGCGGATCTTTCACCACCTGCACCATCAGATCCTGGCCTTGACGCACCAGCTCGGAGATGTCGCGGACGGCAAACTGTTTTTGCTCTTCACCTGCCACACACTCGGTGTGCGGCATAATGTCGGAAGCATGAAGAAATGCCGCCTTATCGAGCCCAATATCTACAAAAGCCGCCTGCATACCCGGTAGTACACGACTGACACGACCTTTGTAGATATTGCCTACGATTCCGCGTCGCGCTTCACGCTCAATATGAATTTCCTGAAGAATGCCACCATCAATGTAGGCCACACGGGTTTCCGAGGGCGTTACGTTTACCAACAATTCAGCCGTCATAATTATCCCTTCCCTCACGCAGTGAGTTAAAATTGCTCAGCAACTCATACGTTTCCACCAGCGGTAAGCCGACTACGGCGTGATAGCTGCCATTAATCTTCCTGACAAAACAGCCACCCAACCCTTGAATACCGTATGCACCTGCTTTATCCATCGGTTCACCGCTGGCAATGTAAGCGGCGATCTCGTCGTCGGTAAGCACTCTGAACGTCACGTCCGTCACGACCAGGCAATCCAGCACGTTTTGACTGTCCGCCAGCGCAACGGCCGTCAACACCTGATGCGTTTGCCCGGACATTTTACGTAGCATTCGCACTGCATGGTCAGCGTCATGCGGTTTCTCCAGCACTTCACCGTTAAGGATAACGATGGTATCCGCCCCCAGAACCGGAAGGTCACGCGGCGTTTGCACCACGCCAGCCTGCGCTTTTTCACGTGCCAGACGGGAAACATACTGCTGAGCACTTTCACCCTCAGCACGTTTCTCTTCAATACCCGTAACGATACGTTCAAAGGAGACGCCCAACTGAGTGAGCAACTCCTGACGACGCGGAGAACCAGAGGCAAGATAGATAGACGTCATAGAAACCTTTTACTGCACGGCAAACTGCTGGCGAATTTTACGCATCAGCAGGAACAGCCATGGCCAGAGCACACCGTTTACTACACTACTCCAGAACACTTCCGGTCGGAAAGAGACGTTGATCACTAAAAACTCTGCCCAGAAAACAACGATATCCGCAGCAAGTGACAACAACATCACCACCAGCGCCTGTTGCCAGAGCGCGAGGTTACGAAAGAGCTGGAATTTGAGTGCGACGAGGTACGCAATTATGCTCATGGATAACGCGCGTACGCCAAGCGTAGAGCCGCTAATGAGATCCAGTATGGCACCCATCACAAAACCTGTGCCCACATTTACGCGATGCGGCAGGGCGAGGATCCAGTAGAGCAAAATGAGCAATACCCAGTTTGGCCGGAAAACGAGGATGTCGTCCGGCCAGGGCATGATTTGCAGCAACAATGCGATAAGAAATGAGAGCCAGATAACCCAGCGTCCCTGGCTACGATAACTTGCCACTACTGCCCTCCACCCGACACTTGAGGTGGCGGTGGCGGCTGCGTTAATCCCGTAGCAGGAGCCGGTACAGGCGCAGGCGGCCCCATCGCGTCTGGCGCAGGAAGAACCTGAGGCATCATCTGCATCAGACGCTCATTTGCCACGCGATGCACATCTTCAGGCGTCATCGGGTTGGCGCCGTTACGATCGGCCCCCCACAGCAGCAGCAGGTAGCGCAGACGCTGTAAACCGGCGGTCGGACGCGCCTGGATGACGGTATACGCACGTTGCGTATCCAGCTTCACGGAAGAGACAACCGCAACGGGATAACCTTCAGGGAAGCGTCCGCCCAGACCTGACGTCACCAGCACGTCACCCACACGGATGTCCGTGTTGGCAGGCAGATGTTCGAGTTGCAGATCGTCCGTACAGCCGTTACCGGCCGCAATCACGCGAATGTCGTTACGCAGAACCTGAATCGGCAGCGCATGGGTGGCATCACAAATCAGCAGCACGCGGCTGGTCAGTTTGGCAACCGCCACGACCTGACCCACAACGCCTTTATCACTGATAACAGGCTGGCCTTCGTATACACCGTTGACGCTGCCTTTGTCGATCACCACCTGATCGCTGTAAGGATCGTTGACGGTAGAGATCACCTGCGTGACCATTTTCTGCTCATCCTGACGCAGCGGCGAGCCAAGCAGCTCGCGCAGACGCGCGTTTTCCTGCTTGTACTGTCCCAGCATCAGCAGTTCGCTGTTTTTCAGCAGCAGTTCCTGACGTAATGCCCGGTTTTCGAGTTCGAGTTGGTCGCGTGAAGACAGCGTTTGAGAAACGGAGTCGAGCAGTTCACGGGGACCATTTGATACAAAGTAGAAAGGACTGACGGCGGTATCCATGTACGTTCTGATCTGGCTGAACGTACCGAGGCGGCTATCGGCAATAATGACCCCAAGCGCAACCAGAACCGCCAGGATAAGGCGAAACTGTAGCGATGGGCCACGGCTAAAAATTGGCTTCATAGGCTATGCGTATTCTCGCGTCAGAGAGAAAGGGTAGCAATGCGCTACCCTTTCACAATGACTACTCTTCGCTGAACAAGTCGCCGCCGTGCATGTCGATCATTTCCAGCGCCTTGCCGCCACCACGGGCTACGCAAGTCAGTGGATCTTCTGCAACTACGACAGGAATTCCTGTCTCTTCCATTAACAGGCGGTCGAGGTTACGCAGCAGCGCACCACCACCGGTCAGAACCATACCGCGCTCGGAGATATCGGACGCCAGCTCTGGTGGGCACTGTTCCAGCGCAACCATTACCGCGCTCACGATGCCCGTCAGTGGTTCCTGCAGAGCTTCCAGAATTTCGTTGGAGTTCAGGGTGAAACCGCGCGGAACACCTTCAGCCAGGTTACGGCCACGAACTTCGATCTCACGCACTTCATCGCCCGGATACGCAGAGCCGATTTCGTGTTTGATACGCTCTGCGGTGGCTTCACCGATCAGAGAGCCGTAGTTACGGCGCACATAATTAATGATGGCTTCATCGAAGCGGTCACCACCGATACGTACAGAAGAGGAGTACACCACGCCGTTCAGAGAGATAACGGCCACTTCAGTGGTACCACCACCGATGTCCACCACCATAGAACCGGTCGCTTCGGAAACAGGCAGACCCGCACCGATGGCCGCAGCCATTGGCTCTTCAATCAGGAACACTTCACGTGCACCTGCACCCTGTGCAGATTCACGGATTGCGCGACGCTCTACCTGGGTTGCGCCAACCGGCACACACACCAGAACACGCGGGCTTGGACGCATGAAGCTGTTGCTGTGAACCTGCTTGATGAAGTGCTGAAGCATTTTTTCAGTCACGAAGAAGTCGGCGATAACGCCGTCTTTCATTGGGCGAATGGCGGCGATGTTGCCAGGGGTACGACCCAGCATCTGCTTCGCGTCATGACCCACTGCAGCCACGCTTTTCGGCGAGCCTGCACGATCCTGACGAATGGCCACAACGGAAGGCTCATTCAATACGATGCCTTGTCCTTTTACATAAATAAGGGTATTCGCGGTACCCAGGTCAATGGACAGGTCATTGGAAAACATGCCACGAAATTTTTTCAACATACTAAGGGATAATCCTGAAAGCTGGGGCGGAAAACAAAATCCGCTTACTTTACCAACCACACGCAGCAGCGACAAGGCGCAAAAATCATCTGCAACGGTGAAAATTTGTGCAGTACGTTTCCTGATGTTACAAAAACATCCCCTGACTCCCTCAGGGCTGAGTAAACAGTAGCGTTCCCCACTGACGTTTGTAACCCGTTACAGGTCGTTCACTGGCTTTTTGCTCGACATACTCAAAGCTACAGGCGCGATATTCTACGTGAAAACAGCGTAAACGGCAGGTCAAACAGAGTATCTTTGCAAATATTTTTTCACGTTGGTGTCAAGCGGTTGAGAGGCAGCAAAAAAATCCCCCTGACCGCCCATCACGCCGCGCGCTGTTAACATCTGCCATTCGCTTCTGGAGCGCACGCCCGTGGCAAATACTTGTGTTCGCGTACCCTTGCACGCTTCTACCAGACTCTGTACCAGCAGCTGGTTTTCCGTACGCTTCTCAATATTCCTAACCAGCCCCGGATGTAGCTTTAATAACTCCACATCCAGCTCCTTGATCCAGTTGGTGCTGACCAGCGTTAAACCTGCCTGCGTCACAGCGATACGTGCACCGAGCGCATTGATCAAACGCACCACCGGACGTAACCGGCTGATGTGTTGACCTACATCGGCCTCAGCAAGTTCAAAAATAATGTGTTTGCGTTGCGATTTTTCGCATTGCATTAACGTATCACGTAGCCAGCGCTGAAAACGTGGGCGTATTAACGACTCCACGGTGACCTGTAACGCCAGGTTTTCTTCAGGCCAGAAGGATAAAAACGGAATCAGCCGGGTAATCTGCTGGCGGTCATACTCTTCGGACAGGCCAAATTGCAGCACCATCGGCAGATATTCCGCCGAGATGACCTCTTCGGTACCGTCAAAAATACGACACATCAGTTCACGGTGATGAACGTTGCCGTTTTTCATGACCGCGGGTTTTTGATAAATACGCGGTCCGCCGCGGCTGAGCATTTGCTCAATCAGCGTGCGCCAGCGCACGTTGCCGCGTCCTTTTTCCGGCAGCGAGTCATCGTAAACCGCCCATCCGTTGGCCCCCTGCAATACGGCGTTGCGGGTAGCGGCTTCCGCATGTTCCATCACCTGCTCTGTGGATTGTCCGCCACGCCAGGCGCAGATCCCCATGTGGACCATATCGTCCCTGTCGAGCATTTTGCTCTGCGGCAGCGCATCTACCGCCTTCAGCAGCTGGCTGGCGATGCTTTCGGATTCCTTCAGCGTACGATGAGGCAACAGCACGGCAAAGTCGCTGCGGTGATAGCGGGCCAGCAGCGCGCCCGGGTAACGCATAATAAAGGTGGAGAGCAGGTTGATCAGCGTAAAGAGGTTTTCTTCCGCGGCCCGCTGTCCCCAGGTGTCGCGCAGGAGATCGAAATCGGGCAGGCGAATCATCATCACCACCCCGTGTGTCCCCACTTTTTCCGGATCCTCAAGCAGCGTGGCGAGCTGATTATCAAAGAAAAGACGGTTGTTAAGGCCGGTTTTATTATCCTGCGCGGCATAAGAGCGGATCAGCGTATCCATACGGCTGCGCTGGTCGCTGGCAAACTGGATTTCGGAGAGCAGGGTATCGAGCGCGCTGCTGGCGCGTGACGGCCACTCGTGGACGGAGCCACGCACCTGCGGGCCGCGTTCACCGTTCAGGATACGTACGGAGCGCATCTCCAGCAGCTCCTGACCGGAAAGCTGGCGGCGCAGCCAGCGGACCGCGAGAAAGATCAGCAGGACGATAAACGCCACCGCGACGGTGAGCGGCGCGGTGGTCATCATGGATCGGAAATAGCTGGCCATCGGATCGAGATAGACCATACGTATGGTCATCCCCGGATTTTTGAGGGAATGCACCGTCACTTCCCGATACTGGCTCACCACGCCCGCAGGGCGATAGCTTCCCGGTCGTTCATGGCTTAAAACACGGTGCTTTCCCTGCTGAATGTCGATCTGAACGATATCAACAGGTACCATCAATTCATCAAGCTCACTGGTGAGCGTTGGTAGCGGCGTCGTTAGCAGACGCGTATCAATCACCGATGCCACAGACTGTACCCGGTTGACCAGCTTGTCCTGAATGGCGTTGTAAAAGCTCAGAGAGCAGCCCAGAAGGGTGACAAAAATGGTAAGCCCCGTCAGCAAGGTAATAAAAGCTGAGAACTTCGTCGTTAATCGCATCCTTGAGATTACTCCGTGGGTTGATGGGGGTAGCGAGTAAGCGCTAACTTGCATTTCAAATGCGGCATACTACCAAATCGGGTGTATCTGGCAATTTATTGCGTTAAATCGGCACTGCTATTCCCTGAGCGAGTATAGTCTTCAGAAATTATTTTCCAATCATATGAGTCGCGAGGACCCCGTATGCAGGCTTTGATCTTAGAACAGCAGGACGGCAAAACGCTTGCCTCAGTGCAGCCGGTAGAAGAGAGCCGCCTGCCGGAAGGCGAAGTAACCGTCGACATTGACTGGTCCAGTTTAAATTATAAAGATGCGCTGGCTATTACCGGTAAGGGTAAAATCATCCGAAATTTCCCTATGGTGCCGGGGATCGATTTCGCGGGCCGGGTTCATGCCAGCGAGGATCCGCGCTTCCATCCAGGCCAGCATGTACTGCTCACCGGCTGGGGCGTGGGTGAAAATCACTGGGGCGGGCTGGCCACGCAGGCGCGCGTGAAGGGCGACTGGCTGGTGCCTGTGCCGAAAGGCATGGATGGCCGCAAGGCGATGATCGTCGGCACGGCAGGCTTTACCGCCATGCTTTGCGTGATGGCGCTGGAAGATGCGGGTATCCGCCCTGAGTCAGGGGAAATTGTCGTCACCGGCGCTAGCGGCGGCGTGGGCAGCACGGCAGTCACGCTGCTCCACAAGCTGGGCTATCAGGTCGCTGCGGTTTCCGGCCGGGAAAGCACCCATGACTATCTGCGCCAGCTTGGCGCCAGCCGCATTCTCAGCCGCGACGAATTTGCCGAAACCCGTCCGCTGGAAAAACAGGTTTGGGCAGGGGCGGTGGATACCGTCGGAGACAAGGTGCTGGCAAAAGTCCTGGCGCAGATGAACTACGGCGGCTGCGTGGCAGCCTGCGGTCTGGCGGGCGGATTTGCCCTGCCAACCACCGTGATGCCATTCATTCTGCGTAACGTACGCCTGCAGGGCGTGGATTCCGTGATGACCCCGCCGGCCCGTCGTCATCAAGCCTGGGAACGGCTGGTGCGCGATCTGCCGGAATCTTTCTATACCCAGAGCGCAACGGAGATAACCCTCAGCCAGGCGCCGGAATACGCCAGTAAGATCATGGACAACCAGTTCCACGGCCGCGCGCTGGTGAAAATCGCCTAATCTTCAAATTTTCGTGACATATTCGCGCGAATCCCTCTCCTCCGTCATGCTTAGAAAAACGCATGACGGAGGATGCCATGAAAAACCGAAAACTGACGGAAGCCGACGTAACGTCTGAGTCTGTCTTTATGTTACAGCGCCGCCAGATCCTGAAAATGCTTGGCATCAGCGCCACAGCCCTGACGCTCTCTCCTGCGGCACACGCCGACCTGCTCGACTGGTTTAAAGGCAACGATCGGCCAAAGGCCCCATCCGGCGCCCCGCTCACCTTTACGAAACCGGCCGAATGGCAAAACAAGCTGACGCTCACGCCGGAAGATAAAGTTACCGGCTACAACAACTTCTACGAATTTGGTCTCGATAAGGCCGATCCTGCTGCCAACGCGGGGAGCCTCAAAACCGATCCCTGGACGCTGAAAATTGATGGCGAAGTGGCAAAACCGCTGACGCTGGACCATCACGATCTCACCACCCGTTTCCCGCTCGAAGAGCGTATCTATCGCATGCGCTGCGTGGAAGCCTGGTCGATGGTGGTGCCCTGGGTCGGCTTCCCGCTGCATAAACTGCTGGCGATGGTTGAACCCACCAGCAACGCAAAATATGTCGCTTTCCAGACGCGCTATGCGCCGGACGAGATGCCCGGACAAAAAGATCGGTTTATCGGCGGCGGGCTTGAGTATCCCTATGTGGAAGGGCTACGTCTCGACGAAGCGATGCACCCCCTCACCCTGCTGACCGTCGGCGTTTATGGCAAAGCGCTTCCGCCGCAGAACGGCGCGCCCATCCGTTTAACCGTACCGTGGAAATATGGCTTCAAAGGGATTAAATCTATCGTCAGCATTAAGCTTACCCGCGAACGTCCGCCAACCACGTGGAATCTTGCGGCCCCGGATGAATACGGCTTCTTCGCCAACGTGAACCCGCACGTGGATCATCCGCGCTGGTCGCAGGCAACCGAGCGGTTTATCGGTTCCGGCGGTGCGCTGGACGTGAAGCGGCAGCCGACGCTGCTGTTTAACGGCTATGCGGATGAAGTGGCCTCGCTTTACCGTGGTCTCAACTTACGGGAGAACTTCTGAGTGCGTTTAACGGCAAAACAGATTACCTGGCTGAAAGTGCTGCTGCACCTGGCCGGGCTGCTTCCTTTTATATGGCTTTTCTGGGCCGCCAGCCAGGGGCTTTTTAGCGCAGATCCGGCAAAGGATATCCAGCATTTTACCGGTCGGATGGCTCTGAAATTTTTGCTGGCCACCTTGCTCGTCTCGCCGCTGGCGCGCTACGCTAAACAGCCATTATTGATACGCACCCGTCGGCTGTTAGGGCTATGGTGTTTTGCCTGGGCGACGCTGCACCTCACCAGCTACGCCCTGCTGGAACTGGGAATTAACAATCTGGCACTGCTTGGCCGCGAACTGGTGACACGTCCTTATCTGACGCTAGGTATCGTGAGCTGGGTGGTTTTACTGGCGTTAGCGCTGACATCCACGCAATATGCGCAGCGAAAACTGGGCAGGCGCTGGCAGCTTCTGCACAACTTCGTCTATCTTGTCGCGATCCTCGCTCCCATTCATTACCTGTGGTCGGTGAAGATTCTCTCGCCACAGCCGATCCTGTATGCACTGGCGGCCGTGGCGCTTTTAGCATGGCGTTACAAGAAGTTCCGCCAGTGGTTGCGATAGTTCGCGAAACTGTGCGTTTTCCCGCAGATTACCGGTCAACCGCAAATCTTTTTCGGATAGCGGTTGATAATCTTCCCTGATAAGACCAGTATTTAGCTGCTAAATGCTACGAAATCGTTATAATGTGCGACCTTGGTTCGCCTGACAGCGGTTTTAAGCCTCTGAAAAGGTGACATTTGCGTTTCGAAGGTATATTTTGTTTTTTACCCGAAAATCGCAGGAGATAGCGGCATTATGACTGATAAGTTCCATATCTTAGTTTTGAACGGACCGAACCTGAACATGCTCGGCACCCGTGAGCCAGAGAAGTACGGCACGCTAACATTGAGTGAAATTGTTAACCGTCTGGGAACGGAAGCAGCGTCACTGAATGTGGATTTGGATCATTTTCAGTCGAATGCGGAGTACGCACTCATCGACCGTATTCATCAGGCTAAAGACAATGTGGACTATATCCTGATCAATCCGGCCGCGTTTACGCACACCAGTGTTGCTATCCGCGACGCACTGCTCGCGGTGGGTATCCCGTTTATCGAGATCCACCTGAGTAATGTGCACGCCCGAGAGCCGTTCCGTCACCATTCGTATCTGTCGGATATCGCTGCTGGCGTTATCTGTGGACTGGGCGCAGACGGCTATTCATACGCTTTACAGACAGCGGTAAAACGCTTGTCACAATCACACTAAACAAGAGTACGGAACCCACTCATGGATATTCGTAAGATTAAAAAACTGATCGAGCTGGTTGAAGAATCAGGCATCTCCGAACTGGAAATTTCTGAAGGCGAAGAGTCTGTACGCATCAGCCGTGCAGCCCCAGCCGCTAGCTTCCCGGTAATGCAGCAAGCTTATGCTGCGCCAGTGCAGCAGCCTGCGCTCTCCGCAGCCGTTGCGCCAGCAGCTGAAGCCGCACCTGCCGCTGCAGCAGAAATCAGTGGTCACATCGTACGTTCCCCAATGGTTGGTACTTTCTACCGCACCCCGAGCCCGGACGCGAAGGCGTTCATCGAAGTGGGTCAGAAAGTCAACGTAGGCGATACCCTGTGCATCGTTGAAGCGATGAAAATGATGAACCAGATCGAAGCAGACAAATCAGGTACTGTGAAAGCGATTCTGGTCGAAAGTGGTCAGCCGGTTGAATTTGACGAGCCGCTGGTCGTCATCGAGTAACGAGGCGTACATGCTGGATAAAATTGTTATCGCCAACCGCGGCGAGATCGCACTGCGTATTCTTCGTGCCTGTAAAGAACTGGGCATCAAGACCGTCGCTGTGCACTCAAGCGCGGATCGCGATTTAAAACACGTATTACTGGCGGATGAGACGGTCTGTATTGGCCCGGCTCCGTCCGTAAAAAGCTATCTGAACATCCCGGCTATCATCAGCGCCGCTGAAATCACCGGCGCGGTGGCAATTCATCCGGGTTACGGCTTCCTCTCTGAGAACGCCAACTTTGCTGAGCAGGTGGAACGCTCTGGCTTCATCTTCATCGGCCCGAAAGCCGACACCATCCGCCTGATGGGCGACAAAGTGTCTGCAATCACCGCGATGAAAAAAGCCGGTGTTCCAACCGTACCAGGCTCTGACGGCCCTCTGACCGACGACATGGATGCTAACCGTGCTCATGCTAAACGCATTGGCTACCCGGTTATCATCAAGGCGTCCGGCGGCGGCGGCGGTCGCGGTATGCGCGTTGTGCGTAGCGATGCTGAACTGGCGCAGTCCATCTCCATGACCAAAGCAGAAGCGAAAGCCGCTTTCAGCAATGACATGGTGTACATGGAAAAATACCTGGAAAACCCACGCCACATCGAAATTCAGGTGCTGGCTGACGGTCAGGGTAACGCGATCTATCTGGCAGAACGTGACTGCTCCATGCAGCGTCGTCACCAGAAAGTGGTCGAAGAAGCACCAGCACCGGGCATTACCCCGGAACTGCGTCGCTACATCGGCGAGCGTTGCTCCAAAGCGTGTGTCGATATCGGCTATCGCGGTGCAGGTACCTTTGAGTTCCTGTTCGAGAACGGCGAGTTCTATTTCATCGAAATGAACACCCGTATTCAGGTTGAACACCCGGTTACCGAAATGATCACCGGCGTTGACCTGATCAAAGAACAGCTGCGTATCGCTGCAGGCCAGCCGCTGTCCATCAAGCAGGAAGAAGTTGTGGTGAAAGGCCATGCGGTAGAGTGCCGTATTAACGCCGAAGACCCGAACACCTTCCTGCCAAGCCCGGGTAAAATCACGCGTTTCCACGCGCCGGGTGGCTTTGGTGTACGCTGGGAGTCTCATATCTACGCCGGTTACACCGTACCGCCGTACTATGACTCAATGATCGGCAAGCTTATCTGCTACGGCGAAAACCGTGACGTGGCGATTGCCCGCATGAAAAACGCCCTGCAGGAACTGATCATCGACGGTATCAAAACCAACGTCGATCTGCAGATGCGTATCATGAGCGATGAGCACTTCCAGAATGGTGGAACTAATATCCACTATCTGGAGAAAAAACTCGGTCTGAACGAGAAGTAAGAGACCTGTGTTGCTAAAAGGCCGGATAATCCGGCCTTTTTTATTTCTGGGGATCGCCAGGCCCCATCATGTACAATCCCCGCTTTCTTCATCCACAAGGGACAAAAAATGGACAAACGTTTTGTTCAGGCCCATAAAGAAGCGCGCTGGGCGCTGTGGCTGACCCTTCTCTATCTCGCTGCATGGTTAGTAACTGCTTACTTACCTGACTCCGCTATTGGCATCACCGGCCTGCCGCACTGGTTCGAAATGGCGTGTTTGCTGGTACCGCTGGTCTTCATCCTGCTGTGCTGGGCAATGGTGAAATTCATCTATCGCGATATTCCGCTGGAGGACGATGATGCAGCTTGAGGTCATTCTGCCGCTTATCGCTTACCTGTTAGTGGTGTTTGGTTTATCCGTTTACGCCATGCGTAAAAGAACGACTGGCACCTTCCTGAACGAGTATTTTCTGGGTAGCCGCTCGATGGGCGGCGTCGTGCTGGCCATGACGCTGACCGCGACCTACATCAGCGCCAGCTCGTTTATCGGCGGACCCGGCGCAGCCTATAAATACGGGTTAGGCTGGGTGCTGCTGGCGATGATCCAGCTTCCAGCCGTCTGGCTCTCGCTGGGCATACTGGGTAAAAAATTTGCCATTCTGGCGCGCCGTTATAATGCCGTGACGCTCAACGATATGCTGTTTGCCCGCTATCAGAGCCGTTTACTGGTGTGGCTGGCCAGCTTAAGCCTGCTGGTGGCTTTTATTGGCGCAATGACGGTGCAGTTTATCGGTGGAGCGCGCCTGCTGGAAACGGCTGCCGGGATCCCCTACGAGACAGGCCTGATTATCTTCGGCGTCAGCATTGCGCTCTACACCGCGTTTGGCGGATTCCGCGCCAGCGTGCTGAACGATACGATGCAGGGTTTGGTAATGCTTGTTGGCACTCTTGTCCTGCTGGTGGGCATTGTGCATGCTGCAGGTGGCCTGAGCCACGCCGTCGAAACGCTGGAAGCCATCGACCCGAAACTGGTCTCTCCGCAGGGCGCGGATGACATCCTTTCGCCAACCTTTATGACCTCGTTCTGGGTGTTGGTGTGCTTTGGGGTGATTGGCCTGCCGCATACCGCCGTGCGCTGTATCTCTTACAAAGACAGCAAAGCCGTGCACAGAGGTATCATTATCGGCACTATCGTTGTCGCAATCCTGATGTTTGGTATGCACCTGGCGGGCGCGTTAGGTCGGGCAGTTATTCCTGACCTTACCGTACCCGATCTGGTTATCCCAACCCTGATGGTTAAAGTGCTGCCGCCATTTGCCGCCGGGATCTTCCTTGCCGCACCGATGGCCGCCATTATGTCGACAATCAACGCTCAGCTGCTGCAAAGTTCCGCTACGATCATCAAAGATCTCTATCTGAACCTGCGTCCTGAGCAGGTAGAGAATGAACGACGCCTGAAGCGCATGTCGGCCGTTATTACTCTGGCGTTAGGGGCATTGCTGCTGTTAGCCGCGTGGCGCCCGCCGGAGATGATCATCTGGCTGAACCTGCTGGCATTTGGTGGGCTTGAAGCGGTATTCCTGTGGCCGCTGGTGTTAGGGCTCTACTGGGAGCGCGCGAATGCCGCCGGTGCGCTGAGCGCGATGATTGTCGGCGGCGTGCTTTACGCCGTCCTCGCAACGTTTAAGATTCAGTACCTGGGCTTCCATCCGATTGTGCCTTCGTTACTGCTAAGTTTACTGGCGTTTGTGGTGGGGAACCGTTTCGGTCAGCCCGTCCCACAACCCGCTATGATTTCTACTGATAAATAAAGAGTTTTGCCATGCCGTGGATCCAACTAAAACTGAACACAACCGGCGCTAACGCCGAAGAGCTGAGCGATGCGCTGATGGAGGCCGGTTCGGTCTCTATCACCTTCCAGGACACGCATGATATGCCGGTCTTTGAGCCGCTGCCGGGCGAAACCCGCCTGTGGGGTGATACCGACGTTATTGGCCTGTTTGATGCCGAAACCGACATGAAAGAGGTTGTCGCGATTCTGGAGAATCATCCTCTGCTGGGCGCGGGTTTCGTGCATAAAATCGAACAGCTGGAAGATAAAGACTGGGAACGCGAGTGGATGGATAACTTCCACCCGATGCAGTTCGGCAAACGTCTGTGGATCTGCCCGAGCTGGCGCGACGTCCCTGATGAAAGCGCAGTCAACGTGATGCTCGATCCGGGTCTGGCGTTTGGTACCGGCACTCACCCAACCACGTCTCTGTGCCTGCAGTGGCTGGATGGTCTGGATCTGGACGGTAAGACAGTGATCGACTTCGGCTGTGGATCCGGGATCCTCGCGATTGCAGCCCTGAAGCTGGGCGCGGCAAAAGCCATCGGGATCGATATCGATCCGCAGGCGATTCAGGCCAGCCGCGATAATGCCGAGCGTAACGGCGTCTCCGATCGTCTGGAGCTGTATCTGCCGGATGCTCAGCCAGACGCCATGAAAGCCGATGTGGTGGTCGCTAACATTCTGGCGGGCCCGCTGCGCGAACTGGCCCCGTTAATCAGCGTGCTGCCCGTTGAGGGCGGTCTGCTGGGGCTTTCCGGTATCCTGGCGAGCCAGGCCGACAGCGTGTGTGAAGCCTACGCCGATCTCTTTGCTCTCGACCCGGTGGTGGAAAAAGAAGAGTGGTGCCGCATCACCGGTCGTAAAAAATAAGAATCTGGCGTGGTCATCTGACCACGCCTCTCCCCCTCTGATAATCCTCTCTCCCTCGGTCATTCTTCGGTAAAATAACCCTACAAATCATGTTTATTTGTATTACAAAAATTCACCGGAAGAATATGATGACACACGTTACAGGCAAGGCAGCGCTGCTGGCGCTGAGCATGATCTCGGCTTCAGCATTCGCATCACACTGGAGCTACGAAGGGGAAGGTTCACCGGAACACTGGAGTGAGCTGGACGGGGCATACAAGACCTGTCAAAGCGGAATGAACCAGTCTCCCATTAATATTGATTCCACCACTAACGCCCATCTCTCCCCGCTACAAACCCACTACGTTGATGGCCCTGTTACGCTGACAAACAATGGCCATACCATTCAGGCAAGTGAACAGGCGAACACCCGAGATACCCTTACTCTTGATAAGCAAACCTGGACGTTACAGCAGTTCCATTTCCACGCGCCGAGCGAAAACACCGTGCATGGCAAGAGGTACGCGATGGAAATGCATCTGGTTCATAAAAATGCCAGCGGGGAACTGACGGTGGTGGCGGTCATGTTTGATAAAGGGGCCGTAAACCCGGAGCTTGAAAAGCTATGGCGCGTTATGCCTCAGCAGGCCGAGCAGAACGTCTCCATCAAACAGGATCTCAACCTGAACAAACTGCTGCCGAAAGATAAAACGTACTGGCGCTTTAGCGGTTCACTGACCACTCCACCGTGTTCAGAAGGCGTCACCTGGATTGTGCTTAAACAGCCCCTGACGGTTTCTGCAGAACAACTTGCCAGATTCACCCAGACGATGCATCACGATAATAACCGTCCGGTACAGTCGCTGCATGGGCGCGTCGTGGTCGAATAACACACATTTTTCGCATAACGATCATGTTCTAAAATGCGACGCAGATCGCAAAGAAGTAGGGAAATCTGCTGCTAAAAACAGCAGATTATCCCGCTTCACCTGGGCATTTATTCAGAAATGATGAGAAGTTACGGGAAATTGTAAGCGCCCATAAAATAACCATTATCATATAACTTAATGATTTAAATAATGAATAATTTTGAACGGAAAGATTGGGCGGCGATTCCTTGATCTACAACAGTGGATTGTTCAAAGTTTGGCCTTTCATCTCGTGCAAAAAATGCGTAATATACGCCGCCTTGCAGTCACAGTATGGTCATTTCTTAACTCATGCGCATCGGACACCACCAGCTTAGAAATCGCCTGATCGCAGCCCCAATGGCAGGTATTACAGACCGGCCGTTCAGGACGCTGTGCTATGAGATGGGAGCCGGTTTAACCGTATCCGAGATGATGTCGTCTAACCCGCAGGTTTGGGGAAGCGATAAATCCCGCCTTCGGATGGTGCACGTTGATGAACCAGGTATTCGCACCGTGCAAATTGCCGGAAGCGTGCCTGAAGAGATGGCAGATGCCGCGCGGATTAACGTGGAAAGTGGTGCCCAGATTATTGATATCAATATGGGGTGCCCGGCCAAAAAGGTGAATCGCAAGCTTGCAGGTTCAGCCCTTCTGCAATACCCCGACCAGGTGAAAGCTATCCTGACGGCGGTTGTCAGCGCGGTGGACGTTCCTGTTACGTTGAAGATTCGCACGGGTTGGTCGCCGGAACACCGTAACTGTGTAGAGATTGCCCAACTGGCCGAAGACTGTGGCATTCAGGCCCTGACCATCCATGGACGCACTCGCGCCTGTTTGTTCAACGGTGAAGCTGAATACGACAGCATTCGGGCAGTTAAGCAGAAAGTTTCCATTCCGATTATCGCGAATGGCGACATAACTGACCCGCTTAAAGCCAGGGCTGTACTCGACTATACGGGAGCTGATGCTCTGATGATAGGACGTGCAGCTCAGGGAAGACCCTGGATCTTCCGGGAAATCCAGCATTATCTGGACACTGGGGAGCTGCTTGCCCCGCTGCCTCTGGCAGAGGTTAAGCGCTTGCTATGCTCGCATGTTCGGGAACTGCATGACCACTACGGTCAGGCAAAAGGGTACCGAATTGCGCGTAAACACGTCTCCTGGTATCTCCAGGAGCACGCTCCAGATGACCAGTTTCGGCGCACATTCAACGCCATAGAGGATGCCAGCGTACAGCTGGAGGCGTTGGAGGCATACTTCGAAAATCTTGCGTAATGAAATAAAGAGCTGACAGAACTATGTTCGAACAACGCGTAAATTCTGACGTACTGACCGTTTCTACCGTTAACTCTCAGGACCAGGTAACTCAAAAGCCCCTGCGTGACTCGGTTAAACAGGCACTGAAGAACTATTTTGCTCAACTGAACGGTCAGGATGTTAATGACCTGTATGAGCTGGTACTGGCTGAAGTTGAACAGCCACTGTTGGACATGGTGATGCAATACACCCGCGGTAACCAAACCCGCGCTGCGCTGATGATGGGTATCAACCGTGGTACTCTGCGTAAGAAACTGAAAAAATACGGCATGAACTGATACTAATCAGTTAAATGCTTGTTTAAAAAGGCGCTCTTCGGCATGGGGAAGCGCCTTTTTTATTATCTGTGCCTCTCCGTCAACGCATTGTAAACCTTCGCGTCTCCCGCTTTTCAACCCCGGTTTTTCGTGTATATTTCCCCCACCTTACTGGCGATTTTCTCGCGGAATGACACAATGATTCGTAAATACTGGTGGCTGGTTGTCTTTGCAATCTCCGTTCTCATTTTCGATACACTCCTGATGCAGTGGATTGAACTGATGAGTACCGAAACCGATAAGTGTCGCAATATGAACTCCGTGAATCCCCTTAAACTCGTTAACTGCTCAGAGCTCGACTAAGCGCCAGATTGCGCAAATCACCTGTTATTACCCACTAAAAACGGGGATTTAAATCCCTTTGAGCCATTACCTGACGGTGATAATGTCTCGCCCTTCTCAACCGCTCTAGCGTAACCCCACACTCGAGTAGAACCGTCCATGCTGGTCAGCCAATACAACCCTATCCTTGTCGTCCTCTCCTTTGCTGTTGCCATCCTTGCTGCGTATACCGCGCTGAACATGGCTGCACGCGTCGCCGGGAGTCATGGCGTCGCTGCCCGCATCTGGCTTGCTGGCGGCGGTATTGCTATGGGCATCGGCGTGTGGGCCATGCATTTTATCGGCATGCTGGTGATGGACCTCTCCATGAGCATGAGCTACAACGCCACCCTGACGGTGCTATCCATGGTCATCGCCGTAGGTTCGTCGCTGTTTGCGCTATGGCTCGTGAGCTGCGAGCAACTACGCCTGCGCCGACTGCTGCCCGGCGCGCTGGTGATGGGAAGCGGTATTGTGGCTATGCATTACACCGGCATGGCGGCGCTGGAAGTGATGCCCGGGATTATCTGGGACAAGATGTGGGTGGCCATTTCGGTCGTGATTGCGCTTGCCGCTTCGCTCGCGGCATTATGGCTGACCTTCCGCCTGCGTCGCGAAGCCGCGCAGGTCGTGCTGATGCGCATGGGTGCCGCCATCACGATGGGAATTGCCATTGCCGGCATGCACTATGCCGGGATGAAAGCGGCGCAGTTTCCAATGTCCACAATGGTTCACCATGAGGGGATTAACGGGAGCTGGCTGGCGGTGCTGGTCAGCGTCGTCGCGCTCTCTATTCTTGGGATCACCCTGCTGGTTTCGATGCTGGATGCCCGCCTTCAGGCACGCACCGCTCTTCTGGCCTCGTCGCTGGCAGAAGCTAACCGGGAACTCGCTCAACTGGCGCTACACGATACCCTGACGCGCCTGCCCAACCGTATCCTGCTGGAAGACAGACTCGATCAGGCCATCAGCAAAGCCGATCGTGAAGGGAACCACTTTGCCCTGATGTTCATGGATCTTGACGGCTTCAAAGCCATCAATGATGCCTACGGCCATGATGTCGGTGACAGGCTGCTGGTCGCCGTTACGCAGCGTCTGCTGCTGCTTCTGAAAGGCCAATTCACCCTTGCACGTATCGGCGGTGATGAGTTTGTTCTGCTGGCAGAGGGAGAAGGTCCGGACGACGCGGCATCGCTGGCGAATTCGCTGGTGCGCGCGATCGATAGCCCGTTCAATCTCAGCCCCTATGAACTGGTGGTGACCCTCAGCATAGGTATTGCGCTGTACCCTCACGACGGAAAAACCGAGCGTGAGCTAATGTTTAACGCCGACGCGGCGATGTATCACACGAAGCATATGGGCCGTAACGGTTACCACTTTTTCCAGCCCTCCATGAACACCCTGGCGCAGACCCATCTCCAGTTAATGAACGATCTGTGGATGGCGATCGATCGCAATGAGCTGCGCCTGCTGTATCAGCCAAAATTTAACGCCCCCGCGGGTCCTGTCCTCGGATTCGAGGCGTTATTGCGCTGGCAGCATCCTAAGCAGGGGTTACTGACGCCGGACCTTTTTCTGCCGCTGGCGGAAAAAACGGGGCTAATCGTCCCCATTGGCAACTGGGTGATTAATGAAGCCTGTCGCCAGCTGCGGGAATGGCATCTTCAGGGACATCAAAGCTGGTCAATGGCGGTAAACCTGTCGACACTGCAGTTTGAACAACCTTCGCTGGTTAAAACGGTTCTCGACTGCCTGGCACTTCATCAGGTGCCACCGGAAATGTTGATCCTCGAAGTGACGGAAACGACGGCGATGAGCAACCCGGATGAGAGCGTACGGGTGCTGACAGAGCTGACGAATGCGGGGGTGAAGGCCTCCATTGATGATTTTGGCACCGGATATTCGAGCCTGCTGTACCTCAAGCGCTTACCGGCCTGCGAGCTAAAAATCGACAGGGCGTTTGTACAAGAGCTCAGCGGCGAGAGCGAGGATGCCACTATTGTCTCAGCGATTGTGGCCCTCGCTAAAACACTTAACCTGAAAGTCGTGGCTGAAGGTGTGGAAACCGAAGCGCAGCAAGCCTTTTTGACCGAGCTGGGCTGTAACACCCTTCAGGGTTATCTGCTAGGTAAACCCGTCAGCGCGCAGACCATAGAAGCACTTTGTGCCCGCGGGGAAATGTTACCTGGCGCTGAGCAGTAACCGCCCTCATCTGGCGACACGCGAATAACCGGGAGTGTCGCCAGTATGCTATCGACCAGAGCGGGAGCCTGCTGATAAAGATTAAAACTGTCGTTATTCATTAACCAGTTTTTAATTATTCCGCTAAAAAAACCGTGGAATACAATTAAGGTGAGATCTACATTCACCTGTGGCGAAATGATGTTCCGCGAAATACAGGTTTCCAGCGCGGTACGTAGCGTGTCATCGTTGAACCCGATACGCTTTCTGATTTCGCGCTCAGAAATCATATCGCTGCTAAATTCACACTTATGATACAGAATTTGTAAAAGCGCACATTGCCGGGGTTCATGGGCAATATATTGCAGCGCAGTAATAAATTGCTCACGAAGTTTTAACAATGGATCGTCACTATCGGAAAGGGAAAGCCTGTCGTGAATCATGTCGCGAAGCGGTAATTGTTGTTCCCAGATGGCATTAAATATTTCAGATTTACTGGTGAAGTGCCAGTAGATCGCGCCGCGCGTCAACTTAGCGGCATCAGCGATATCCGTCAGCGTCGTGCTGGCTACGCCACGCGTGGCAAACTGTCCGATAGCCGCCTCAATCAGCTGCTGCCGGGTTTGTTGAGCCTCTTCTTTCTTTTTACGCGCCATAGGCAATTACTCGTTACTCACAAGGATTAAAGGTCATATTGCGTTCATGCAAATGTAAGTATTCACTAAAAATCGTTTTAATTTTGCACAAAAAAAGTCACACCTCTGGATTTATAATTAATACAAATAAGTCCAATCAATTAAATTGACGGAGTGAATAATTATAAAATATTAAACTCATTTATCTAATTAACATGCCTGGACTATATCCCAGAATGGAGCCGGTCTTATTCTGATTTTCGTCTACAAGCATGGTCATTCGCACTTATAAATTAAAAAACATTAAATACCCTCATTATTATACGCAGCTACATTTTATTTTTATCCCTCTGCCCCTGCTACCGATTCGCAGCATATATCGGTTAATGGGTATTTAAAGGAACAGTAATGACGAATCATTTCAGACGCTTGCCCTTATCCGGTTTCATTGTCTGCGCGGTACTGCTCACTGGATGCGATGATCAGGAAAATCAACAACAGCATCTGCAGGCGCCTCAGGTCAGCGTGCATATTGTGAAAAGCGCGCCTCTGGCTGTCACCACTGAACTCCCGGGCAGAACAGATGCATTTCGCGTTGCGGAGGTTCGTCCTCAGGTTAGCGGCATTATCCTGCGCCGTAACTTCGCGGAGGGTAGCGATGTAAAAGCGGGCGAGTCACTTTACCAGATTGATCCTGCGCCCTATCAGGCCGCCTATGACAGCGCGAAGGGTGAGCTGGCGAAGGCTCAGGCGGCGGCCAATATTGCGCACCTGACGGTGAAACGTTATCTCCCGCTGGTAGGCACCCAGTATGTCAGTAAGCAGGAGTATGACCAGGCCGTGGCGACGGCTCAGCAGGCAGATGCCAGCGTGGTTGCCTCAAAAGGGGGTGTTGAAAGCGCACGTATCAACCTTGCCTACACCAAAGTGACCTCTCCGGTTGATGGTCGTATCGGAAAATCCAGCGTGACAGAAGGGGCGCTGGTGACGAACGGGCAAGCCGCAGCGCTGGCAACGGTCCAGCTGCTCGATCCGATTTATGTTGATGTCACCCAGTCCAGTTATGATTTTATGCGCCTGAAACAGACGAGCCTGCAAAAAGGTGATATTGCCAGCAACGTTGAGCTGCTGATGGAGAACGGGCAGCCCTACCCGCTAAAAGGCACATTGCAGTTCTCTGACGTCACGGTCGATGAAAGTACCGGCTCGATTACCCTGCGCGCCATTTTCCGGAACCCTCAGCATCTGTTGTTACCCGGCATGTTCGTTCGCGCCCGCATTGATGAGGGCACCCAGCCGGATGCGATTCTGGTACCACAGCAGGGCGTAACCCGTACACCGCGAGGTGATGCAACCGTGCTGGTGGTGAACGATAAAAACCAGGTTGAGCCGCGAACCGTCGTGGCCCCTCAGGCAATTGGCGATCGCTGGCTGGTGACGGAAGGGCTGAAAAACGGTGACCGCGTGATTGTCAGCGGGCTACAGAAAGTCAGGCCGGGGGTAACCGTCGTCGCTACGCCGGACACCACCACGGCTCCAGCCGGTTAAGGGACGACGACATGGCTAATTTCTTTATTCAGAGACCGGTTTTCGCCTGGGTACTTGCCATCATTTTGATGATTGCAGGCGGGCTGGCCATTCTCAAACTTCCCGTCGCGCAGTATCCGACCATTGCTCCTCCCGCCGTGGCGATATCCGCGACCTACCCGGGCGCTGACGCTCAAACGGTGCAGGATACCGTGACCCAGGTTATCGAACAGAACATGAACGGCATCGATAACCTGATGTATATGTCCTCCACCAGCGATTCAGCGGGTAACGTCACCATCACCCTGACCTTCGAGTCAGGAACCGATCCGGATATCGCCCAGGTACAGGTGCAGAACAAGCTGCAGCTCGCCATGCCGCTGCTGCCGCAAGAGGTACAGCAGCAAGGGATTGGCGTGGAGAAATCCAGCAGCAGCTTCCTGCTGGTCGCCGGCTTTGTTTCAGACAACAAGAATCTCACGCAGAATGACATCTCTGACTATGTCGCTTCGAACGTCAAAGATGCCATCAGCCGAACGTCTGGCGTCGGTGACGTTCAGCTGTTTGGCGCTCAGTATGCGATGCGCATCTGGCTCGACAGCAACGCGATGAACAAATACCAGCTGACGCCGCAGGATATTATCAACCAGCTGAAAACGCAGAACGACCAGATAGCTGCAGGCCAGCTGGGCGGAACGCCGTCCATCCCCGGGCAGCAGCTCAATGCCTCAATCATCGCGCAAACCCGCCTGAAATCACCGGAGGAGTTTGGTCGCGTGACGCTCAAGGTGAACCAGGACGGCTCGATGGTTCATCTGAAGGACGTGGCTCGCATTGAGCTGGGTGGCGAAAACTACAACATGGTCACTAAAATAAACGGGCAGGCGGCAACCGGCCTGGGGATTAAGCTGGCAACCGGGGCAAATGCGCTGGACACCGCGGCAGCCATTAAGAGCAAGCTGGCGCAACTGCAGCAGTTCTTCCCGCAGGGGCTGAAAGTGGTCTATCCCTATGACACCACGCCTTTTGTGAAAATCTCCATCCACGAAGTGGTGAAGACCCTGTTTGAAGCGATCGTTCTCGTCTTCCTGGTCATGTACCTGTTTCTGCAAAACCTGCGGGCAACGCTCATCCCGACTATCGCGGTACCGGTCGTTCTGCTGGGTACCTTTGCGATTCTGGCGGCGTTCGGTTTTTCCATTAATACCCTGACGATGTTCGGCATGGTGCTGGCGATTGGTCTGCTGGTCGATGACGCTATCGTGGTCGTTGAGAACGTCGAGCGCGTCATGGTCGAGGACAAACTGCCGCCAAAAGAGGCCACGCAGAAGTCTATGGAGCAGATCCAGGGCGCACTGGTGGGGATCGCCATGGTGCTCTCGGCGGTCTTTATTCCGATGGCCTTTTTTGGCGGCTCGACGGGGGCAATCTATCGTCAGTTCTCGCTGACTATCGTTTCCGCGATGGCGTTGTCCGTACTGGTTGCGCTAATCCTGACGCCCGCCCTCTGCGCAACGTTGCTTAAGCCCGTATCCGGCGACCATCATGAGAAAAAAGGGGGCTTTTTCGGCTGGTTTAATGCGCTTTTTGATAAAAGCGTGGAGCACTACAGCAACAGCGTGAGCGGGATTTTGCGTAAGACAGGGCGCTATCTGGCGGTGTA
Source organism: Enterobacter sp. HG048 (assembly GCF_024702055.1). Lineage (NCBI taxonomy): Bacteria > Pseudomonadati > Pseudomonadota > Gammaproteobacteria > Enterobacterales > Enterobacteriaceae > Enterobacter > Enterobacter sp. HG048. The sequence goes on from NZ_JANLIZ010000008.1 coordinate 174,064, forward strand.
CGTCATTATCGTCGGTGGGATGGCGGTGCTCTTCCTGCGCTTGCCCACCTCCTTCCTGCCCGAAGAGGATCAGGGGGTGTTTATGACGATGGTTCAACTCCCGGCGGGTGCAACCCAGACGCGTACTCAACAGGTGCTCGATCAGGTTCAGGACTACTATCTGAACAACGAAAAGGCGAACGTGGAATCCGTCTTTACCGTTAACGGCTTTAGCTTTAGCGGCCAGGGCCAGAACTCCGGTATAGCCTTCGTCAGCCTTAAGCCCTGGGAGGAGCGCCCGGGGGCGGAAAACGGCGTTGAAGCCATTGTGGGTCGCGCGACGAAAGCCTTCAGTCAAATTACAGATGGCCTCGTGTTCCCGTTTAACCTGCCTGCAATTATCGAACTGGGTACCGCCACGGGCTTCGATTTTGAATTGATCGATCAGGCCAACCTGGGGCATACCCAGCTGACGCAGGCGCGTAACCAACTGCTCAGCATGGTGCATGAGCACCCTGACCTGCTGGTTCGCGTGCGCCCTAACGGCCTTGAAGATACGCCTCAGTTCAAGCTGGATGTCGATCAGGAGAAAGCGCAGGCGCTGGGCGTCAGCCTTTCTGACGTGAACCAGACGATTTCGACGGCCTTAGGGGGCACCTATGTTAACGACTTTATCGATCATGGGCGCGTGAAAAAGGTCTACGTCCAGGCCGACGCAAAATTCCGTATGTTGCCGGGAGATATTAATAATCTTTACGTGCGCAGCGCGAAGGGGGAAATGGTCCCGTTTTCAGCCTTCAGCAACGCTCGCTGGGTCTATGGTTCACCTCGTCTGGAGCGCTATAACGGGATGCCCTCTATGGAGATCCTGGGTGAATCCGCTCCGGGTAAAAGTACCGGTGAAGCCATGGTTATGATGGAAAATCTCGCGGCAAAACTGCCTTCCGGCATCGGCTATGACTGGACGGGGATGTCTTATCAGGAGCGGCTCTCGGGTAACCAGGCGCCTGCCCTGTACGCCATTTCACTGATCGTGGTGTTCCTGTGTCTGGCAGCGCTGTATGAAAGCTGGTCCATTCCGTTCTCCGTTATGCTGGTTGTGCCGCTGGGGGTCATTGGGGCTCTTCTCGCAGCGTCGCTGCGCGGGTTAAACAATGACGTCTATTTCCAGGTCGGCCTGCTGACGACGATTGGTTTATCGGCGAAAAACGCCATCCTGATCGTCGAATTTGCTAAAGACCTGATGGATAAAGAAGGTAAAAGCATTATTGAAGCCACTCTGGAAGCTTCCAGGATGCGCCTTCGACCGATCCTGATGACATCCCTGGCCTTTATCCTTGGCGTCATGCCGCTGGTGATCAGCTCGGGGGCCGGGAGCGGCGCGCAAAACGCCGTCGGTACGGGCGTTATGGGGGGAATGCTTTCCGCAACGCTTCTGGCGATATTCTTCGTGCCCGTTTTCTTTGTGGTTGTTCGGCGAAGGTTTACTCACCCTAAAGATTAATGTTTCCCTGAAAAGGCACCTCTGGTGCCTTTTTTATTTTTAACATAAACAACGAATTAGGTTTTGCAGAAAGGCAGTATTAAGAGCATGATGATTTGCATTAAGTAAAAACAGTCTCTTGCAGCTCCATAATGCCTCCATTAATTCCTCCTGAAACCGACTTTTCTCCACGATTTTTACAAACTACATAATTTGAGATTATTCCTCGTGTAACGAGAACTTACCCCGGTGGTAAAATAACCTCCAGTTCGTTAATAGCCCTCCTGGCTATAGGACGGATGAGAAATAATACTGAGGTAACATCATGAAAAGATTCATTTCCGTTGCACTTCTCGCTGCGCTGCTTGCTGGTTGCGCGCACGATTCTCCATGTGTACCGGTTTACGACGACCAGGGCCGACTGGTTCATACCAATACCTGTATGAAAGGCACCACCCAGGATAACTGGGAGACTGCGGGTGCGATCGCCGGCGGTGCTGCCGCAGTAGCGGGTCTGACGCTGGGTATTGTTGCCCTGACGAAGTAACATCTGTTGAGAAAGCGCGGCTCTGGCCGCGCTTTTGCTTTTAATGAGTGCAGTATTTTCAAATAAGTAAAAAAATAGCTCCGTATTTATTCACATAATTAATCTAAGCCTGAAGTCAGTCACAACTTTTTCGCATACTCATTCAAATTACTTATTCTATCGTGATGATTTTCACACATTAATATTATTGAATACCCTGCCAATATTCACGCTGAAAACTATCTCTTCTTTTTCCTGACCCGACTCGCAACTTTTGCTCCAATTTGTGGCACAGGTTGTAATTTCGCACCGTTTCGGGGCGCTCGTTTTATTTAAGCCTGTCTACACTCAGCATTAAGCGTTCACTCGTCTCTTATTTTGTCGAACGCAAAACTGGCATTACGTTTGCTTTATAAACGTTGGCCAAAGCCACAGACAGGTTAAGCGTTTAAAAACGCCTCTATAACGATAAATTTCGCCACACAGGATGCATTATGAAAAAGACGATGATAGCCAGCCTGGCCGCTGCAGGCATGTTGTTTGCCTTAGCCGGTCAAGCCCATGCGGGAACGACACTGGATGCCGTTAAAAAGAAAGGTTTTGTTCAATGCGGTATCAGTGACGGTTTGCCTGGCTTCTCTTATGCCGATGCGAACGGCAAATTTACCGGTATCGATGTGGACGTCTGCCGTGGCGTTGCTGCCGCCGTTTTTGGTGATGACAGCAAAGTAAAATACACCCCGCTGACGGCGAAAGAACGCTTTACGGCGCTGCAGTCCGGAGAGGTCGACATGCTCTCCCGTAATACCACCTGGACGTCCTCACGTGATGCAGGCATGGGGATGTCATTTACGGGCGTGACCTATTATGACGGCATCGGCTTCCTGACCCACAATAAAGCGGGCCTGAAAAGCGCTAAAGAATTGGATGGCGCCACCGTTTGTATCCAGGCGGGCACCGATACCGAGCTGAACGTCGCGGATTATTTCAAAGCAAACAACATGAAATACACCCCGGTGACATTCGACCGCTCGGATGAATCGGCCAAAGCGCTGGAGTCCGGCCGTTGCGACACGCTGGCCTCTGACCAGTCACAGCTGTATGCCTTACGTATTAAGCTGAGCAATCCGGCAGAATGGATCGTTCTGCCTGAAGTGATCTCCAAAGAACCTCTCGGACCGGTGGTACGTCGTGGCGATGAAGACTGGTTCTCTATCGTTCGCTGGACGCTGTTTGCCATGCTGAACGCAGAAGAGATGGGCATCAACTCGAAAAACGTTGATGAGAAAGCTGCTAAGCCATCCAACCCGGATATGGCACACCTGCTGGGTACAGAAGGTGATTTCGGCAAGGATCTGAAGCTGGATAACAAGTGGGCCTACAACATCATCAAACAGGTGGGCAACTACTCTGAGATCTTTGAGCGCAACGTGGGATCGGAAAGCCCGCTGAAGATCAAACGCGGCCAGAACAATCTCTGGAACAACGGCGGTATTCAGTACGCGCCACCGGTACGTTAAGTCATAGCTGTAACGGGCACTGCTCCGGCAGTGCCCACTCCAGAGTCATGGTTACTGAGGTTTCTTTATGTCCCATCGCCGCTCAGCCGTAAAAGGATCGCTATCCTTTTCTCATCCCGCGGTCCGCGCCTGGCTATTCCAGATTATTGCTATTGTTGCGGTTGTTCTCATCGCCGTGTATCTGATCCATAACACCATCACCAACCTGAATAACCGCGGCATTACCTCCGGTTTTGCGTTTTTAGATCGCAGCGCGGGGTTTGGTATTGTTCAGCACCTTATTGATTACCAGGAAGGTGACACGTACGGACGCGTGTTTGTGGTCGGTTTACTGAATACGCTGTTGGTATCGGCGCTTTGTATCGTCTTCGCGTCGATACTGGGCTTCTTTATTGGCCTGGCGCGTCTTTCTGAAAACTGGCTCCTGCGGAAACTATCGACTGTTTATATCGAGACGTTCCGTAATATCCCCCCGCTCCTGCAGATCTTCTTCTGGTATTTCGCCGTACTGCGTAACCTTCCCGGTCCCCGTCAGGCCGTCGACGCGTTTGAGCTGTTTTTCCTCAGTAACCGAGGGTTGTCCATTCCTTCTCCTCAGCCGGGTGAAGGACTGTACGCTTTTATCGGCGCAATTGTGATAGCGCTTGCGCTCTCTGCGGGGGTATTCCGTTTTAACCGCAAGCATCAGGTCAAAACCGGTCAGCTTCGTAGAACCTGGCCCACGGCAGTTGTCCTGATCGTTAGCCTGCCGCTAATTGCGCACTGGCTGTTTGGGGCAGCGCTGCACTGGGATATTCCACATCTGCGGGGCTTTAACTTTCAGGGCGGGATGGTATTAATTCCCGAGCTGGCGGCCCTGACGCTGGCGCTGTCGATTTATACGTCCGCGTTTATCGCAGAGATTATCCGTGCAGGGATCCAGGCCGTTCCCTATGGGCAGCACGAGGCGGCGCGCTCGCTGGGATTACCCCATACCGTAACGCTTCGTCAGGTCATTATTCCGCAGGCTTTACGGGTCATCATTCCCCCCCTGACCAGTCAGTATCTCAATATTGTCAAAAACTCGTCGCTGGCCGCTGCCATTGGTTACCCGGATATGGTGTCACTCTTCGCCGGAACCGTGCTTAACCAGACCGGACAAGCCATCGAAACCATCGCCATCACGATGTCTGTCTATCTGATCATCAGCCTGGTGATTTCACTGCTGATGAACCTTTATAACCGCCGTATAGCACTGGTCGAGCGCTAAGGATCTATGATGACAAAAGCGATACTGTCGCACTCCTCGCGCCCTGCCAACTCGACAGGTGGACGTTTCATTCTCTGGGCGCGTAAGAATCTGTTCTCCAGCTGGAGTAACAGCCTGCTGACGATTGTCTGCCTGTGGCTCATTTGGGAATTGATTCCTCCCCTGCTGAATTGGGCATTTTTACAGGCCAACTGGGTCGGTTCAACCCGAGCAGACTGCACAAAAGCCGGCGCCTGCTGGGTGTTTATTCATGAGCGCTTCGGTCAGTTCATGTATGGATTGTATCCCCACGAACAGCGCTGGCGGATTAATCTGGCGCTGGTCATCGGCCTGCTTTCTGTCGCAGCCATGTTCTGGAAAAAGCTGCCTCATCGTGGACGCTATATTGCCGGCTGGGCAGTGGTTTATCCGATTATTGTCTGGGTACTGTTGTATGGCGGTTTCCTGGGACTGGAACGCGTTGAAACGCGCCAGTGGGGCGGGCTGACGCTGACGCTGATTATCGCTTCAGTAGGGATAGCCGGTGCGCTACCGTGGGGGATTTTACTGGCCCTGGGACGGCGTTCAAAAATGCCGATCGTCCGCGTGCTCTCCGTTATCTTCATTGAGTTCTGGCGCGGCGTACCGCTTATCACCGTGTTGTTTATGTCGTCGGTCATGCTGCCGCTGTTTATGGCAGAAGGAACAACCATCGACAAGCTGATCCGTGCCCTGGTGGGGGTGATTCTCTTCCAGTCCGCCTATGTCGCTGAAGTTGTACGTGGTGGTCTGCAGGCGTTGCCTAAAGGCCAGTACGAAGCGGCGGAATCACTGGCTCTCGGTTACTGGAAAACGCAGGGACTGGTCATTCTTCCACAAGCACTCAAGCTGGTCATTCCGGGTCTGGTCAACACGATCATTGCCCTCTTCAAGGATACCAGCCTGGTGATCATTATCGGATTGTTCGATCTCTTTAGCAGCGTGCAACAGGCAACCGTTGACCCCGTCTGGCTGGGCATGTCCACCGAAGGATATGTCTTTGCTGCCCTGATCTACTGGATCTTTTGTTTTAGCATGTCGCGCTACAGCCAGCATCTGGAAAAGCGCTTTAACACCGGGCGTACACCGCACTGAGGAAATTATGAGCCAAATAACTATGACACCCGCCGACGCGATGATTACGCTGGAAAATGTGAATAAATGGTACGGACAATTTCATGTCCTGAGGGACATTAATCTTAAGGTAAAGCAGGGAGAACGCATCGTCCTTTGCGGCCCTTCGGGCTCCGGAAAATCCACAACCATTCGCTGTATTAATCATCTTGAAGAACATCAGCAAGGACGCATTGTGGTTGATGGTATCGAGCTGAATGAAGATATCCGTAATATCGAACGCGTACGTCAGGAAGTAGGAATGGTATTTCAACACTTTAATCTGTTTCCGCACCTGACCGTTCTGCAGAACTGTACGCTTGCGCCGATTTGGGTACGAAAGATGCCGAAAAAGGAAGCGGAGGCGTTGGCAATGCACTACCTGGAACGTGTACGTATCGCAGAGCATGCCAATAAGTTTCCTGGCCAGATATCGGGTGGCCAACAGCAGCGTGTGGCTATCGCCCGTTCGCTGTGTATGAAGCCGAAAATTATGCTGTTTGATGAACCGACATCTGCCCTCGATCCGGAAATGGTGAAAGAGGTTCTGGACACCATGATTGGGCTGGCACAATCCGGCATGACCATGCTCTGTGTGACGCATGAGATGGGGTTTGCGCGAACCGTGGCCGACCGGGTGATCTTTATGGACCGCGGTGAGATTGTTGAGCAGGCACCGCCGGATGAGTTCTTTGCGCATCCAAAGTCAGAACGCACGCGAGCATTCCTGTCGCAGGTGATTCATTAGTTGTTTGCTCTGCCGGGTGGAGGCTTCGCCTTACCCGGCCTACCGTTTTTTCGGCGCATAAACGCAAAAAGGCCATCCTTTCGGATGGCCTTCTCACTTATTTGATGTCTGGCAGTTCCCTACTCTCACATGGGGAGACCCCACACTACCATCGGCGCTACGGCGTTTCACTTCTGAGTTCGGCATGGGGTCAGGTGGGACCACCGCGCTAAAGCCGCCAGACAAATTCTTTTACTTCTTGCCGAACTTTAACCTAAGTATAAAGTGGTGCTGATACCCAGAGTCGAACTGGGGACCTCACCCTTACCAAGGGTGCGCTCTACCAACTGAGCCATATCAGCACGCTAAATTTGATGCCTGGCAGTTCCCTACTCTCACATGGGGAGACCCCACACTACCATCGGCGCTACGGCGTTTCACTTCTGAGTTCGGCATGGGGTCAGGTGGGACCACCGCGCTAAAGCCGCCAGGCAAATT
>NZ_JANLIZ010000009.1:0-171479 GCF_024702055.1 Enterobacter sp. HG048
GGGTACCGCTGTGTCTGTGCTCGAACAGCTTAACGCCCTGCATGAAAAGTGGGGCATTGATGAATTTATCATCGACACGCCGGTAGCGGAGGGGGCAACGCGCGTCGCGTCGCTGCGCCTGCTTGCCGAGGCGCGTCTTAACAGGGAGGTCACCGTATGAGCTTTGGCGAACAGCTGATTGCCTGGCGTCGCGAACTGCACCAGAACCCGGAGCTCTCCGGCCAGGAAGTGGAGACCACGACCCGCCTGCGCCAGTGGCTGACGAATGCCGGGATTACTCCGCAGCCTTACGACCTGTCGACTGGACTGGTGGCGGAAATCGGCTCGGGCAACAGGCTGATTGCGCTGCGCGCAGATATCGATGCCCTGCCGATTGAAGAGCGCAGCGGCGTGCCGTTTAGTTCGCAGCGTGCAGGGGTGATGCATGCCTGCGGTCACGATATCCACACCAGCGTGATCCTCGGCGCCGCGTTAAAGCTGAAAGAGCGGGAAGCGTCGCTTAACGGCCGGGTGCGGATCCTGTTTCAGCCTGCCGAAGAGAACTTTGGCGGTGCGAAGAGCATGGTGCGGGCCGGTGCCCTGCGTGACGTCAGCGCCATCTTCGGCATGCATAACGAGCCCGGCCTGCCGGTCGGTGAGTTCGCTACCCGCGGCGGGCCGTTTTATGCCAACGTCGATCGCTTCGTGATCCGCATTACCGGTAAGGGCGCGCACGCCGCGCGTCCGCACGAAGGCAACGACGCCATCGTGCTGGCGAGCCAGCTGGTGACGGCGCTGCAAAGCGTCGCCAGCCGCAACGTCAATACGCTGGATTCGGTGGTGCTGAGCGTGACGCGCATTGCGGGCGGTAACACCTGGAACGTGCTGCCGGAAAGCGTCGAGCTGGAAGGCACGCTGCGCACCCACCGCACGGAAGTGCAGCAGAACGTTAAAGCCCGCGTGGGCGAAATCGCCGCCGGGTTTGCCAGCGCCTTCAGCGCGCAGATTGATATCACCTGGTATGCCGGACCCACCGCGCTGGTGAACGACGAGCGCTGGGCCGATTTCGCCACCTCGGTCGCCAGAGAAGCAGGCTACGAAACCCGGCACGCCGAGCTGCATATGGGCGGGGAAGATTTCGCGGTCTATCTGCAGCAGATCCCGGGGGCGTTTGTCAGCATCGGCAGCAACAGCCCGTACGGTTTACACCATCCGGCATTCAATCCGGATGAAGCCTTAATTGAGCCCGCTGCACGCTATTTTGCACAGCTTGCGGAAAAAGCCCTGCAACACGTTTAATTTTTAAGAGGTGAATATGTCTGCACATCGTCAACTGCGGCTCGGGACCATTTTGCATGGTGCATCCGGAAATATGTCCGCCTGGCGTCACCCTGAGGCCGTCGCCGATGCCAGCATCAATTTTGATTTCGTCAAAGCGACGGCGTTAAAGGCGGAGGAGGGCAAACTCGATTTTTTATTCGTTGCCGACGGTCTCTATATCAACGAGAAATCGATCCCGCATTTTTTAAATCGCTTTGAACCGCTGACGGTGTTATCCGCTCTCGCCAGCATCACCTCGCGCCTGGGGCTGGTGGGAACTTTATCCACCTCCTACAGCGAGCCCTTTACCACGGCGCGCCAGTTTGCCAGCCTCGACCACCTGAGCAACGGACGCGCGGGCTGGAACGTGGTGACGTCCCCGCTGGAAGGGTCAGCAAAGAACTTCTCTCGCGAAAAACACCCCGAGCACGCGCTGCGCTACCGGATTGCCGATGAGTATCTCGACGTGGTGAAAGGGCTGTGGGATTCCTGGGAAGGCGACGCCTTTGTGCGCAATAAAGAGAGCGGTCAGTTTTTTGACCCGACTAAATTGCATGCCCTGGACCACCACGGTGATTTCTTCCAGGTCGCCGGGCCGCTGAATATTGGGCGAACGCCACAGGGGCGGCCGATTGTCTTTCAGGCGGGCGCGTCGGACGACGGGAAAAAGCTGGCGGCGAAACATGCCGACGCCATTTTTACCCATCACGAGACCCTCGACGAAGCGAAAGCCTTTTACCGCGACGTGAAGCAGCAGCTGGAAAGTAACGGACGCCGCGCGTCTGATTTACATATCTTCCAGGGCGTCAGCGTGATTGTGGGTAAAGACGCCGATGACGTGGAGAACCAGTATCAGACCACGGCGGCGCTGGTGTCGATTAACGATGCCCTCAACTACCTCGGACGCTATTTCGAGCATCACGATTTCAGCCAGTACCCGCTCGACGAGCCGTTCCCGGATATCGGCGACTTAGGCAAAAACAGCTTCCGCAGCACCACCGATGAAATCAAGCGTAACGCCCGCGAGCGCAGCTTAACCCTGCGTCAGGTGGCGCTGGAAGCCGCTTCGCCGCGCCCGCGCTTTTCCGGTACGCCAGAAGAGGTGGCCGACGGCCTGCAGGCCTGGTTTGAAGGCTATGCCGCAGACGGCTTCATCATTCAGGGCGGCACGCCGGACACCTTCCCGCGCTTTGTTGACCAGGTGGTGCCTGTTCTGCAGGCCCGTGGCCTGTTCCGTACCGACTACCCTGGCACCACGCTGCGCGAAAGCCTGGGTTTAGACGAACCTAAAAACCAGTTCATACAACAATAAAAGAGAACTCCGCTATGCAGAAAACAACGCTTATTCTGGCGCTCGCGCTGGCCTTTACCCCTGCCGTCTGGGCAGAGAATGTGAATATTAACGGCACCGGCGTGAGCATCGAGGCCAATAAAACGCCGGTTAATACTGCTAAAAACAATGATGCGGTGGCACAGCTGCCGAAAGACTATCGCTTCGCCGTGCCGGGCAAATTTACCGTGGCGGTGGCGGGCCTCAATCAACCGCCGCTGACGGTGTTTTCCGATGACAACAAAACGCTGCTGGGAAGCGAGGTTGACGTCGCCCGTCTGGTCGCAGACAGCCTCGGGCTGGAGCTGAACGTGGTGCCAACCTCCTGGGAAGACTGGCCGCTGGGCGTGGCATCCGGGAAATATGATGCCGCTATCAGCAACATCACCGTCACCAAAGAGCGTAAAGAGAAGTTTGACTTTGCCACCTACCGAAAAGATTCCCTCGGGTTCTACGTGAAATCCACCAGCCCGATCAAGTCGCTGCAGAAGGCGGAAGACATCGCCGGGCTGCGGATTATCGTCGGCTCCGGCACCAACCAGGAGGCCATTCTGCTGGCCTGGAATGCCGAAAACCTCAAGAAGGGGCTGAAGCCCTTTACCCCGATCTACACCAAAGACGATGCGGCGCAAACGCTGGCGCTGCAGTCCGGGCGCGCGGATGCCTACTTTGGTCCGAACGTGATTGGCGCCTGGAAAGCGGCGCTGAACGGGAAAACCAAACTGGTGGGTAGCGTCGACGGCGGCTGGCCGAAGGCGGCGCACATCGCGGTCACGCTGAAGAAAGGCAGCGGGCTGGTTGAGCCGGTGCAAACCGCGCTGAACGGGGTCATCAAAAACGGCGACTACGACAAAGTGCTGAACCGCTGGGGGGAAGGCGTTGAGCGTATTCCTCAGTCAGAAGTGAACCCAGCTGGCCTGGGCGATTAAGGAGGTGTGATGAGCGAACGATTTCGTGATGTTTCACCGGAAGACGCCGAGCTTCAGCCCATTATCGAGGGGCTGTTCGGTGAATATGCCGCCCGCTACGGGGACTACTTCTCCAAAGACGCGGAAGTTGAGCTTACAGAGTGGTATTTAGCGCCGCAGGGGCTGTTTATCGTCCTGGAGCGCGACGGGAAGATTATCGCCACCGGCGCGTACAAACCTTTCGACGAACGCACCGCGGAAATCAAACGCATCTGGACGGACAAAACCCTGCGTCAGCAGGGGCTTGCCGGGCGCGTGGTGCAGGAGCTTGAGCGCAGGGCGGTGCTGGCAGGGTACAGCCAAATCTACCTGACAACCGGCTTTCGCCAGCCGGAAGCGGTGCGGCTCTATCTCAGCCAGGGCTATCAGGCGCAGTTCGATCTGAACCGCGATCCGGAAGAGTACAGCCAGCCTCCGTTTGACGGTCGGCTGCGCTTCACCAAAACGCTGGTACGCGAAGCGTTCAGTAAAACCGCATGAGGAACGACGATGAGCAACGTTGAAACCATTAAGGTGGTCCCGGCGCGTTATCCGCTGCGGGCCGTCGGCGCCGCGGTGGCGCTGTTTGTCCTGGCGGTCGTGATTCAGTCCGTGGCCTTTAACCCGCGCTGGGAATGGGCGGTGTTTGCCCGCTGGTTCTTTGATCCGGTGATCCTCGAAGGTGTCGGGCAGACCCTGCTGCTGACGCTGATCGGCACCGCGCTGAGCGTGGTGCTTGGCGGCATGCTGGCGCTGGCGAGACTCTCTTCATCCTGGCTGCTGAGCAGCCTGGCGTGGGCCTATATCTGGCTGTTTCGGTCGCTGCCGCTGATCGTGGTGCTGATCATTCTCTACAACTTTTCCTATCTCTACGACACGCTTTCGCTCGGCGTGCCGTTCACCGGCATCACCTGGGGCAGCTTTGAAACCATCAACGTGCTGGGGCAGTTTTCTACCGCCGTGGTGGGGCTCACCCTGGTGCAGAGCGCCTATACCGCCGAGATCGTTCGCGGCGGATTCCTCGGGGTCGATCACGGCCAGTATGAGGCCGCCGCCGCGCTCGGTCTGCCGGCCTGGCGACGCACGGTGCGCATCATTTTGCCACAGGCGCTGCGCACCATTCTGCCGTCAGGGTTCAATGAAATCATCAGCCTCGCCAAGGGCACGGCGATGGTGTACGTCCTGGCGATGCCGGAACTGTTCTATACCATCCAGATGATCTACAACCGCACGCAGGAGGTGATCCCGCTGCTGATGGTCGGTGCCGCGTGGTATCTGGCGATCACCACCGTCCTGTCCGCTATCCAGTATGGCGTTGAACGCGCGCTTGCCCGCAGCGAACGCCGCTCTGCCGTTAACCAGAACCGTGCCGTCCGTCGCACCCGTTCTGTCACCACCACGCCAGCACAGGAGCCCGTCCATGCAAGCCTCTCCTGAAGGACACATTTCGATTACCGGCGTCAGCAAGTTTTTTGGCCGCCATAAGGCACTCGACAACGTTTCGCTTGAGATCCCGCCCGGTTCCGTGACGGTGATCCTCGGGCCGTCCGGCTCCGGCAAATCGACGCTGCTGCGCACCATTAACCACCTGGAGCGCGTCGATGAAGGTTTTATCCAGATCGACGGGGACTACATTGGCTACCGTCGTCAGGGAGACAGGCTCTACGAGCTGAAAGAGAAGGAGATCCTCAAACAGCGCGTTAACGTGGGCTATGTGTTCCAGAACTTCAATCTCTTTCCGCATCTCACGGTGCTGGAAAACCTGATTGAGGCGCCCATCGCGCATAAAAAGCTCAGCAAAAAAGAGGCGGTGGAAAGGGCGTACAGCCTGCTGGACGTGGTCGGGCTGCGGGATAAAGCCGATGCCTGGTCCCGCCATCTCTCCGGCGGACAGCAGCAGCGCATTGCCATTGCCCGCGCGCTGGCGCTGCGTCCCCGCGTGATGCTGTTTGATGAGCCCACCTCGGCGCTGGATCCGGAGCTGGTGGGCGAAGTGCTGGACGTGATCAAAAAGCTGGCGCGGTCCGGCACCACGCTGGTGGTGGTGACCCACGAGATCGGCTTTGCCCGGGAAGTGGCGGATCAGGTGGTGTTTATGGTCGACGGGAAAATTGTCGAGCAGGGAAGCAGTGACGAGGTATTAAACCGTCCGGCACATGCGCGAACGCGCCAGTTTCTCTCCAAAGTCTTGTAAGGAGTGCCAATGAAATATGGACTTCTGGCGGGGCTGATCGTCACGACGGTGAGCCACGCCAGCATTGATTTGAAAGCCAACGAGCAGCCGCTGCCGGTGACGGTGGATCGGCTGGCCGTGGCGAAGATCCCCGCAAACTACAAATTCGTTGAGCCGGGTACGCTGACGGTCGCCGTTTCGGCGCTGAATTCTCCGCCGCTGGCGCTGCTGGCCAGCGATAACCGTACGCGCATCGGTAGCGACCCGGATATCGCCCGCCTGCTGGCGGGCAGCCTGGGGCTAAAGCTGAAGCTGGTGCCGACGGTGTGGGAAGACTGGCCGCTCGGGATCGCCTCCGGGCGCTACGACGTGGCGCTGGTGAACATTGCGGTGACCGAACAGCGTAAAGAGAAATTTGATTTTGCGACCTACCGCGTCGATTCGCTGGCGTTTTCGGTGAAATCCACCAGCGACATTCAGTCAATCAAAAGCGCGGAAGATCTGGCCGGGAAAAAGGTGATTGTCGGCTCTGGTACAAATCAGGAACGCATCCTGCTGGGCTGGAACGAAGAGAACAAAAAGGCGGGAAGGGCGCCTGCGCTGCCGGTCTATCTCCACGACGATGCCTCGGGCAATCTCTATATTCAGTCCGGCAGGGCGGACGTGTTCTTTGGCCCGCAGTCGGTATCGGCCTATAAGGCTGCGCTCACGGGCAAAACCCGCGTTGTCGGTTTAGGGCCGAAAAAAGCCTATGTTGCGACCACCACCAAAAAAGGCAATGAGCTGGTGTACGCGCTGCAGGCCGCGCTGGACGGCGCGATTAAGCGCGGAGATTACCAGAAGGTGCTGGCGCGCTGGGGTGAGCAGGGCGAAGCGGTGGCGCAGTCGGAGGTCAACCCGCCTGGGATAACCTACTAATGGTGCTCTACACTTAGGTTTTCATCCCTGAGGGGGCAACATGATTAAACTCTATGGCGTACCCGGCTGGGGCTCGGCGATCGGTGAAGTGATGCTAACCCTGGCCGATATCCCTTATCAATTTATCAACGTGGACGGGTTTGACCAGCCCGGCCCGCAGCGCGAACTGCTGCAAAAGCTTAACCCGCTGTGTCAGGTGCCCACGCTGGAGCTGGAAAATGGCGCCATCATGACCGAAACGGCGGCGATTGCCCTGATGGTGCTCGACAGATGTCCCGATCTCGCGCCGCCCGTGGGGCAGGCCGAACGCCAGCAGTTTCAGCGCTTGCTGATCTGGTTTGTGGCCAACGTCTATCCCACGTTTACGTATGCGGACTATCCCGAACGCTGGGCGCCGGATACGCCTGAACAGCTGCAGAAAAACTGCATCGAATACCGGAAATCCCTCTATTTGTGGTTCGAAACTCAGCTCAAGGCCGCGCCGTTTGCGTTGGGGGAACGGCTGACGCTGCTGGATGTGTATATCGCGGTGGCGCGCACCTGGGGGCCACGCCATGACTGGTTTGCAACCAATACGCCGAGGTTTACGGCTATTGCGGACGCCATATGCCAGCTACCGGAACTGCACAAGGTGTTAAAGGCCAACGGTATTATCTGATAACGTGGAGCCCTGACTCACAACTGGAAGCCTGTATATGCCACACGTAGATATCAAATGTTTTCCCCGCGATTTGAACGACGAACAAAAAGCTGCCCTGGCCGAGGATATTGCTGAGGTCATTATTCGCCATTTCAACAGCAAAGACAGCTCGGTGTCCGTTGCGTTGAATCAGGTGAACCAGGAGGACTGGAAAGCGCAGGTCTGGGATATCGAAATAGGACCGAAGCTGGACGAATTAATCAAAAAGCCAGGCTATTCAATGTAAGCGCAATTGCCGGGGGGAACGCTCCTCCCCGGTTTTCCCCGCCTCGTCTTCCCGCTTTTTCGCAAAAATCGATAAAAATGCGTTTTATCTTATCCGTTACACTTTACGTTTCTGACTGACATTTCATACATCCTTAGGAAAGATCTCAAACAGAATCAATTAAGGACAGACACGCTAAAGGATAATTTTCTCATGACAAAATTACCCCATTTTTCACTCGCCTTTCTTCACCCTCGTTACTGGCTAAGCTGGGCCGGCATCGCCGCGCTGTGGCTCATCATGCTGCTCCCTTATCCGCTGCTGTTCCGAATCGGCCACGGCCTTGGACGGCTGGCGATGCGCCTGCTTCCGCGCCGCGTTGAGATTGCCCGCCGCAACCTGGAACTCTGTTTTCCGGAGATGAAAAAGGCGGAGCGAGAGTTACTGCTGCAGCGTAATTTTGAATCGGTAGGAATGGGGGTAATCGAAACCGGGATGGCATGGTTCTGGCCTGCGTGGCGGGTGAAAAAATGCTTTACCGTGCAGGGGTATGAGCACATGGAAAAGGCGCGGGCAAAGGGCAATGGCGTGGTGCTCGTTGGCATGCATTTTCTCACCCTTGAGCTGGGCGCGCGGATCTTTGGCATGCTCAACCCTGGAATTGGGGTGTATCGTCCGAATAATAACGCTGTGCTGGACTGGCTTCAGACGCGCGGACGCCTGCGCTCCAATAAAACCATGCTCGATCGTCATGATTTAAAGGGCATGATCCGCTCGCTGAAGCAGAATGAAATTTTGTGGTACGCCCCGGACCACGACTATGGCAAAACCAACAGCGTGTTTGTGCCGTTCTTTGCGGTTCCGGATGCCGCCACGACCGCGGGAAGCTATATGCTGGTCAAAAGCGCTAAGCCTGCCGTTATTCCCTTTGTGCCGCGCCGTAGGGCGGACGGTACCGGCTACGAACTGATTATTCTGGAGGATATCAGCGAGGCGCTGCAGGGGGGAGATAAAGAATCTGTAGCGACGCAGATGAACAGGGCGATTGAGCAGGCGGTGTGCATGGCCCCAGAGCAGTATATGTGGCTGCACCGTCGCTTCAAAACGCGTCCTGAAGGTCAGCCTGACCGCTATGCCCGCCGCAAGAGCGTGGCACCACGGGCTGATATCCTTTCCGCAGCCGATCTTTCCGATCGGTCTGGCGTCCAGCACTGAGGAAGCAATCCTGCCCTCACCGCGCAGTGAGGGCAGGCGCGAAGCTTACAGCGCAGACCTGCGGTACGGCGCATAGTCCGCCTGCCACCAGGTCTTCTCAATACGCGCCATCAGCGTCTCATCATCAATCGCCGGAGCCACGTCCTGTTCAATGGCGGCCCGGGCGACGGCGACGGCAATCTGGCGTGAGACCGTTTCAATCTGATCTACCGGCGGCAGCAATCCGCCTTTTTCCGTGGTGACCAGAGGAGACTGCGCGGCCAGGCTGCGGCTTGCTGCCATCAGCATCTCTTCCGTCACCCGGCGCGCGTTGCAGGCCAGCACGCCCAGCCCCAGGCCCGGGAAGATATAGGCGTTGTTACACTGGGCGATCTCGTAGTGTTCATTCTCCCAGAATACCGGGGCGAACGGGCTGCCGGTGGCCACCAGTGCGGCACCCTGGGTCCAGGCAATGAGATCCTGCGGCTGGGCTTCCGCCCGCGAGGTCGGGTTCGAGAGCGGCATGATGATCGGGCGCGGACAGTGGCGATGCATCTCTTTGACAATCTCTTCGCTGAACAGCCCCGGCTGGCCCGAAACGCCGATCATCACGGTAGGATGCGCGTTCTTCACCACGTCCAGCAGGGAAATGTTCTTCGCGTCAACCTGCCAGCTGCAAACGGCGTCGCGCGCGGTAAGCAGGTGTTTCTGGAAATCGAGCAGGTTGGTCATGTCGTCGGTCAGCAGGCCGAAGCGATCGACCATAAAGATCCGGCTGCGCGCTTCCGGCTCGGTCAGGCCGTCATCCACCATCAGCGCCACTATTTTTTCAGCTATCCCGCATCCGGCAGAGCCGCTGCCCAGGAAGACCACGCGCTGGTCGCGAATGCGCGTGCCTGCCGCATGGGCCGCCGCCATCAGCGTACCGGCGGTGACGGCGGCCGTGCCCTGGATATCATCATTGAAGCAGCACAGCTGGTCGCGGTAGCGCTGGAGCAGCCTGGTGGCATTTTTCTGCGCGAAGTCCTCAAATTGCAGGAGCACATTGGGCCAGCGCGCTTTAACGGTGCTGACAAACATATCCATAAACTCAGCGTACTGGTCGTCGCTGATGCGCGGGTGGCGCCAGCCCATGTACATCGGGTCGTCGAGGTGTTGCTGATTATTGGTGCCAACATCCAGCATAATCGGCAGGGTAGAAGCCGGATGGATCCCGCCACAGGCGGTGTACAGCGACAGCTTGCCAATTGGTATACCCATGCCGCCGATACCCTGATCGCCAAGCCCTAAAATACGTTCCCCGTCCGTCACCACAATCACGCGAACGTCGTTGCGCGAAAAGCTTTGCAGCATCTCATCAATACGATGGCGATTCGGCCATGAAATAAACAGGCCCCGCGCGCGTCGATAAATTGTGGAGAAATGCTCGCAGGCTTCACCGACCGTCGGGGTATAGATAATCGGTAACGTCTCTTTGAGATGCGAACGCAAGAGGTTATAAAAAAGAGTTTCATTGGTGTCCTGAATATTTCGCAGATAAACATGACGCGAAATATCGCTTTTAAAATGACAGAACTGCACCCAGGCACGCTCGGTTTGTTCTTCAATGGTTTCAACGTTGTGCGGCAATAACCCATGCAGATTAAAATTGTCACGCTCCTCTTTAATAAATGCGAGCCCTTTATTTAGCAGCGGATTTTCCAGCAATACGGCCCCGTTATAGGGGGTGTACAGAACTTCTTTCCGGGACATGGTTAACTCCTGAATTTTTTAAATAAAACAGATTAAGAGATGAAATAGATCATAATACCTTCGGTCACGACCCCGACGGCAGTGCCAATTAATATGGAAGAGGATGCGGTATCAATATAGGTATCGCTGCGCAACGCAAACATCCCCGCGGCAATCGCGGAAGGCGTTGCGCCAATAATGACGACCTGCTGCAGTAAGGTATGGCTCAGGCCAAAGGCGATCCCCGCGGCGGCCATCATTGCTGGCTGAATAAGGTTTTTAATACTGATATTGGTAAACGTCTGCACGTTCAGTTTTGGACGTTCACCGTAAAACAGCAGGCCGAGGGCAAACAGGGACAGTCCGCCTGAAACCTTGCCAACCATCTCAATAGGCATGCTGAGAATGGCAGGGATTTTCACGCCGGCCAGGCTGAGCAATACGCCGGAGACCGGGATCCAGACGATAGGGTTGCGTGCCGCTTTGATGAGGTTTTGCACGATCATCGCGCCCGGGTGCAGCGCCTCCAGGCCATCTTGACCGTTTTTATCACCCATACGAATCAGGACAATAGTCAGAGGGATCATGATAACGCTGGTAATAATATTGCCAATCAGCACGCCGATAAATCCTTCCGGCCCAATCAATACCGCCAGGACCGGTGCGCCAAAGTAAGCCATATCGGGAAAGGCGCAAACCAGAGACTGAATGGCGCTGGTTTTGATATCGTGGCGAAAAACGTAGCGTGAAATAAATAGCGTCAGTAAATACGATCCCATTAAACCGACAACCAGCACGGCCATAAAGGTCAGGTTCTTAATTTTATTGGGGTCGGTATGCAATGCGCCGATAAAAAGATGGAAAGGAAGGGCAAAACGAATTACCACGGTTGCCATAACGTTTGCATCTTCACGCCGAGAATATCCCAGCTTTCCACTTAGCCATCCAAGTAACATTATAAAGACGAGCGGAAACAGTGACTGTAATAGTAATGAAGGCATAGTATTTCCTGTAGGGTATTTTATGTGTTTTATTGCAGCGCTAATCTAGCGCTTAGAAAGCAGGGCAGAAGTGACAAGGGTCACACTCTCTCTGGTTTTATTAATTTCAAAAAGATTGCATTAGTTGGATAACTAATACTTTCGTCAAATATTGATAAGACGCAAGAAAGCGACATTAGCTGTTATAAATAACTTTAGTTACTTAATGCTGAATTAAGTTATTTAAAAGCAAAGGGCCAGATTGTTCACATTTCTACCCGCAGGCCCGTGATAATTTCATCGTGAGCCTGTTTTTAGAAAAGGCCATCTAAGTCTTTATTTATATTTAAGAACATTTATTCGTATCAGGAATAGTTTCAGTTATTCCTTTCTCTGTTTATCCGAACACAAATTCAGGTGATTATATGAAAGATAATCCTGTACCGACTTCTGAACTGTCGACCTCGCGTTTTGCCTTTGGGCTCAACGATACCGAGGTGGGCACGGTCCCGTTGATGCTGTTCGTCGGGATTGCCGCGATTGTGGCGACGTCCGCCTGGGCAGGGCTGCTGCCAAAAAATATGATTGGTGGTCTCGCGGTCATTATGACCCTCGGCTTCGCGTTTGCCAAAGTAGGGCGTCAAATCCCGGTGCTGAAAGATATCGGCGGCCCGGCGATCCTGTGCCTGATGGTGCCTTCCGTGCTGGTCTATTTTGGCGTATTCGGGAAACATACCCTTGATACCGTCCATCTGCTGATGAAAGAGGCGAATCTGCTCTATTTCGTCATCGCCTGCCTGGTGGTCGGCAGCATTCTGGGGATGAACAGGGTGCTGCTGATCCAGGGGATGATGCGCATGTTTGTTCCGCTGGCGGCCGGAACATGCATGGCCGTGCTGAGCGGCCTCATTGTGGGCTCACTGTTTGGTTATACGCCTTACCACACCTTCTTCTTCATCATTGTGCCCATTATCGGCGGCGGGATCGGCGAGGGGATTTTGCCGCTGTCCCTGGCCTATTCGGCAATACTGGGGCAGACGCCCGACGTCTACGTTGCGCAGCTGGCACCCGCTGCGGTTGTCGGGAATATCTTCGCCATTATTTGTGCGGGCTCGCTGGCGCGTCTCGGCGCGAAACGTCCTGCGCTTTCGGGAAATGGCATGCTCACGCGGAGTAAAGATGACGCCAGCCTGTTTGCCGGGGCGCAAAGCACGCAGCAGACGGATTTTCATCTGATGGGAGGCGGATTGCTGATGGTGTGCGCGTTTTTCATCGTCGGCGGATTGTTTGAAAAACTGGTTCACATTCCTGGTCCGGTGCTGATGATCCTGATTGCCGTTCTGTGTAAATACTTCAGGGTGATCCCGGCCTCAATGGAGCAGGGTGCGCACAGTTGCTATAAATTCGTCTCGGCTGCGCTGGTCTGGCCGCTGATGATCGGCCTCGGGATGTTATACGTGCCGCTTGAGAGCGTGGTGTCGGTCTTTTCGGTGGGATACGTGGTGGTATGCGGTTCGGTTGTGATTGCGATGGCGCTGAGCGGCTACTTTATCGCGTCGCGTCTGAATATGTATCCTGTGGAAGCGGCCATTGTGACCTGCTGCCACAGCGGGCTGGGCGGAACGGGGGACGTGGCCATTTTGTCCGCGTCTAACCGGATGTCGCTCATGCCATTCGCACAGATCGCCACCCGCATCGGCGGCGCGTCGACGGTGATTTTCGCTACGCTGCTGATGGGCTGGATTATGGCGAACTGATCCGATACGTCAGGATGCTGAATCGCAACGACATTTTCAGGATGTCGCTGCGGTTCAGTCCTTTATAAAACTCACCGCGCTGTATAGAATTACCGCATCCACAGTGACGGGATACAACACGATGACCGGAAGAGTTGATTATCAGATTGAAAAATACCTCCTTACCGAAGCCGCCGAGCCGGAGCGCCTGACGCGCCAGTGGGCAGAGGTGATGGAGGAGTGTCGTGAGCAACAGTCCGGTGCAGAGGAGCGGCTGCGTCTCGCGCTGCTTAATGTGGATTACGTCACCAGCTTCGAGCTGCCCTTCAGGCTACTCCTTACCCGTGCGCCTCAGCTGATAGACGTTTTCAGAAAAGAGCTTCAGCTCAGCCAGAAAAATGTTCTGTTTAACGGCAAGCGCTTTGGCTGCGTCTATAGCCTTAAAAGGGATCTCGACGGCATACCTGAGGAGTTTACCTATCAGCTTAAAACGCGTATCCAGCGCAGTGACGCGACAGGATGCAATGAACTGCCTTACCGGCAAATTGCCCAGCAGGTTAAAGCCCCGAAGGAACGCCTCAGGCTGGCGCTGGAAAACGGGCTGTCGGTGACGGCACTCGACGGGCTTTTCTGGTTTGGCATTCAGCGCATCGCGGCTGATGTGCAGAGATTACGCAAAACGGGGATGAGGATCGTGACGTCCGACGCCGAGGTGTTTGATACGCTCACCAAAACAACCCGGCGGATCCCAGCCTATAGCCTTGCTCGCCCGGAATGAGTGTCAGTCTCTTACCCGTCGACGGCATCAAACATGATGGAAAATTGCGGCCAGTTTTTTTACAGCGTCTTCTATTTCCCTTTCCGTGTAAGCTGCAAATCCCATCAAAAAACCGGTGGACGCGGGGGGACCTGCATATAAATCGGTAAGCCCAAGCATATCAACACCCGCGCGGCGGGCGGCGGTGGCTATCTCTTTCTCGGATATGCCGTGCTTCAGGTGACAAGGCATTTGCATTCCGCCCGCAGGCGTTTCACAGGTGACATATTCGGAGAGATATTCGGCCATCATGCTTGCCAGCGCGTCTCGACGAGCAACGTAAATACTCCGCATCTTACGAACATAGGCGCCAAAATGGCCTCCCTCCAGAAATTTTGCCAGCGTCAGTTGGGTAATTGAGGCGGTGTGACCATCCATTAATGTTCTCGCCATGGTGAAGGGCTCTGTCAGTTCTGAGGGGACGATCGTGTAGGCAATACGTAGCCCAGGGAACAGAGACTTGGTGAACGTGCCGATATAAATTGTCCGGTTGGAAGTATCAAGCCCCTGAAGACTGGCCATAGGCTTACCTTCGTAGTGAAACTCACTGTCATAGTCATCCTCAATGATCCAGGCTCCGTAACGGTTTGCCCATTTAATAACCGCCAGTCGTCGGTCAAGAGAGAGCGTCACACCGGTAGGGTACTGATGAGAAGGCGTCAGGTAGATCGCCCTGGCTGGCTCGGTCAGAGAATTAAGCCCGTCAACCGAGATGCCTTTTTCATCAAGAGGAACCGGAATACAGCGAAGCCCTGCAGCGTTGAACGCTTTGTGCGCCCCTTGATAGGAGGGATCTTCAATGACAATGCCATCCCCGGCGTCCATCAGCACGTGGGAACAGAGCGCGAGCGCCTGTTGAGAACTTGTCAGAACGATGACCTGTTCCGCCCTCGCACGCGTTCCGCGCTCAAGGTTGACGTATTCCGCAATTGCCCGTCGCAGGCGCTCTATACCCTGTGGGGGACTTTGCTCTAATGCCTGATGCTGAAACTCCTTCAGGACCTGTCGCTGAAGACGCTCCCAGATCGAAATGGGAAACATGCGGGTTTCAGGAATGCCGGGCGCAAGGGGGCGAGGTGAAGAAAATTCGCGGATCCCGCCGCTTTCATAAACGATCTTTCCCCGGACGCTGAGTTTTGCTTTTCGTATCTCAGCGGTTGGCTGATGCTGTCGAGGACGGGGTTTTAAAAAACGCGCGCTGGAAGAGACGAAGCTCCCTCTGCCTGTTTGTCTCTCAATAAAACCTTCGGCATGCAGGCTGGAGTAGGCCGCTTCTATGGTATCCCGGGAAACGCTGAGAGAAGCCGCCAGAGCGCGTGAGGCAGGAAGGGCCTTACCGTGAGATAATACCCCTTCCAGTATTAGCGTCCGTATTGCTCTCTGGATCCTTTCATGAAGCGGTAGCGATCCGTTAGCGGGGTCGATAATCCATGCCTTAACCGTTTCTAGCTGCGCGTGCTTAAACATTACGTTGTCCACTTTCCCTCTGTGTCTTTTGATTCTAAAGCAATATTGCACGCAGAAGGATGAAAAATTGGTCTGCCTTGATGGCGAGAATTGGCGGGGCAAAACGTGCCATTCAGCGAATACACTCTTCCTGAAACGAATAAACGGGTGACCAAAGAGGCAATATGAATAATACGAGCGTGACAATTGAGGCAGTTAAAGAACATGATTTTGAAAGCTGGATGCCACTGTGGAGTAAATACCAGGAATTTTATAATGTCGACCTCTCTGGGGCCGTCACTCAACGAACCTGGCAGCGATTTTTCAGCCCCGTTGAGCCGCTATTCTGCGTGGTAGCACGATGTAATGGAGACATAGTGGGTTTTGCGCATTATCTTTTTCACCGCTCGACCTGGGCTGAGAGCGATTACTGCTACCTCGAAGATTTATACGTCTGTGAAGCCGTAAGGGGCAAACACATTGGCAAACAGTTAATAGAATATGTTCAGAGAGAAGCGAGAAAACATCATGCCAGCCACCTTTACTGGCATACGCATGAAGCCAATTATCGCGGGCAACGATTGTACGACTGGATTGCGAAGAAAAGTGGAATGATTGAATATCGTATGCAGGTTAGATAAATCCCTTCGCTGACGTAATGCCCCCTCAAATATGTACGGGGCATTTTTCAGGAAAAAACAGGCATGTCCTTATGATTTAGCCTGTAAAAGTATCTCCATCAGCCCTGGAAAACGGGCATCCAGATCCTCTCTGCGTAACGAAATCATGTTCTCCCGCCCCTGCGGGCGCTGCCAGATCACGCCGCTGTCGCGCAAAACGCGCCAGTGGTGTGTCATCGTGGACTTCACCACATCTTCCGGACGCAGCGCGTTACAGCTGAGTTCGCTGCCATCGGCGAGCCGGCGAATAATCGACAGCCGGAGCGGATTGCCGAGGGCAAACAGCACATTTTCCAGCAATATTTGTTCAGTTTCAGGGTGGTTTGGGATCATCGTATTCCTGCGTTTGGCGTCAGATTGAGCTATATCAACAATAGGTCAACCGTTAAAAGATAGTTCGATAATACTCGTACAATAGGACTATTATAGCAAACGAACGAATGCACGACCATCCTGGTCGTCACAGACAAGTCATAAGACTTAAGGAAATATCATGCCCCGACCCATCCCTCTCGAACGTTATCGCAACATCGGTATCTCCGCGCATATCGATGCCGGTAAAACCACCACCACTGAGCGCATCCTGTTTTACACCGGGATGAGCCACAAGCTGGGTGAAGTACACGATGGCGCGGCAACCACTGACTGGATGGCGCAGGAGCAAGAGCGCGGGATCACGATTACCTCCGCGGCCGTCAGCTGCTTCTGGCCGGGTATGGACAGAGGCTATGAACCGCACCGGATCAACATCATCGACACCCCGGGCCACGTGGATTTCACCATTGAGGTGGAACGTTCCATGCGCGTGCTCGACGGCGCCGTGATGGTGTATGACTCCGTGGGCGGCGTGCAGCCGCAGTCGGAAACCGTCTGGCGTCAGGCCAATAAATATCACGTTCCGCGTCTGGCCTTCGTCAACAAAATGGACCGTCCGGGTGCCGATTTCTTCCGCGTCGTACGGATGATGCAGGAGCGGCTGAAGGCCAATCCGGTGCCGATTGTCATTCCGGTGGGTGCAGAAGATCATTTCACCGGCGTGGTGGACCTCATCAAGATGCGCACCATTCTGTGGGACGACGCGACGCAGGGCATGGTGTTTACCTATGCGCCCGTGCCGGACGATTTGGTGAATACCGCTCAGGAATGGCGGGAAAAAATGGTCTCTGCGGCGGCGGAAGCCAGCGATGAACTTATGGACAAATACCTGGAAACCGGCGACCTGACAGAAGCGGAAATCATCAAAGGGCTGCGTATTCGCACCATCTCGGGTGAAATTCAGCCGATGCTGTGCGGCAGCGCGTTCAAGAATAAAGGCGTGCAGCGCATGCTCGATGCGGTCATTGAGCTTATGCCGTCGCCGCTGGACGTGCCGGCCATTGATGGCGTGGATGAAAAAGGGCAGCACGCGGAGCGTCATCCAAGCGATGATGAACCGTTCTCGGCCCTGGCGTTCAAGCTGATGAGCGATCCGTACGTCGGGCAACTGACCTTTATCCGCGTGTACTCTGGCGTGCTGCGCAAAGGCGACGCGGTGTACAACCCGGTGAAAGGGAAGAAAGAGCGCATCGGGCGTATCGTGCTGATGCATGCCAACGATCGCCACGAGGTGGACGAACTGCGCGCCGGGGACATCGCGGCCTGCGTCGGGCTGAAGGATGTGACCACCGGCGACACGCTCACCGATCCGAACGCCGTCATTACGCTTGAACGCATGGAGTTCCCGGACCCGGTTATCTCGCTGGCGATCGAGCCGAAAACTAAGGCCGATCAGGAGAAAATGGGGATCGCGCTGCAGCGTCTGGCGGCGGAAGATCCGTCGTTTCGCCTGCATACTGACGAAGAGTCCGGCCAGACCATTATCTCCGGGATGGGTGAGCTACACCTTGAGATCATCGTCGACCGCATGAAGCGTGAGTTTGGCGTCGAGGCGAACATTGGCCGCCCACAGGTAACCTACCGTGAAACCCTGCGTAAAACGGTGAAGGATATCGAAGGCAAATTTGTCCGTCAGTCCGGCGGTAAAGGCCAGTACGGCCATGTGGTGCTGAGCCTGGAGCCGCTGGAGCCCGGAAGTGGCTTTAAATTTGAAGATGCCACCAAGGGCGGCGTGGTGCCGCGCGAGTATATTCCGTCCGTTGAGAAAGGGCTGCGGGAAGCGATGAACAGCGGCGTGCTGGCGGGCTATCCGGTTGTCGATGTCAAAGCGACGCTGACGTTTGGCTCATATCACGACGTCGACTCCTCGGAGATGGCGTTCCGCATGGCGGCGATCCTCGGCTTTAAAGAGGGGGCCCGCAGGGCGGATCCGGCGATCCTTGAGCCGATCATGCACGTGGAGGTGGAAACGCCGGAAGAGTACGCCGGTAACATCATGGGCGATCTCTCTTCCCGCCGCGGCATGGTGCAGGGGATGGCGGAGCAGTACGGAAGCCAGATTATTCGCGCTGACGTGCCGCTGGCAGAGATGTTTGGTTATGCCACGACATTGCGCTCGATGTCCCAGGGACGCGCGACGTATACGATGGAGTTCCATCATTTTGCGGAAGCCCCGCGGAATGTTGCGGATGAGATTATTTCACGACGTGCGAAGTAATACGGTTACCCTCTCCCGGTAGGGGGAGGGTTTTCTCAATCCAGCGCCTTCACCATTTTTCCGCTCGCCACAAACGTCCCGGCGCCAAGATGATGCAGCGTATTCAGCTTATCCCCGTCAAACTGCCAGCGCCCGGCGATAAATGCGCGTTCATCGGCTGCCGCTGAAACCACTTCACCAAACAGGGTATCGTATTTTTCTGCCGCGGCTGTCACCGGGAGTAACCGGCACTCCATCCACGCCAGGCATTTTTCCTCAATCACCGGCAGGCCAAGCTCAGGACCGTTCACGACCGGGATCCCGTAGCAGTTAAATTTGTCTTCATCGCGTCCGCTGACGCTACCGACCGCGTATGTCCAGTTGGCCGCCGCCACGCCGGGGATGACGATGCCAAACTTCCCGCTGCGCTCAATCAGTTCACGCGACCAGGTGCTTTTATCCACGACTATTGCGATGCGCGGCGGTTCAAACTCAACGGGCATTGACCATGCGGCGGCCATCACGTTGCGTCTGTCCAGGCTTTCATCCCGACTGGTGATAAGCACAGTAGGGCCGTGGTTCAGCAGACGGCTGGCATGACGTAATTCAACAGGGCGAAAGTGGCTCATAGGATCTCCTCATCTACACCGATGAGTATGACGAAAAAGCACGGAAATCAAAGTGAGTGCGTAAAATTAGTTTATAAACAGAACATCACAATCAAAGGAAACTGATGCATGTCCCCATTCCTGACCGCCTATTTCGCCCGCATCGGCTGGACGCAGCCGACACGGGTGGATATCGATACCCTGCGCGCGCTGCATTTACATCACAACTGTGCGATCCCTTTTGAGAATATTGATGTTGTTCTGCCGCGCGAAATCCAGCTTGACGATCGATGCCTGGTCGACAAGCTGGTCACCGCACGTCGCGGAGGGTACTGCTTTGAGCAAAACGGCCTGTTCGAGCGCGTCCTGCGTGAGGTCGGGTTTGCGGTGCGCAGCGTGCTGGGGCGCGTGGTATTAGCGAATCCGCCGCAAATGCCGCCGCGCACGCACCGTCTGCTGCTGGTTGAGCTTAACGGTGAGCGCTGGATAGCCGATGTCGGCTTTGGCGGCCAGACGCTGACGGCGCCGATTCGACTGCTCGCTAATGAAGAACAGGAGACGCCGCACGGGCTGTATCGTCTGCTGAGCGAGGGGAACGACTGGGTGCTGCAGTTCCGTCACCACGAGCACTGGCAGTCGATGTACCAGTTTGACCTGACGACGCAGTATTTCAGCGATTACGTAATGGGGAATTTCTGGTCGGCGCACTGGCCGCAGTCGCATTTCCGCCATCATCTGTTGATGTGTCGCCATCTGCCGGACGGCGGCAAGCTTACGCTAACCAACTTCAACTTTACCCACTGGCGGAACGGCCATGTGGAGGAGCAGATCCATCTGCCGGATGCTGAGGCGCTTTACCAGCTGATGCAGGAACGCTTTGGGCTGGGCGTTGACGATGCAAAACACGGATTTTCGCTGGCGGAGCTGACGGCGGTAATGGCGGGCTTTGATACACATCCTCAGGCCGGGAAATAATACGCAAAGGGGCACAGGCCCCTTTACCGTTCCAGAATTTATAGCTGAGTAAACTTGCCGATCCAGGGGCTGCTGTTTTCGCCTGACCACAGATGTAAAATCAGCTCCCGGAATTTTTCCGCCGCCGGACTCAGGGTCGTTTCGCGCCGCTGCACGAGGCCCAGCGTACGCCTTATCACGGGTTCAATCAGTGGACGGCTGACAAGGACATGATGTTCGTCGGTCGGCATCGCCAGGCTGGGAACGACAGACACGCCAAGACCCGCTTCCACCATCCCCAGCGACGTTGACAGGTGACGTACTTCATAAAACCAGTTCGGTTTCCATGCCATCTTCTCGAACGCCTGATCGATAAGCGATCGGTTCCCGCTGGAGCGCCTTACCCCAATCAGCTTCATCCCTGCCAGATCGTCCCATGTTACCAGCGGTTTTTTCGCCAGCTCGTTGTCCCGTCGGCATGCCAGAACAAAGGGTTCGTTAACCAGCGGCGCAAAATCGATATTTGGATGTGTGACGTTTATCATATTTATGCCGAAATCTGCGTCGCCATTTAACACCGCTTCGAGACAATCGCTGGCACTGTGCTCAAGTATGCGGATACGGATGTTTGGGTAGTCATTGTTATAATCTCGTATCACTGAAGGCAGAAAATAGAAAGCGGCAGTGGGGATACAGGAAACGGTAATAACCCCTGCCTGATGCGTCGCCATCTCTTTAATACTCAGGACCGCGCTTTCATAAAAATCGATTAAATTCTTTGCCTTAGGTAAAAATTCTCTTCCCACGGTTGTGAGTTTGACGCTGCGCGTGGACCGTTCAAACAGCGTGGTCCCCAGGCTCTCTTCGAGCTTTTGAATTCTGCGTGTTAAAGCCGGTTGTGAAATGTGAAGAAATTGCGATGTTTTTGTAAAGCATCCGATTTCTGCAATTTTTACAAACGCTTGTATTCCCTGTAATTCATGCTGCATATCCGCACCTGATTATGGCTTGCCTATACCCACGGTAACGGAAGGGCTATTAATACGCAAAGCGTATTAATCCTGCTTTTTTTGACATTAGAGTTATCAACGGGAGTGTGAAAACCTTATTGCGTTCCTGATAAACGCGAAATGAGAAAAAGACATGTTAAAGATCCCTTGCGTATTAATGCGTGGCGGTACCTCAAAAGGTCCGGTCATTCTGGCCAGCGATCTGCCAGAGGAAACCGAAGCGCGTGATGCAGTTTTACTCAGCCTGATGGGCGCGGGGCATGAACTCGAAATTGACGGTATTGGCGGGGGAAGTCCGCAAACCAGTAAGGTGGCGATCGTCAGTCTGTCCGACAGTCCGGACGCGGATGTGGATTATCTGTTCGCACAAGTGATGGTGAACGAACGTCGCGTTGATACCACGCCTAACTGCGGCAATATGCTCTGTGCCGTGGGGCCCTTTGCCATTGAAAAGGGGCTGGTCAAGGCGCAAAGCCCGGTGACGACGGTGCGTATTCGCAATCTGAACACCGGAACACTGGTCGACGCGGAAGTGCAAACACCTGACTATCGGGTCGAATATGAAGGCGATACCCAGATCGATGGTGTGCCGGGTACAGCGGCACCGATTGGCTTAATCTTCCTGAATTCTGCGGGGTCGAAAACCGGAAAACTGCTGCCAACGGACAGCGTAACAAACGTGTTCGACGGGATTGAAGTTACCTGTATAGATATGGCGATGCCGATGGTCCTGATTGACGCCTCGGCGTTGGGCAAAACAGGCGGGGAGTCACCGGCAGAATTAGATGGCGACAGGGCGTTTAAAGAAAGGCTTGAGAACCTGCGTCGTCAGGCTGGCGCGGCGATGGGCTTAGGGGACGTGTCCAACAAAGTGATCCCTAAACCGGTTCTTCTTAGCCGGGCGCGTAACGGCGGCACGCTTCAGGTGCGCTATTTCATGCCGCATACTTGCCATAAATCACTGGCGATTACCGGCTCGATTGGTATCTCAACCGCGACGATTATTGAAGGCTCCGTCGCCGCTAAAATTGTTGCCGATCGTCCAAAGGAACGCTTTACCAACATTATTGATATTGAACACCCCAGTGGAAAAATATCCGTATCGTTGCTGAGGAACGGAAATAATATCGAAAATACCCGGGCTGCGGTTATTCGCACGTCGCGCAAATTATTTGAAGGCGTTGTTTGCGTGCCAGAAAAACTGCTCTCTGAAGTTGATTAAGTAAAGTCGTAACTAAAAAGCTAACCATCTTACAAAAATACACTCTGTACCTTAACTATAATACTGAGGTTATTATGGCGTTAACGCATGCTAACAATACCCTGAAAGCTCCCGACCCGGTAAAAGCCAGCGCGCATATTCGCGTCATTCTGGCGCTGGCCTTATCCGGGCTTGCGGAACTTGCTTCGTTGTTTTTTATTCAGCCACTGCTCCCGACACTTGCTGTGGAATATAATGTTCCGGTCAGCCAGGTGAGTATTATCTTATCCGCAGAAACAGCGTTGCTGGCAATTGGGCTGCTGTTTACCGGAACGTTATCCGATCGCTATGGCAGGAAGCGGTTAATTATCGTCTCCCTCCTGCTGGGCGGCATTCTGACGCTGCTCTGCCCGCTGGTAGAATCCTGGGCAATGCTGGTGGCGCTACGTGCGGTGATTGGTCTGGCGCTAAGCGGCATCGCGGCGGCGGCAACCGCCTACATCAGTGAAGAGGTCGCCCCGGTGGCGGCAGGTATTGTGACGGGATATTTCGTCTTCGGTAATTCGATGGGCGGAATGTCCGGGCGTATTGTTGCCAGCCAGCTGATCGATCACGTTTCCATCAATGTCATCTTTTACGGGTTTGCGGTCAGCCTGATTGCGGTTGCCATTCTGGTGAAGTTCCTGCTGCCAGAATCGAAGAACTTCACGCCTACGCAGAATCTTAATGTAATGCGCATGGTGAAAGGGGCGGCATCGCATTTCAAAAACAAAAATCTGGCGCTGGCGTTTGTTATCAGCTTCATTATTTTTGGCGCATTTACCTCACTTTATAACTATCTGGCCTTCTTCCTGAAAGGCGAGCCGTTCCATATTTCACCGGCAAACGCGGGTCTGCTCTCCTTTAGCTTCGCCCTGAGTTTCTTTACCGCTCCACAGGCAGGTCGCTTATCGGCGAAATATGGCGCCATGAAAGTCCTGCGCGTGCTGTTCCTGATAATGGCCTTAGGGATGCTGCTGACGCTGACGTCAAATGTCGTCACCTTTATTGTTGGCGCTGTGATTTTTACCGGCTGTTTCTTCGGCTGCCACTCTATCGGTTTAAGCTGGGTCAGTAAAAATGCAACGCATGCAAGAGGCCAGGCCGTCGCGCTCTATTTATTCTTCTACTACATGGGCGGTTCGGTTATTGGTTTTATCAACGGTTTTGTCTTCCACTCAATGGGCTGGCAGGGGATGACCGGATTTATTCTGGCATTACTGGGCGTGGGCGTTGTGGTGGCAACGTATCTGGCATCCGGTAATAAACAGGTACTGGTTCCAGCGCAGTCAGCTGAATAAATAGCATGGCAATGTGTTCACGCCTCCGGGCGTGAACACAGAATGAGCACGTATATCAAGCAGGTATTATTATGAAATTAGCAAGCTATATTCATCAGGGCCGTAAAAGTTACGGAATTTATACACAGTCCGGCATTATCGATCTGGGTAATAAAATCGGCCATCACTATGCGACATTAAAAGACCTTCTGCAATGGGATGCGGTTGACGTCGCCAGGCAATATCACGATTGCCCTGTGGATATGATGCCTGAAAACATTACCTTCCTGCCCGTGATAGAAGAACCGGGAAAGATATTCTGCGTTGGGATGAATTACGCTGAAAAAAGAAAAGAATTTGCCGAGACGAATAATGCTCCCACGCTGTTTATTCGCTTTCCTGATTCCCAAACCGGACATGCGCGGCCGGTTTTAAAACCGGTTCTCTCCAGCGAGTTCGATTACGAAGGCGAGCTGGCCGTAATCATCGGTAAACCCGGCTCCCGAATTGACGTCAATACCGCGCTCAGCCACGTGGCAGGCTACAGCTGCTACATGGATGGTTCCGTCCGCGACTGGCAGCACGCCTGGTTCACCGCTGGTAAAAACTGGAAGCAAACCGGTGCCTTTGGCCCGTATATGACCACGGCGGATGAGATCCCCGATCCTCACGCGTTGACCATTCACACCTGGCTGAACGGCATGCTGGTTCAGAATGACTCCACCGGCAGCATGATCCACAAAGTGGCGGATCTTATTGCCTACATCAGCACGTTCACCTCCCTCAGCGCCGGGGACGTCATCATTACCGGCTCGCCCGGCGGCGTCGGGAAAAAACGTAATCCGCCTCTGTTTATGCGCGATGGCGATCGCGTCGAAGTCGAAATTGAAAACATTGGCCGCCTGATGAACACCATCGTGGAAGCGCAACCCCAGCAGCAAGAATTAACCGTCTAGACGCTCAGGAGAGAGACGATGTACACCGCCACCACGCCAGAATTTGAGGTGATTAAAGCCGGTAACGCTCTGGCCAGAGAGGAGGTAGCCCGCTTCCTGGCCCGCAACGGTTTAGGCATTGATAACGATATTGAGCAATTTATCGCTGCGCGCTATCAGCGCCAGCTTGTCGCCTGCACCGGCATTGCGGGTAACACGCTGAAATGCATCGCCGTGGATGCCGGGTGGCGGGGCACGTCGTTAAGCCTGACGTTAATTCATGAGGCCGAGCTGCTGGCGGCACAAAATGGCGAACATCAGCTCTTTCTTTTTACCCGCCCGGATAACGTAAAGTCATTTCGCGGATGCGGGTTTTATCCCCTGGTGACGATCGAGAACTGTGCGGCGTTAATGGAGAATACGCCGGTTGGTATTCATCGTTACTGCAGCCAGCTGCGTCGTCATCATTTCGTGCCGGGGCAAAACACTGGCGCGATTGTGATGAACGCGAATCCGTTCACCCTGGGCCATCAATATCTTATTGAGCATGCGGCCAGCCGGTGCGACTGGCTGCATGTTTTCGTAGTGCAGGAAGATGTCTCCGCTTTTTCTTTTAAAGAACGGTTTGCGATGGTCAAAGACGGATCGCAGCATCTGCAAAATGTCACTGTGCATCCGGGGTCGGCATATATTATTTCTCGCGGCACATTTCCGGGCTATTTCCTGAAGGATAAGCAGGTCATCGATAAAGCCTATGCCGCTATTGACCTCATGCTGTTCAGAAGTTTTATCGCCCCCGCGCTGAATATTAATCATCGTTTTGTCGGTACCGAGCCGTTCTGCCCGTTAACCGCGGAATATAACCGGGCGATGCACCGCTGGCTGGAAGACGAAGCGTGTTCAGCGGCGCGAATCAGCGTACACGAAATAGAAAGAAGAACGGATGGCAACAATGTGCCGGTCTCAGCTTCAGCCGTTCGTCGTTTATTAGATGAAAACAAACTCACTGCTGCCAGCCGCATGGTGCCAGCCACCACGCGCGCGTTTTTGAATAAAGAGGTACAGCATCAGCCTTGTTTATCTGAACCGATGTCGGCAGCGGTTTAAACGCGTTATCACAGGAAAAATGATATGAAAATTGTGCAAGCCGCAATGGCGGGAACGCTGGAGTCCAGCGACCTGATGGTCAAGGTCAGTCCCGTCGAGAGCGGGCTGGATGTGGTCATCCAGAGCGAAGTGTATAAGCAATTTGGCGACCGAATTACTGAGGTTGTCAATGAAACCCTGGCCGCGTTCAACATTGAGCAAGGGCTTGTCGTTATTGATGATAAAGGTGCGCTGGACTGCGTGATCCGCGCCCGCGTGCAGGCTGCTCTGCTCAGAGGAATGGCCCGGGAAGACATTGCATGGGAAACGTTATAATGAAAAAGTTACGCCGCAGTATGTTATTTATTCCCGGTTCGAGTGCCGCCATGCTATCAACGGCATTTATCTACAAGCCTGATTCCATAATGTTTGATCTGGAAGATGCCGTTGCGCTAAAAGAAAAAGACAGCGCCCGCCTTCTGGTATTTCACGCCCTGCAACACCCGATGTACAACGATATTGAAACCGTTGTCAGAATTAATCCGCTGAATACGCCTTTTGGATTAAAAGATCTGGAAGCTGCCGTCAGGGCAGGCGTCGATGTCATTCGTTTACCCAAAACCGATTCCCCGGAAGATATTCATCAGCTCGAACGTGAAATCGTCCGCATTGAAGAAACCTGCGGACGTCCCGTTGGCTCAACGAAATTAATGGCGGCGATAGAATCTGCGGTTGGCGTGATTAACGCTGTCGCCATTGCGAAATCCTCCGACCGCCTGATGGGTATTGCGCTGGCCGCCTTTGACTACGTGATGGATATGCAAACCGAGCGGGGCGACGGAACGGAGCTGTTCTATGCCCGCTGCGCCGTATTACATGCCGCGCGCGGAGCCGGTATTGACGCCTTCGACGTGGTGTACGCCGATGTGAACGACGAGGCCGGTTTCCTGAAAGAAGTGGATCTCATCCGCCGGATGGGCTTCAACGGAAAATCGCTGATTAACCCACGACAAATTGAAATTCTTCATAACGCCTACGCGCCAACGCAGGAAGAGGTGGATTATGCAGAGCGCGTGCTTGCCGCCGCAGAGGAGGGTGAACGCAACGGACTGGGGGTGATTTCGCTGAACGGAAAAATGATCGATGCGCCAATCATCAACCATGCCCGCGTCGTGATCGAACGTAAAAATGCCTCCGGCATTCGTCAGTAATCCCCTTTATCGCAAGCGACAGGATGAAAAATGAAAAACCAAACTGAAACCCTGCACCACATTCCTGGCTCTCGCCGTGAGTACGTCGCCTTCAGCGGCGCTAACGCGACGACGCCTTATCTTGCTGACAGCCAGCAAAAGTATCAGCGCAAACTCTTTGCCAGCGTGGACGATGTGCTGGCCCGCTGCGATTTGCATGACGGCATGACCGTCTCTTTTCATCACGCCTTTCGTGAAGGGGATAAGGTCATCAATTACGTGATGGATAAGCTGGCCCAGCGCGGCTTAAAGGGGATCACGCTCGCGTCCAGCTCGCTGATGTCGTGCAATTCGCCACTTATCGCGCACATTCGCAACGGCGTGATCGGCAAAATCTACACCTCCGGGATGCGCGGCGAACTGGCGGATGCGATTTCGCACGGGCTGATGGACGAGCCGGTGCAGATCCACTCCCACGGCGGGCGGGTGAATTTGATTCAGCAGGGCGAAATTGCCATTGATGTCGCGTTTCTGGCGGTCTCATGCAGCGACGAATACGGCAATGCCAGCGGCAACGGCGGCACGTCGCAGTGCGGCTCTCTCGGCTATGCGATGGTTGACGCGAAATATGCCAGAAAGGTGGTCTTGCTCACCGAAACCCTGAAGCCGTTCCCCAACCTGCCAGCCAGTATCGTTCAGGATCAGGTTGACTATGTTGTGCAGATTGAGAGCGTCGGCGACCCGGCAAAAATCAGCGTCGGCGCCGCCAGGGTGACCAGTAATCCGCGCGAGCTGATGATTGCCCGCTCTGCGGCCGACGTTATCGAACACTCCGGCTACTTCCGCGACGGCTTTTCCATTCAGACCGGTTCAGGGGCGGCGTCAACCGCCTGCACGCGGTTTATGGAAACCCGCATGCGCAAGCACAATATTGTCGCCCGCTTCGCGCTCGGCGGGATCACCGGCAGCATTGTCGATCTGCATCAGAAAGGGTTAATTGAAAAGATCCTCGATACGCAAAGCTTTGACGGCGCGGCAGCGGCCTCCATGACCATCAATCCCGACCACGTGGAGATCTCCACCAACGTGTATGCGAACCCGGCCGCAAAAGCCGCCTGCTGCGACAGGGTGGACGTGGTCATCCTCAGCGCGCTGGAGGTGGACACCCAGTTCAACGTTAACGTCCTGACCGGCTCCGACGGCGTGATGCGCGGCGCGTCGGGCGGACACTGCGACGTCGCCGCGGCGGCAAATCTCACCATCGTGGTTGCGCCGCTGATCCGCAGCCGCATTCCTACCGTCGTCAGGCAGGTCACCACCCTGGTGACGCCGGGCGAAAGTATCGACGTTTTGGTTACCGATCACGGCATTGCCGTTAACCCGGCACGCCCGGAAATTCGCGAACGCCTGATTAACGCCGGGCTGTCCGTTGTCGACATCGACGCGTTGTATCAAAGGGCGCTGCTCATCTCGGGTGAACCTAAGTCTGTTGAGTTCACTGACCGCATCGTCGGCGTGGTGCGCTACCGCGACGGCAGCGTGATTGACGTGGTTCGTCAGGTGAAGGAGTAATCGTCATGACGGATAAAGCCTCGAACGCGAAAGTCTCTCTGGAACAGGTGTTAAGCGCCAGAGAGCAGCGAGCCCGTCGCCAGCAGGCGTGGCTGTTTCAGTCGGAACATACGGTTGTATCCGTCACGCTGGTCTGGCCGGGGGAGGTGAAGGATACCGACCTGGCCAGACGGGTGATGGCCGCCGCGAATCAGGCGCTCGGCGAAGTATTCCGCACCCATCAGTGGACGGTGTGCCGGCATCAGATCCTGCAGCCGGTCTCCGGCCCCGAAGCGCTCTGGTCGGTGTCGGCACCCGCGTGGATGATAAAACACGTCACGGCGCATCTGGAAGATAACCATCCTCTGGGGCGCCTGTGGGACATCGACGTGCTTTGTCCGAAAAAGGGGCTGCTGAAAAGAAACGCCATCCAGCAGCCGATGCGCAGTTGCTTTATCTGTCATGAACCGGCCCACGTTTGCTCTCGTGCGCGGCGTCATTCGCAGGCCGAACTCGCGCGCATAATCGAGGAGTTAACCGATGACTACTTCGCTTGCCAGATGTAAAGCGCCAGACGTTCAGCGCACCTTCGCTGAGCTGGCTGCCGAGGCAATGTATCGGGAAATTCGCTTAACCCCGAAGCCGGGTCTGGTGGATCGCGTAAACAGCGGGGCGCATAGCGACATGGATTTTGCGCTGTTCATGACCAGCATTGCGGCGATTGCGCCCTGGTTCTCAACGTTCTTTAGCGTTGGCAGAGAGACGGCTCGTCTTGCTGGCCCGCAAACGCTGCGAGCCATAAGACCGACCGGCCTGGCCTGCGAGCAGGCGATGTTTAACGCGACCGGCGGGGTGAATACCCATAAAGGCGGGATCTTCTCGCTGGGGCTGCTGTGCGCCGCGGCGGGACGTCTGACACAAAGGGATGAAACGCTCACGCAGCGCAGTTTATGCCGTGAGACCCGCATTATCTGTACCGGCATCGTTGAGCAGGAGCTGAAAACCACCGGCATCGCCAGAACGAAGGGCGAGCAGCAGTTCCAGACATACGGATTTACCGGGGCGAGAGGGGAAGCGGCCAGCGGTTTTATGACCGTTCGCCAGGCGGGTCTCCCGCACCTGCACACCGCGTTAGGTCAGGGCGAATTCGAAGACGTGGCGCTCTTAAGGATGCTGCTGGGTTTGATGGCGGCGAATCCGGATACCAACCTGGTTTCCCGTGGGGGAATAAAAGGTCTGAGCTACGCCAGACGCTATTCGAGGCGGTTATTAAAAATAAAACGTCTCCCGGCGGATAAATTGGTTAACGCGCTGCTCAGAATGGACGCGGAATTTATTAAACGCAATTTAAGCCCCGGCGGTAGCGCCGATCTTATTTCCGTTGGCTGGCTATTGTCGCAGTTGCCACCCGAATAATCGCGAATAGCGTAACAGGAAAACCTCATGATTGAACAACGCCTGCAGCAGCTCAGTAAGGTGTACACCCTTGTTCTGGTCCCGGGTCTCAGAGACAGCGATGAACATCACTGGCAAAGTTGCTGGGGGCGGCGTTTTCCCTTCTGGAAACGGATCCAGCAGAAAAACTGGTTAGAGCCCGATATCGAAAATTGGGTCTCGGCCATTACCCGCGAGCTGGCAATGTGCCCGCTGCCCGCCATTCTCGTCGGCCACAGCTTTGGCGCGCTGGCGTCCTGTCGGCTGCTGCAAACGCGGCGGATAAACGTAGCCGGGGTGGTGATGGTCGCACCGGCAGAGCCTGCTTTTTTCAGACTTGAAGAGGCCATTCAGCCAACGCCATTACCCGTCCCCTGCATGATATTTGCCAGCCGAAACGATCCACTGATGCCTTTTGCGCGCGCTCACTTTTGGGCATCGCGCTGGCGTGGCCATCTCATCGATATCGGGGAGGCCGGACACATTAATTCTGAGTCCGGTTTTGGCGAATGGCCATACGGACTCGAACGATTAACTGAATTTTGCGAACAACTTTAGCTTTAACAGGAGAACCTATGTTAGATGATTATCATCAGCACCAGAAAGCGCGCGCTGAATCGGGTATTCCGGCGAAACCGTTAACGGCGGAACAAACCGATGCACTTATTCATTGTTTAATAAATGATGCGTCCGCATATCATGCACAATTATTGGATTTATTAACCCACAGCGTTCCGCCGGGGGTTGATCCTGCGGCAAAGCTAAAAGCCGATTTTTTATTTAAGGTGGCATTGCAGGAATACCATGTTAACGGGCTTTCTCCCGACGCGGCCACAACGCTGCTGGGGTCTATGCAGGGTGGCTATAACGTCCAGCCGCTGATTGAGCTTCTTGATCATCCGAACCTCGCGCCGCTGGCCGCCGAGCAGCTCTCTTCTACCATCCTGATCTTTGAAAAATTCAGCCTGGTGGAAGCCAAAGCGAAGAGCGGCAACGTCCGGGCAAAAGAGGTGCTTCACTCCTGGGCAAATGCCGATTGGTTCACGCTCCGTCCGGCCATGCCTGAAAAAATTACCCTGAAGGTGTTTAAGGTTCCCGGCGAGACCAATACCGACGATTTGTCTCCGGCACCGGAGGCGTGGTCACGTCCGGATATTCCGCTGCACGCGCTCTCCATGCTCAGTAACGTCAGGGAAGGGGTTACGCCTGATGAGCCCGGCGTGCGTGGCCCTTTGCGCCAGCTGGCAGAACTGAAAGCGTCGGGCCGGCCGCTGGCGTACGTCGGTGACGTCGTGGGGACCGGCTCCTCACGTAAATCCGCCACCAACTCCATTCTGTGGCACATCGGGAACGACATTCAGTACGTGCCGAATAAACGTAACGGCGGGTTTGTGTTTGGCGGCAAAATCGCGCCTATTTTCTTCAACACCCTGGAAGATTCCGGCGCGCTGCCGGTAGAGATGGATGTCTCCGCGCTGACGACCGGGATGCTGATCGATCTTTACCCGTACAAGGGCGAAATTCGTGAGACAGAAAGCCAGCGGCTGGTGACGACTTTTACCCTGAAAACCGAGGTGCTGCTGGACGAAGTGCGCGCCGGCGGGCGGATCCCGTTAATTATCGGACGCAGCCTGACGGCGAAAGCGCGGGAATCACTGAAGCTTGAGCCTTCAGCGGTATTCCGCACGCCCGCTTCACCTGCGCCATCCGCAACCGGCTTTACGCTGGCGCAGAAAATGGTGGGTAAAGCCTGCGGCGTGGCGGGGATCCGCCCGGGACAGTATTGCGAGCCAAAAATCACTACCGTCGGTTCTCAGGACACCACCGGCGGAATGACGCGCGACGAGCTGACCGACCTTGCCTGCCTCACGTTTTCAGCCGATCTGGTGATGCAGTCTTTCTGCCATACCTCTGCGTACCCTAAGCCGGTAGATGTCCAGCTGCATGAAACCCTGCCGCAGTTTATCACCCGACGGAATGGGGTGGCGCTTAGGCCGGGCGACGGCATCATCCACTCCTGGCTTAACCGCATGCTGCTGCCGGATACGGTAGGCACGGGTGCCGACTCCCATACCCGCTTCCCGCTGGGGATCTCCTTCCCGGGCGGCTCCGGGCTGGTTGCGTTCGCCGCCGCAACCGGCATTATGCCGTTGGATATGCCTGAATCTGTGCTGGTGCGCTTTAAGGGCGAGATGCAGAAAGGGATCACCCTGCGCGACCTGGTGCATGCCATTCCGCTCTACGCCAGAAAGCAGGGACTGTTGACGGTCGAGAAAAAGAATAAGCGCAACGTTTTCTCGGGCCGGATCCTCGAAATTGAAGGCCTGGAAACATTAAGCGCAGAGCAGGCGTTTGAACTGGCTGACGCCTCCGCCGAACGGTCCGCCGCCGCGTGCGTTATGCGCCTGGCGGAAGAGAATGTCGCGCAATATCTTCGCTCCAATGCGGCTCTTCTGCGCTGGATGGTTAAGCAGGGATACGAGAACGCCGCCACGCTTGAACGACGCATTGCTGAAATCGAGGCGTGGCTGGCTAACCCGTCGCTGCTCCGCGCCGATCCTGACGCGGAATATGCGGCAGTCATTGAGATCGATCTCAATGAAATCACCGAGCCGGTGGTCTGCGCCCCGAACGATCCGGACGATGCCCGGTTACTTTCGGAAGTTGCCTGCACTCCTGTCGAAGAGGTCTTCATTGGCTCCTGCATGACAAATATCGGTCACTTCCGCGCTGCGGGTGAAATCATGGCCGGTGCCAGCGAAAACCAGGCGCGTTTGTGGCTCGCACCGCCGACAAAAATGGATGCCCAACAGCTCTCCCGCGAGGGCTATTTTAATCAGTTTATTAAAGCGGGGGCGAGAATCGAGCCTGCGGGCTGTTCCCTGTGCATGGGGAACCAGGCGAGGGTGCGTGAAGGGAGTAGCGTGGTATCAACGTCCACCCGAAATTTCCCGCATCGTCTGGGAACGAATGCGAAAGTATTCCTTGCCTCAGCTGAATTAAGCACCGTCGCGGCCATGCTGGGAAAAATGCCAACCGTGGAAGAATATTTTGACTATACGAATAAACTTCATGATGCGCATGAAAATATCTATCGCTATCTCAGTTTTGATACTCTTGCCGAATATCAGCTCAATGAAAGTGTTAATATCAATACTGTTAGTGTGTAATTGTCATTTTTATATTTGATAAACGATATTTTATCGGTGGGGGCTTCTCTCAGGAGCGGCCTCCGCTATTCAGGGACCCTTTTCTCATGGGTGAGATATGCTTAACTCCAATGTTTTAAAAATAATCTTACTTGCCGTAATAATATTTTTATCAATATTTATTCCTCCACCTGATGGGTTAACCAAAGAGGCGTGGATACTGGCAGGTATATATCTTTCGGCCATCGTTGGGCTGGTCATTAAACCCTATCCTGAACCCGTCATCATGCTGGTCGCGGTCGCATTGACCTGTTTTACCGTGACCAAATTCCCCGATTCTCCCGTGAAATCCATGGACGTTCTTAGCGGATACGCCTCAGGCACAACCTGGCTGGTGTTTAGCGCCTTTACGCTTAGCGCGGCGTTTGTCACCACCGGTCTGGGGAAACGGATTGCTTACTGGTTTATCCTGAAATTTGGCAGCACGACGCTGAGGCTGGGTTATGTAACCGCCTTGCTGGATTTGGTGCTGGCACCCGCCACGCCCTCAAATACCGCGCGGGCAGGTGGAGTGGTTTTCCCTATTATTAACAGTATCGCGACGGTATTAGGCTCAACGCCACAAGAGTCACCGCGCAAGGCCGGCCGTTATTTAATGGTCAATGTCTATATGGTGACTAAAACGACCAGCTATATGTTTTTAACCGGTTTTGCCGGGAACGCGTTAGCGCTACAGCTTATTTCCGACATTTTCCATATTCATATTAGCTGGATCGGTTGGATGCTGGCGGGTGCACCGTTGGGGTTATTGATGCTGTGTATTATCCCCTATATTTGTTACCGCGTTGCCTCGCCGGAAATTAAAAAGATTGATAATGTCGCGATTGCTACCAACGGTCTGCAAAGCCTCGGTGCAATGAGCCTCAAAGAGAAGGGGCTGGTGGTGATTTTTATCGCCGCGTTATTAGGCTGGATCTTCTCGCGTCACCTTGGGCTAAATGAATCCGCCGTCGCCATTATCGCGATGGGGGCAGCGCTGCTGTTTAATATTATCGGCTGGAGCGATGTACAGAAAAACAAAGGCGGCTGGAATACCCTCATGTGGTACGGGGGCATCATCGGTCTGAGCGCTACGCTGAGCAAGGAGGGATTTTTCCGCTGGCTGGCTGATTTCCTGTCAACGCACCTCGATTTTCTCAGCGCGGGGAATATGACCATCGTTATTATCGTGTTTCTCAGCGTGCTGGTTCGCTATTTCTTTGCCTCCGGCGGGGCGTACGTCGCGGCGATGGTGCCGGTCTTTGCCACCGTGGGGCTGGTCACCGGAACGGCACCCGTTCTGCTTGCCCTCGCCATTCTGTTTTCCAACTCTTATGGGGGTTGCATCACGCACTATGGCGGCGCAGCGGGGCCGATTATCTTCGCCGCCGGATATAACGACATCAGGTCATGGTGGACAATAGGCACGCTCGTGGCGCTGTGCACGTTTTTAATCCACATGTTCCTCGGCATTCCCTGGTGGGGTTTCCTGATGCAGCACGGCATGCTGCAGTCTTAACGGGCCAGGAGACGGTAAAACGCAGGCCGGGTAGGGCGTCGCCGCCACCCGGCAACATCACTGATGAGACGGGCCAGAAAACAGCTCGAGCGTGATTAATGTATCAAGATGGTTGTTAAAGGCGGCTTCGTCCATTTCAGGCATGTTTAAGATATACATTCCGTCAAGGCCGCACACCAGACCAATCAAGCGCCAGGCAATATTTTCCGCCCGATCGCCCGGATGAAATGCTCCGGCCTCCGTTCCTGCTTTGATAAGCGCCACTGTTTCCTGGTGCCACATCTCCATAGTCATCACATACGCGCCTTTGATGTCGGCATCACGGCTGGCCAGGAGCTGCGCCTCACGCCACAGGCGAATATAGGGCTCAAACCTACCGTCATCGCTGCCGAGCATGGCATGGAGCTGTTCCCGCCAGCCGGCCTGTTTACCCGCAACATCGGCATCCAGCAGCTCGCGAATCAACCGTACGAAGGCCAGCGATTTTAATTCCCCGCCGGAGGTAAAATGATGGTGAACCTGTCCGGTCGCGACTCCGGCTTCAGCCGCAACGCGGCGTACCGTCATTGCCGCCAGTCCTTCTGCCAGCGCCACGCGCATGGCGGCCTGTAAGATGGCTTCCCGCCGTTCATCCTTGCTCAGATATCGCATCTTTACTCACTCTCAATGGGAATGAAACGAGTGTAACAAAAAGCTGGACACTCGTTCAACTTTACGTAGGATCGCATCCTGGACATGTGTCCATGTTTTGAAAGAAAAGGAAATTTATGTTTCGTCAGTGGTTAGCGTTAGTGATTATCGTGCTGGTGTATATCCCGGTGGCGATCGACGCGACGGTGCTGCACGTGGCGGCGCCAACATTGAGCATGACGCTGGGTGCCAGCGGTAACGAATTATTGTGGATCATCGATATCTACTCGCTGGTGATGGCGGGGATGGTGCTGCCGATGGGCGCCCTGGGTGATCGCATCGGTTTTAAACGCCTGCTCATGATTGGCAGCACGCTGTTTGGCCTGTCGTCGCTCGCGGCAGCGTTTGCCCCGTCAGCAGGGTGGCTGATTGCGGCGCGCGCCTCGCTGGCAATCGGCGCGGCGATGATTATTCCGGCTACGCTTGCCGGGATCCGCACGCTGTTTATCGACGCGCGGGATCGGAATATTGCGCTCGGCGTCTGGGCTGCGGTGGGATCCGGTGGCGCGGCGTTTGGTCCGCTGATTGGCGGTATGCTGCTCGAGCATTTTTACTGGGGATCGGTGTTTTTAATCAACGTGCCGATTGTGCTGGTGGTGGTTTCGCTGGCCGCGCGTTTTGTGCCACCTCAGCAGGGGCGCCCGGAGCAGCCGCTGAATATCAGCCATGCCGTTATGCTGATTGTGGCGGTTTTGCTGCTGGTCTACAGCGCCAAAACCGCGTTAAAAGGCGCGCTGTCACCGTGGCTGGTCGCCTCCGCGCTGGTGACCGGCTCGGTGCTGCTGTTTATCTTCGTGCGTATTCAGCTCCGCGCTCGCGTACCGATGATCGACATGCGTCTGTTCTGCCATCGCATCATTTTGAGCGGCGTGGTGATGGCGATGACCGCCATGATTGCCCTGGTCGGGTTTGAGCTGCTGATGGCCCAGGAGCTGCAGTTTGTTCATGGCTTTACGCCGTTTGAAGCGGGAATGTTCATGCTGCCGCTGATGGTGGCGAGCGGGTTTAGCGGCCCGATCGCGGGTGTGCTGGTGGGGCGTTTAGGGCTACGCATCGTCGCGGCTGGCGGAATGGGGCTCAGCGCCGTTAGCTTTATCGGCCTGTCGATGCTTGATTTCAGCACGCAGCAGCTGCTGGCTTCTGCCCTGATGGTTCTGCTCGGCTTTAGCGCCGCCAGCGCGCTGCTGGCCTCGACCTCGGCGATTATGGCCGCTGCGCCGAAAGAGAAAGCCGCCGCTGCGGGGGCCATTGAAACCATGTCCTATGAGCTGGGCGCCGGGCTGGGGATCGCCATCTTTGGTCTGCTGTTGACCCGCAGCTTCTCGGCTTCAATTGACCTGCCGCAGGGGCTGAACGCCTCGCTCGTCGATAAGGCCTCGTCATCCATTGGTGAGGCGATGAAGGTGGCGCAGGATCTGACCCCGACGCTGGCGGAGCCGGTGATTGAGGCCGCGAAAAGCGCGTTTATCACCTCGCACAGCGTGGCGCTGGGCAGCGCGGGCGGCATGCTGCTGTTGCTGGCAGTGGGGATCTGGTTCAGCCTGGCGAAGGTCAAGCCGCAGTAATACAGGGCGCGCGGTTGGGGCAGATGGGCTATGTTTTTTATAGGATTATCTGACTCTTGCTGGAAAATATGCCGCCTTCGCCATACGAATTGATAATCATGGCGAGGGGGCATCATGGCCCTGATGTCGCTTCAGGTGGAGAGAGGCAAAGGCGGGCGCTGTTTCTTCTTCAGCCTTTTGGCACTGCGCGAATAGGGAAAATATTTGGCCCGCTCATGGCGCTGTGGTTTTTGGCGATTGCTGCGCTGGGCGTGCGAGGGATCGTTCAACACCCGTCGGTATTGATGGCCCTCAACCCTGCGTACGGCATCTCAGCCGACGCGTTGCCGTGTAGATTCTGGCGAAAGCAGAGCTCCTCTGCTTTCGCACCGTTCTATCTCTCCAGGGCCGCGGACAGGACGCTATGCAATAGCACATTCGCCCCTTTCTCCGACCACTCTGGCAGGATCCTTTCCGCTTCGTTATGGCTGATGCCTTTCACGCAGGGGATAAAGATCATGCTGGCGGGCGCTATTTTGCTGACATAGCAGGCGTCGTGTCCCGCCCCGGAGACCATCGGTTTCGACGAATAGCCCAGTTTCGCCACGGCCTTTTCCGAACGCGCCAGGCATTCGACATCAAACGCAATGGGCGCGTAGTCAAAAATGCGCTCAACGGCAGCAGCGACGCCGCGCAGGCTGAGGCTTTCAGCCACTTTATGCAGCGCCGCTTCCATGGCTTCCAGCGCCTGCTGCATAGGGTGGCGAAACTCAACGCTGCATTCCACGCGGGACGGCACAACGTTGCGCGAGTTTGGCGTTACCTTCGCCATACCGATCGTCGCGCGTCCGTCCGGGGCATGCCGATAG
Organism: Enterobacter sp. HG048; assembly: GCF_024702055.1. Classification (NCBI taxonomy): domain Bacteria; kingdom Pseudomonadati; phylum Pseudomonadota; class Gammaproteobacteria; order Enterobacterales; family Enterobacteriaceae; genus Enterobacter; species Enterobacter sp. HG048. The sequence goes on from NZ_JANLIZ010000009.1 coordinate 37,827, forward strand.
CCAATCTCTTCCACCTTCAGCGCCAGCTCTGCGAAGGCGGTCAGCGCGTCGCGGCGGCTGTGCATCGGCGTCGTGCCCGCGTGGGCGGCGAATCCGTCCATCGTCAGGGTAAACCAGCGCTGGCCCATTGCCGCGCGGACTAACCCGATATCGATGGCCTCATCTTCCAGGATCGGGCCCTGTTCGATGTGCAGTTCGTAGCAGGCGTGAACGGGAAACGCGCGGGCAGGGGTTTCACCCCGGTAGCCAATGCTCTCCAGCGCTTCGCCCACGGTGATGCCATCGTTATCCGCGCGGGCATGGGCGTACGCTTCGCTAAACTGTCCCGTCCAGACCCCTGAAGAGAGCATGGCTGGCGCAAAGCGCGCGCCTTCTTCGTTAGTCCAGTTCACCAGCACAACATCACGTTCAGTCTCAACGTTATGGTCGTTAAGGGTTCGCAGCAGCTCCAGCCCGGCCAGCACGCCGTAAACCCCGTCGTAGTTACCGCCCAGCGGCTGGGTATCCACATGTGAACCGGTCATGACCGGGGCAAGCTGCGGGTTTTTCCCCGCGCGACGGATAAACATATTGCCCATGCTGTCGACCTCGCAGGTGAAACCCGCGTCCAGCGCCCAGTCGCGCAGCAGGTTACGCGCAATACGATCCTCCTCGCTCAGCGCCAGACGGGTCACGCCGCCGGCGGGCGTGCCGCCGATCTGCGCCATCATCTCAAGCGTTGACCACAGCCGTTCGGCGTTGACGCGGATCATGGCTTATCCTTACTGCTGCGATAGCGAAAATCACAGCACGCGCCGCCCTGCATGATGGTGGTCGTGCGGGTCAGCTTCACGTCCGGCGCATAGCCAACGATGAATTTTTCATCGCGCGCGCAGGAGAGCAGATGACCAATCTCGCCCAGCCCCATTTCGTGATACATCTCCGCGTAGCGACAGCGGGTCACGTTGTAGTTGTACTGCTGGTCGTCGGCGTCGATCACCTTCACGTCCAGGGCGTTATCTTTCTCCCACAGATACTGCAGGGCGATGAAGCTCTTGACGTCCGTGCCGTTGGGTTCTTTGCTGGCAAACGCTTTGCCTGCGTCAATCGCGGCCCGCTCAATGGCCTCGCCAATGACCGCCTGGGCGCGGGTTTTCCCTATCTCGCGCACCAGGATTTCATAAATTGGCTTGATAATTTCTGCTTCAATTTTGCGGCGGGCGAGAATGCCCAGCTCGTTATTATCACTCATCACATTGCCCTCGCTGCGTTACTTCGCTTTTGCGCCACCCAGCACGGTCTGCGGCTGCCATTTGCCGTCGACAACTTTGTAAACGGTGAAGGACGGCGATTTCAGGTTACCTTCTTTATCAAACGCGATCTGGCCGGTGACGCCGGAGTAGCTAATGGCGCGCAGGGCGGGCAGATAGTCGGACGGCTCAACGGAGTCTGCTTTTTCCATCGCCGCAACCAGCACGCGGGTGGCGTCATAGGCGAACGGGGCGTGCAGTTCGATATGGGTGTGGTAGCGGGACTGATAGGCCTGTTCGAATGACTTTCCTCCCGGCATCTGGTCAACGGGCAGACCCGGCTCAAGCGCCACCACGCCTTCGCCTTCTTTCTGCGCCAGCTGCAGGAACGTCTGGCTGACAAATCCGCCTGCGCCCATCAGGGTGGCGTTCATGCCCAGCTGTTTGATACGACGCGCCAGCGGTGCGGCCTGGCTGTCGACGCCGCCGAAGAAGATCAGATCGGCGTTTTTACTCCGGATGGCGGTCAGCACGGCGCTGAAGTCCACCGTTTTGTCATCAACGTACTGACGATCGACAACCTTCACGCCCTGCGCTTCAAGGGATTTAATGAACTGGTCCGCCAGTCCCTGACCAAAGGCGGTACGGTCGTCGATCACCGCAATGCGTTTGGCTTTCAGCGTATTGACCGCGTACTGGCCGGCTAGCTGACCGCCGTCGTCGTCGTGGCCCATCACGCGGAAGCTGGTATCAAAACCCTGTTTGGTATAGGCGTGACCGGTCGCGACCGGTGCCACCTGTGCGATGCCCGCATCGTGATAGACGCGTGCGGCAGGAATGCTGGTACCGGTGTTCCAGTGACCGACAACGCCCGCCACGCCGCTATCCACCAGACGCTGCGCCACGGCCACGGCGGTGCGCGGGTCGGACTGATCGTCTTCGGACTGCAGTTTGAAGGTCACCGCTTTGCCGCCGATGGTCGGGTGCTGCTTGTTAATATCGTCAATGGCCAGCTGCGCGCCGTTCTCCAGATCCTTACCGATACGGGCAGACGGGCCGGTGAGCGGGCCTGCCAGACCGATAACCACGGTTTCACCGTCGGCGGCCCAGGCTCCGGTAGAGGCAACGCTGCTGAGCAGAATAGCGGCGCTGAGCGCACTGATTTTTACTGTTTTCATTGTATTTCCCTGATGTTGGCTGGTGTTGTTAAACGGGCATTTCGCCCAAATAAATCTGTGCAATCTGGTCGTCATTGAGCAGCGCTTTCGATTCGCCGTGATGGACAATGCTGCCGCTGTCCATCACCCACGCGCTGTCGGTGACTTCCAGCGCGAGACGGGCGTTTTGTTCGATGAGCAGCAGGGCAACGCCGCGCTCGCGCAGGCCGGCAATGACGGCAAAAATGTTCTCGACCATCTTCGGGGCAAGGCCCATCGAGGGTTCGTCGAGGATCAGCAGGCGCGGGCGGCTGAGCAGGGCGCGGTTAAGGGCCAGCAGCTGTTGCTCACCGCCGGACAGCAGGCCGGCGAGCTGATGCTGGCGTTCGCCCAGGCGCGGGAAGCGCTCGAAGATCTCGTTCATCTCGCGCTTAATTGTGACAGCGTCACGCCTGAGCCAGGCGCCCATCTGCAGGTTTTCCAGCACCGTCATTCGGGAGAAGATCCCCCGGCCTTCCGGGACCATCACCAGACCGTCACGGAGCAGGGTTTCGGGCCTGTGCTTACGCACCGCTTTACCGTTGAATTCAATACGGCCGCTAAAGCTTTCCAGCCCGGTAATGGCGCGCACGGTGGAGCTTTTCCCCGCGCCGTTAGCACCGATCAGCGTAGCCTGTTCGCCCTCGTGCAGGGTAAAAGAGACATCGCGTACGGCCTGAATGCCGCCGTAATGCACGTCCACACGTTCAACCTTCAGTAATTCAGACATGGGCGTTGCCTCCAAGCCAGGCGGCGATCACTGCCGGGTCGCGACGCACGCGCTCCGGCGTGCCGCTGGCGAGCGTTTTGCCGTAATCAAGCACCGTCAGGCGATCGCAGATGCCCATCACCAGCTTGACGTCATGTTCAATCATCAGCAGGGTTTTGCCGTCATCGCGCAGGCGAATAAGCAGCTCGCCGAGCGCCACTTTTTCCGCTGCGTTCATCCCGGCGGCGGGTTCGTCCAGCGCCAGCAGCAGCGGATCCGTTGCCAGCGCGCGGGCAATCTCCAGACGGCGCTGATGGCCATACGCCAGATCGCAGGCGCGGTAGTGGGCGAACTTGGCAATGCCGGTGTACTCCAGCCAGTGCCAGGCCAGCTCCCGGGTCTGCTTCTCCTCTTCGCGAGCGCGTTTGTGACGGCTCAACGCGGCCCACAGGCCGTTACGGGTGCGCACGTGGCGGCCCACCATCACGTTTTCCAGCACCGACATGTCGTTAAAGAGACGCACGTTCTGGAAGGTGCGCGCGATCCCTGCGGCGGTGACTTTCTCAATGTGCTTTGGAAAATAGGGCTTATCGGCAATGGAAAATTCACCGCTGTCCGCCGGATAAAGCCCGGTGATCAGGTTAAAACAGGTGGTTTTTCCCGCCCCGTTAGGACCAATCAGGCCGTAGATCTCGCCCTTGTTCACGGCGATCGAAACGTCATCCACGGCGGTAAGCCCGCCGAAGCGTTTGGACATGTTGCGTACGGTTAACAGACTCATGTATTCAGCTCCTTGTGGCGTACCGGCCAGATCCCGGCAGGACGCACCAGCATGACCAGCACCAGCGCCAGGCCGTAGAACAGCTGACGCAGCACTTCCGGGTCAATCAGTACCGTACCGAACAGCGCCTGCTGAACCGGGGCTGCCTGACTGCGCAGCAGTTCCGGCAGGGCGGTGAGCAGTATCGCGCCGAGGATCACGCCCGGAATGTGTCCCATCCCGCCCAGCACCACCATCGCCAGCACGGCAATGGATTCCTGTAACGTGAAGGATTCCGGGGAGACAAAGCCCTGGAACGCGCCGAACAGGGCTCCCGCCACGCCGCCAAAAGAGGCACCCATCGCAAAGGCCAGCAGCTTATAGTTACGCACGTTGATGCCCATCGCGCGGGCCACATCCTCATCTTCACGGATGGCGTGCCAGGCGCGGCCAATACGGGAATGCTGCAGGCGCAGGCAGACAAAGATAATCGCCACAATCACCAGCATCAGCAGGTAGTACCACAGCCACAGGGCGGGCACTTTGAAACCAAACCAGTGGTATACGCCGCTGAACTTCAGGCCGAACAGATTCAGCGTATCCACCCCGGTAATGCCCTTTGCACCGTTGGTGATGTTCACCGGACGGTCGAGGTTGCGCATCAGGATGCGGATGATTTCTCCAAAGCCGAGGGTCACTATCGCCAGGTAGTCCCCGCGCAGCTTCAGCGTGGGAGCACCCAGTAAAATGCCGCAGACCGCAGCGACGAGCGCCGCCAGCGGAATAATCAGCAGATATGAGGTGTGCAGCCCGTCCGGGAACCAGACGTTGAAGATCGGGAAAACCTCCAGCAGGTGTGGCGAGGCCATCAGCGCGGCGAGATAGGCGCCGACCGCGTAAAAGGCGATAAACCCCATATCCAGCAGGCCGGTATAGCCCACCACAATGTTAAGCCCCAGCGCCAGCATGATGTAGAGCAGGGCGAAGTCGATAACGCGTACCCAGTAGTTGCCGCCAAGCTGCGTGGCCACCACGGGGGCAACCAGCAGCGCGAGGCAGAACAGAACCATGCCTGACCAGAATTTGCCCGTCGCCGCCGGGGTTTGTAGTTGAAGCGTTGTCATTGTTTCCCTCACGCCCTGTGCGCTACGCGCTCGCCCAGCAGGCCTGCCGGACGGAAGACAAGCACCAGGATCAGCACCATAAAGGCAAAGACGTCCTGATAGTTGCTGCCGAAGACGCCGTGGGTCAGTTCACCCAGGTAGCCTGCGCCCAGCGCTTCGATGATGCCGAGCAGGATCCCGCCAATCATTGCGCCACGAATGTTACCAATGCCTCCCAGCACGGCGGCGGTAAAGGCTTTGATCCCGGGCAAAAAGCCCATCGAGAAGCTGGCGTTGCCGTAGTTGCTGGCCATCATGACGCCTGCCAGCGCGGCAAATACGCCGCCAATGGCGAACGTCAGGGTAATAATGGCATTGGGATTAACCCCCATCAGCGTGGCCACGCGCGGGTTTTCCGCCACGGCGCGCATGCCGCGGCCCAGGCGGGTGTATTCCACCAGCAGCCATAGCCCCGTCATCACCGCAAGCGCCAGCGCCACGGTAACAATGCCGGTGACGGTCACAATGGCGGGGGGATGTTGTTCACTTCCTGACGTCACGGCGATCGGTTCCATGGGCAGGATCTGCGGGAACATCAGCGGATTGCGCGTCCAGATAATCATCGCCACGGTTTGCAGCAGGACCGAGACGCCGATACCCGAAATAAGCGGTGCCAGGCGCGGGGCGTTGCGCAGTCGACGATAGGCAAAGCGCTCCACGGCCATTGCCAGCAGGGCGCAAACGGCCATGGCAATCACCAGGGCAACGCCAAGCTGCAACAGCAGCGGCATGTGAGGAAAGGTAGTGTTCAGGGCGTTAATGGCGGAAAGGGTGGTGAGCGCACCGACCATCAGAATATCGCCGTGAGCAAAGTTAATAATGCGCAAGATGCCATACACCATGGTATAGCCCAGCGCGATCAGCGCGTAAATGCTTCCCAGCATCACACCGTTGATCAGTTGTTGTATGAGTGTATCCAACGTCTGTTCCCGCAAAGTCTTCTTTCTGCGGCTACCATCCAATAAATGAATTTAATTGTAAAATACACATATATTATTTCTTATGATAATCCGATATTGTTTTATCTTAATGATTTATATAAAGATAATGTAATCGCGTTTTCAGGTGAAAAGCCTAAAGAAATCAACATATGAATAAAACAGAACAATCGGTGGGTTTGCCTGCGTATGCAGACAGCCGTCTGGCAAACGATCCGCCGCTTCGGGCCGTCCGGGCCTTTGAGGCCATCGCCCGGCTGGGCAGCGTCACGCTTGCCGCGCAGGAGCTGGATATCTCACCGTCGGCGGTCAGCCATCAGCTCAAGGTGCTCGAAGGGTATCTGCAAATGCCGCTGACGGAGCGTCAGGGGCGCAGACTGGTGCTGAGCCAGCACGGACGGGAATATTACCGCTCGATCCGTGCGGCGTTTAACGTGCTGCGCCAGGCAACGGAGCATCTGGCAGAGCAGGCGCAAACGCGTCAGGTCACCATCAGCCTGATCCCGCTTTTTGGCATGGGGTGGTTTATCCCGCGTCTGCCTGATTTTATGCGTGCCAATCCGCAGACCGAGATCAACGTAGTGTATGCCAACCACCGTAACTATCTGAGCGATGCGTCGGATATGTCGATTCGTTTTGGTAACGGCCAGTGGGCGGGCTATCAGAGCGAAAAGCTGATTTCCGGACAGATGGTGCCGGTGTGCAGCCGCGCGTTTTTGCGCATTCATGGCCACATCGACACGCCTGAGCAACTGCAGCAAATGCCGCTGCTGCATGATGAGGAGCGCACCACGTGGCCGCAGTGGTTTCTGCTGCAGGGGGTAAAACGATCTCTGCGGCGCAGCGGCCCTCTGTTTGAAGACGGTCTGTTGACGCTGGCGGGCGTGCAGGCCGGGCTGGGCTGCGCGCTGATGCGCGAGCCGCTGATCGCGCCTTATCTTGAGAGCGGCGAGCTGGTGAAGATATTTGACTTACCCATTGATGACGGGCGCGACTATCACCTCTGCGTTCGTTCAGATTCAGAGATGACCGAGGACGGTAAGCTGCTGCAAAACTGGCTGCGTCGGGCGGCGAGCGGGGAGCCGTCATCCGGGTAAAAGCGACGGATAAAAAAAAGCCAGCTTATTCAGCTGGCTTTTGTACAGACAAGATTTAGAACTGGTAGGTCAGACCCAGCGCAACGATGTTGTCGGTACCGATGCCTGCCTGGCGAGTGAACTGGTTGTCGTCGAGCAGGTTGATTTTGTAATCCACATAGGTGGACATGTTTTTGTTAAAATAGTAGGTCGTGCCAACATCGATGTATTTAACCAGATCCTGGTCGCCGAAGTTTTCGATGTCTTTACCTTTGGACTGCAGGTAAGCAATGGATGGACGCAGGCCAAAGTCGAACTGATACTGAGCCACAACTTCGAAGTTTTGCGCCTTGTTTGCAAAGCCGTAAATGTCGGTACGCTTGTTGTTAGAGGTACCGAAGCGGGTTGCGTTATAGGTCTGAGAGTACTGCGCAGCAAGGTAAATGTTGTTCGCGTCGTATTTCACGCCACCGCTGTACACTTCCGCGCGGTCGCCTTCACCGTATACGCCAGCCGCATTCTGGTCAGCGGTACGACGTGAAGAGGACATTGCGCCACCCACGCTGAAGCCTTCACCCAGATCGTAAGTCAGGGACGCGCCGTAACCGTCGCCGTTCTGGTTCAGCAGGCTGCGGCCGCTGGTGTTTTCACCGCTTACGCTGCCGTTTTTGCCCTGATACTGCAGAGCAAAGTTCAGACCGTCAACCAGACCAAAGAAGTCCTGGTTACGGTAGGTCGCAACGCCGTTTGCACGAGACTGCAGGAAGTTGTCGGCACCGTAGGTGTCGCCGCCGAATTCTGGCAGAACGTCGGTCCAGGAGGTCACGTCGTAAATCACGCCGTAGTTACGACCGTAATCAAAGGAGCCTGCTTCAGCAAACTTCAGACCTGCAAACGCCACACGGGTCCAGGACTGGTTGTCGCCTTCGTCTTTGTTACCCTGAATCTGGTATTCCCACTGGCCGTAGCCGGACAGCTGGTCGTTAACCTGGGTTTCGCCCTTGAAGCCGATACGCATGTAGGTTTTATCGCCATCTGCGCCAGCGTCATCAGAGAAATAGTGCAGACCTGTTACTTTACCGTACAGATCCAGCTTGTTACCGTCTTTGTTGTAAATTTCGGCAGCGTTAACAACGCCTGCTGCCAGCATGGAAGTGACTGCCACTGCAACTAATTTAAGTTTCATCTTAAATGTTCCTTATAATTTTTTTGAGTATTTCCTGAACCACTGTGAACGATTTCTAAACGAGGCTGCTCGTCAATGGCATGCTATTTTTAAAAATGTCGTAGTCTTATTTCAATAATAAGTTTCAAAATATTAGAGATAATTTCAATTAGTGTGATCTCGATCGTGCAAAAAGGCGATTATTCAAACAATACGATCGAATTTCATACGATTAATAATTATGTATTCTGCGGGACTATTGCTATCGCTATAATTTCTGCGTGTTTTAATCTATTGCGTTAGATTTCGGTATTGTCGATGCTTTGAGAGGGGTGCTATTACTGTTTTGACTTAATAACAGTAGGTTAGGGGTAAATTACGACGTATATTGCGAATGTTATCATGAACACGTCACAAATGAATTATTGCACTCAATGCTATCCATGGCGTTAATATTCGCGGTTTATTAATTTCACAATGTTGTCAGTTTGTGTCAATTATCTTTTCGACCGTTTACAGAAGACACCAAATATAAACCGAATTTAAACGAAAATACGATAATTATGATAAATATTCTGAGGGGCGATCACACTTTAAATTTATGTTAATTATGTTGCCGGGCTGAAATTCGCCCGGCCGTTGGAGAAGCATTATTTTCTTGTTGCGTACCAGCAGAGCAACGACCCGGCGCAGACCATCAGCGCGCCCTGCCAGAACGAGAATGAGAGAGGCGAACTCAGCACTGCAGCGGCAAGCGCCGCGGAGAGAACGGGGGTAAAATAGGATACGGCAGCGAGTACCGTGACGTTACCGTGAAGAATGCCAATATTCCATGCGGCGTAACCAAACCCAAGCGCGATACCGCACATGACGAGCTTCACGACCACCGGGAGCGTGAACACCATCTCGGGCTGATCGCTCAGGGCATATTTCACCCACAGGCTCAGCGCGGTCAGCAAAACAAACAGCGTAATGCCGTTTTGTCCTTTCGCAAATTTGCTGGTGACCGTGCAGTAGGCGGCCCAGATAAATGCCCCGGCAAACGCCAGCGCGTAGCTCAGCGGGCTGGAAACGATATTGCGGGTTATTTCATCAAGATGTAAACCCTGTCCACCGCCCAATACCCAGCACACGCCCAGCAGCGAAATGACCAGGCCGGGGATCACCCACAGGGTCGATTTCTGCCCGTTGAACAAGATGGCAAACACAATGGTCAGGCTTGGCCAAAGGTAATTGACCATGCCCACTTCAATCGCCTGCGATCGCGTTGCGGCATAGCCCAGCGACAGCGCCAGGCATATTTCGTAGCTGACAAATAAAACGCTGCCGGCAATAAGATAGCGAGGTGAAAACCGCCTGATATCAGGAAATCCTACCGTCACCAGACACAGTAATCCGCTCAGCGTGTAGATCATCGCCGCGCCGCCTACCGGGCCCAGTCCCTCACTCACGCTGCGAATAAGGCCGACCATGGTGCTCCATAGCAGTATTGCTGCCAGCCCAATAAGCGTTGCTCTCTTTCTGTCCATTACTTCGCCATTGCCATAAAAATCAGAGCAAAAATGTATCGCATTCATCCTAACGCTGTCGCCAATTATTCTCTTAAACCGTTAATCAAAAAGAGGTATTTAAAGGTTCCGGGGGTGACTATTAAGGGGGGGAAGGCAGATGACCTTGATTTGACGCAAAAAAAACAGGGGCTTTGCTGTTAGTTTGCGGCGCGAAGTCTTATATGAAAACGAGGACAACAATGGACGTCAGCCGCAGACAATTTTTTAAAATCTGCGCGGGCGGTATGGCCGGAACAACGGCAGCCATGCTGGGATTTGCTCCCAAAATGGCGCTGGCTCAGGCACGCAACTATAAGCTGCTGCGCGCAAAAGAGATCCGTAACACCTGCACATACTGCTCCGTAGGTTGTGGGCTTTTAATGTATAGCCTGGGCGATGGCGCGAAGAACGCCAGAGAAGCGATTTACCATATTGAAGGGGACCCGGATCATCCGGTGAGCCGCGGGGCGCTTTGCCCGAAAGGGGCGGGGCTGCTGGACTATGTTCACAGTGAAAACCGCCTGCGCTACCCGGAATACCGCGCGCCGGGTTCAGATAAATGGCAGCGTATCTCCTGGGACGAGGCCTTCTCCCGTATTGCAAAATTAATGAAAGCCGACCGCGACGCCAACTTTATTGAAAAGAACGCGCAGGGCGTAACGGTCAACCGCTGGCTCTCCACCGGGATGCTGTGTGCGTCCGCGGCAAGTAATGAAACCGGCATGCTGACGCAAAAATTTGTGCGCTCTCTCGGCATGCTGGCGGTAGACAACCAGGCGCGCGTCTGACACGGACCAACGGTAGCAAGTCTTGCTCCAACATTTGGTCGCGGTGCGATGACCAACCACTGGGTTGATATCAAAAACGCTAACGTCGTGGTGGTGATGGGCGGTAACGCCGCGGAGGCCCATCCGGTGGGATTCCGCTGGGCGATGGAAGCGAAAAACAACAACGATGCGACGCTTATCGTCGTCGATCCGCGCTTTACGCGTACGGCATCGGTGGCGGATATCTATGCGCCAATCCGCTCCGGCACGGACATTACGTTCCTGTCCGGCGTGCTGCTGTACCTGATCGAAAACAACAAAATTAACGCGGAATACGTTAAGCACTACACCAACGCGAACCTGCTGGTGCGGGATGATTTTGCCTTCGATGACGGGCTGTTTAGCGGCTTTGACGCCGAAAAACGCCAGTACGATAAAACGTCCTGGAACTATCAGTTCGATGAAAACGGCTATGCGCTGCGGGATGAAACCCTGACGCACCCGCGCTGCGTGTGGAACCTGCTGAAGCAGCACGTCTCCCGCTATACGCCGGACGTGGTTGAAAACATCTGCGGCACGCCGAAAGCGGACTTCCTGAAGGTGTGTGAGGTACTGGCCTCCACCAGCGCCGCCGACAGAACCACCACGTTCCTGTATGCGCTTGGCTGGACGCAGCACACCGTCGGCGCGCAGAACATCCGCACCATGGCGATGATCCAGCTGCTGCTCGGCAACATGGGCATGGCCGGTGGCGGCGTAAACGCGCTGCGCGGGCACTCCAACATTCAGGGGCTGACCGACCTCGGTCTGCTTTCCACCAGCCTGCCGGGCTACCTGACGCTGCCGTCTGAAAAGCAGGCCGATCTGCAAACGTATCTTGAGGCCAATACGCCGAAAGCGACGCTGCCGGATCAGGTGAACTACTGGAGCAACTATCCCAAGTTCTACGTCAGCCTGATGAAATCCTTCTACGGCGATGCGGCACAGAAGGAGAACGACTGGGGCTTTGAGTGGCTGCCGAAGTGGGACCAGGCGTACGACGTCATCAAGTATTTCAACATGATGGAAAAGGGCGACGTCACGGGGTATATCTGCCAGGGCTTTAACCCGGTGGCCTCTTTCCCTGACAAGAACAAAGTCGTTCGCAGCCTGAGCAAGCTGAAGTACATGGTGGTTATCGATCCGCTTGTGACCGAAACGTCCACCTTCTGGCAGAACCACGGGGAATCAAACGATGTCGATCCGGCGTCGATTCAGACCGAAGTCTTCCGCCTGCCGTCCACCTGCTTTGCGGAAGAGGACGGTTCGATTGCAAACTCCGGCCGCTGGCTGCAGTGGCACTGGAAAGGCCAGGACGCTCCGGGCGAAGCGCGTAACGACGGTGAGATCCTGGCCGGGATTTACCATCGCCTGCGCGAAATGTACCGCACCGAAGGCGGCAAGGGCGCTGAGCCGCTGCTGAAGATGGGCTGGCACTACAAGCAGCCCGATCGTCCTGAGTCTGAAGAAGTCGCGAAGGAGAACAACGGCGTGGCGCTGGCGGATCTCTATGACGCTAACGGCAACCTGGTGGCGAAGAAAGGCCAGCTGCTGAACAGCTTCGCGCTGCTGCGCGACGACGGCACGACGGCGTCGTCCTGCTGGATCTACACCGGCAGCTGGACGGAGCAGGGCAACCAGATGGCCAACCGCGACAACGCCGACCCGTCCGGGCTGGGCAATACGCTGGGCTGGGCATGGGCGTGGCCGCTGAACCGTCGCGTGCTGTACAACCGCGCGTCTGCGGACGTAAACGGCAGGCCGTGGGATCCGAAACGCATGCTGATCCAGTGGAACGGGGCAAAGTGGGCGGGGAACGATATCCCTGACTACAGCACCGCCGCGCCGGGCAGCAACACCGGGCCGTTCATCATGCAGCCGGAAGGGCTGGGACGCCTGTTTGCCCTCAACAAGCTGGCGGAAGGGCCGTTCCCGGAACACTACGAGCCGATGGAAACGCCGCTCGGCACCAACCCGCTGCATCCGAACGTGGTCTCCAGCCCGGTGGTGCGTATCTACGAAGATGACGTCCTGCGCTTAGGTAAAAAGGACAAGTTCCCGTACGTAGGGACGACCTATCGCCTGACCGAGCATTTCCACACCTGGACCAAGCACGCGCGGCTTAACGCCATCGCGCAGCCGGAACAGTTTGTGGAGATCAGCGAAACGCTGGCGAAAGCGAAAGGCATCGCCAACGGCGACCGCGTGAAGGTGAGCAGCAAGCGCGGCTTTATTCGTGCGGTGGCTGTGGTCACCCGCCGCCTGCAGTCGCTGAACGTGCACGGCCAGCAGGTGGAAACCGTCGGGATCCCGCTGCACTGGGGCTTTGAGGGCGTGGCGCAGAAAGGCTACATCGCCAACACCCTGACGCCAAACGTCGGCGATTCCAACTCGCAAACGCCGGAGTACAAGGCGTTTCTGGTCAACATCGAGAAAGCGTAAGGAGCGATTCAATGGCGATGGAAACACAAGACGTTATCAAACGCTCCGCGACCAACCCGATAACGCCCGCGCCCCACGCGCGGGACTACAAGGCAGAGGTCGCTAAGCTTATCGACGCCTCCTCCTGCGTGGGCTGTAAGGCCTGCCAGGTGGCGTGCTCGGAGTGGAACGATATCCGCGACGAGGTGGGGCACTGCGTGGGGGTCTACGATAATCCGGCGGATCTGAGCGCCAAATCCTGGACGGTGATGCGCTTTAGCGAAACCGACCAGAACGGCAGGCTGGAGTGGCTCATCCGCAAAGACGGCTGCATGCACTGTGAAGATCCGGGCTGCCTGAAGGCGTGCCCGTCTGCCGGCGCAATTATTCAGTACGCCAACGGTATAGTCGACTTCCAGCAGGACAACTGCATCGGCTGCGGGTACTGCATCGCGGGCTGTCCGTTTAATATCCCGCGCCTCAATAAAGAGGATAATCGGGTATACAAATGCACCCTGTGCGTGGATCGCGTCAGCGTCGGGCAGGAGCCCGCGTGTGTGAAAACCTGTCCGACCGGGGCAATCCACTTCGGCACCAAAAAAGAGATGCTCGACGTGGCGCAACAGCGCGTGGACAAGCTGAAAGCGCGCGGCTATGAGAATGCGGGCATTTATAACCCGCAGGGCGTGGGCGGTACGCACGTGATGTATGTGCTCCACCATAACGACCAGCCGGAGCTGTACCACAACCTGCCGAAGGATCCAGCGATCGATACCTCCATCAACCTCTGGAAAGGAGCGCTTAAGCCGCTCTCGGCGGCGGGCTTTATCGCCACCTTTGCCGGGCTGATTTATCACTACATCGGTATCGGGCCAAACAAAGAGGTGGATGAGGACGAGGAGGAGCATCATGAGTAAGTCGAAAACCATCGTGCGCACGAAGTTTGTTGACCGCGCCTGTCACTGGACGGTTGTGATCTGCTTCTTCCTGGTGGCGGTGTCGGGGATTTCGTTCTTCTTCCCGACGCTGCAGTGGCTGACCGAGACCTTCGGTACGCCGCAGATGGGGCGCATTCTGCATCCGTTCTTCGGCGTGCTGATTTTTGTGGTGCTGATGTTTATGTTCGTGCGCTTTGTCCATCACAACATCCCGGACAAGCAGGATATCCCGTGGGTGAAAGGGATAGTCGAAGTCCTGAAGGGCAACGAGCATAAGGTCGCGAAGGTGGGGAAATACAACGCCGGGCAGAAGATGATGTTCTGGACCATCATGAGCATGATTTTTGTGCTGCTGGTGACCGGTGTGATTATCTGGCGTCCGTATTTTGCGCACTACTTTCCGATTCAGGTGATTCGCTACGCGCTGCTGATCCACGCCACGTCTGCCATCATTCTGATCCACGCCATCCTGATCCACATGTATATGGCGTTCTGGGTCAAAGGATCGATCAAAGGGATGATTGAAGGGAATGTGAGCCGCCGCTGGGCGCAGAAACACCACCCGCGCTGGTATCGTGATGTGGAACGACTGGAAGCGAAACGGGAAAGTAAGGAAGGATTGAAGTAAGACCTGCGCCGTCGGCTTTGCCCGGCGGCGCTGCGCTTGTGCGGGCTTACTCTTCAAATCAGAACCGCTCCTCCACATAGCGGAACGGATATTTTGTGGGTTTGACTTTGCCGATTTTGCGTTTCGGTAAATCCACCTTCTCAACGTGTATTTCTTTATAAGGTATCTGCGAAAGTAGATGCGAAATAATGTTCAGTCGCACGCGTTTTTTATCTTCTGAACGTGCCACAAACCACGGCGCCCAGGCGGTGTCTGTGGCTTCAAACATGGCGTCGCGGGCGCGGGTGTACTCGTCCCACAGGTTAAAGGACTTAATATCCATCGGCGATAGCTTCCAGATTTTACGACCATCGTTAATACGGTCACGCAGACGCCGCTCCTGCTCTTTCGGCGTCACCTCCAGCCAGTACTTCAGCAGGATAATTCCGGCATCCACCATCGCTTTTTCCATCACCGGCGCACCATCTAAAAATTTCTCCGCCTGTTCCTCCGTGCAGAACCCCATCACCCGCTCAACGCCCGCGCGGTTATACCAGCTACGATCGAAGATCACGATTTCACCAGCCGATGGCAGGTGGGGCACATAGCGCTGGAAGTAAAGCTGGCTTTTTTCCTTTTCAGTCGGAGCAGGGAGCGCAACAACGCGAAACACGCGCGGGCTGACGCGCTCGGTGATCGCTTTAATGGTGCCGCCTTTGCCAGCACCGTCGCGTCCTTCAAAAACAATACACACTTTCAGCCCTTTAGCGACGACCCACTGCTGGAGCTTAACCAGTTCAACGTGGAGGCGACGTAGCTCTTGTTCATACTCTTTGGTCTTTAACGGAGCGTTCTTTACGACATCAACAGCGACACTGGTTTTCTTTTTGCTTCCCATGATGGTCATCCTCAGTTTGTCCGACGCGGAAAAAAAGCGAGGCCGCACAATGAAGTGTAATCCACCTGAATTAATGGATTAACCTGTCAGCCAGCTGATTTGAACTGGCTCACCATACAAGATTATTCAATAATGTCCGTCGCGTGTGATTAACCCGTGGTTGAAGTATGAAAAAGACAATTTTTTCGTTGGCGCTTGGCACATTTGGCCTCGGAATGGCCGAATTTGGCATTATGGGCGTGTTAACCGAGCTGGCACATGACACCGGCATTTCGATTCCCTCCGCCGGGAATATGATCTCGTTTTATGCGTTCGGCGTAGTGATTGGCGCCCCGGTTGTGGCGCTGTTCTCAGGCAAGTTTTCGTTAAAGACCACGCTGCTGTTTCTGGTGGCGATGTCCGCTGTCGGTAATGCCCTGTTCACGTTTTCCACGTCCTATTTCTGGCTGGCGGTGGGGCGGCTGATTTCCGGCTTTCCGCACGGGGCTATTTTTGGCGTCGGGGCGATTATCCTGTCGAAAATTGCGCCGCCGGGTAAGGTGACGGTCGCGGTGGCTGGGATGATCGCCGGTATGACCGTGGCGAACCTGATGGGCGTTCCGCTGGGCACCTGGCTCGGGCACCAGTTCAGCTGGCGTTATACCTTTTTTCTGATTGCCGTGTTCGATGCGCTGGTGATCCTCTCGGTTCTGCTCTGGGTGCCGGACATCCGCGACACATCAGAAATCAAATTGACCGAGCAGTTGCACTTTCTGAAAAAACCAGAACCCTGGCTGATTTTTGCTGCCACCATGTTTGGCAACGCCGGGGTGTTCGCGTGGTTCAGCTTTGTTAAGCCGTTTATGGTCAACGTCTCCGGTTATTCAGAAGGGATGATGACGGCCATCATGATGCTGATGGGGCTTGGCATGGTGTTGGGCAATCTGCTGAGCGGTAAACTCTCGGGGCGTTTTAGCCCGCTGCGCATTGCGGCCACCACCGACATGGTGATTGTCGCCTCGCTGCTGCTGCTTTTTGCCTTAGGTGAACTGAAAACGGCCTCGCTGGTCATGGGCTTTATCTGCTGTGCCGGGCTGTTCGCGCTCTCTGCGCCGCTACAAATTCTGCTGCTGCAAAATGCGAAGGGCGGTGAAATGCTGGGGGCGGCAGGAGGGCAGATGGCGTTTAATCTCGGCAGCGCGATCGGGGCGTACTTTGGTGGGATGATGATTACCTTCGGCTTTAGCTGGCGCTACGTCACGCTGCCTGCAGCGATACTCTCGTTCTCGGCCATGAGTGCACTGCTGATCTATGGTTACCTGCGGGCCAGACGGGCTCAGGCTAACGCTCGCGCGCTAGCCTGATTTTAATTCAGGCAAGCCAGGGCTCGCCGAGGGTCAGCATCAGGCGGTTGGCCCAGGCGAAGAATGCGGCGGACTGCACCAGATCAAGCTGGGCTAAGGTATCCAGCCCCTCTTTTTCCAGCGCGGCAAGGTGCAGCGGCGTGGCGGCGGGCGGCGTGACCGACAGCGCCGCCGCAAAATCGATTTCCGCCTGCCAGCGTGCAGATTGCCCCTCGCTCAGGGACTGCCCCGGCCTCACGGCCAGCAGGGCTTCTACCGCCGCGTCATCCTTTGACAGCTGGCTGGCTTTACGCGCATGGACAGATGCGCAGTAAATGCAGCCGTTGATTTTACTGGCGACCGTTGCGGCCAGCTCGCGCTCGGCGCGCGGCAATCCCCCCGATGTATAAAAAATTCCTTTATCCGTTAACGTGCGCTGTTCAAGCACCGGCAGGTTGCGCGCCAGCAGGCGGAAGTAGTCGGAATCGGTATGGCCAAATTTCGCCAGGATGGCAACCTCATCGTCACGGAAATCCGCCAGCGGTTTGGCCGCTATCCACGGCTCCCATCCCAGCTCCTGCCGGGTGAACGCGACGGGGGCCGCCTTTCCGGTGACCGTTGTTGCGGTCGTGTGCCAGATGCCCGCCGCCACCGGCGCATCGCTTCTGGCGACGGGCCTGTCGTTCAGCAGCCGCAGCCCGGTGATGAGTCGGCTCTGGAAGCTCACAAACGCAATAAGCTGCGCCAGGGTAACAATGCCTTCCTTGCTCCATCCCGCCTGGGCCAGCGCCCTTAACGCTGCGGGCGTCGCTTCGACGGGGGAGAACGTCAGCAGGCGCGCGAAGTTCAGCGCCGGGGTCAGGCGTTCTGAGGTCGGGTCGGCCAGGCCAAATCCCGCATAGTGCGCGGCCAGCGCCTCCGCGCTGTGCCACCTGGCGACTTTTGCCGCCACGGCGAAGCGCTCGTCCAGTGCAAAATCAGCATCCTGCTGGCTAAAGAGAATTTCGTAGCTGCCCTGCGCGTGGCGCGTGGCGGCATCACGCGTGGCGCGCGCCTCTGCCAGAGGGGAACCGGGTTTAATTTCCGCCAGCTCGGCGAGAATGTCCTGACTTAACGACATAGGGGTCTCCTCAAAGGATGTGGGGGGCAATACGTTCGGCGATCAGTTCGATGGACCGCAGCGTGTCGCGATGCGTAGGTTCGACCGAATGGACCTGGAATGAGATATCCGTGGCGCGCCTGAGAATGGAATCAGCATTCAGCGAATGCAGCACCGTATCGGGCGAACCAATATGGGCGTCAAACTGGCGGCGATAATCGGTGACACTGTCACCTTTGACCGTGTGCCCGGCAGCGCGATGCTGCTGGGCCTGTTTCGTAAGGCCCGGCGTGGCGACCCTGAGCGCATAGTCGTCGCTGTCGGCGACGAACGCCGTGCGGGAGGCCAGAATGCGCGGTGCGATGCCCGCAGGCAGCGCCTCAAGGTAGGCATCCACAATCGGGTTCTGGATCTCGTCGAGCGTTAAATCAGGCCGATCTGCCGGGCGCGGCTGCGTGCGCGAGAGCATTAACCCGTGTCCGGCCCGGGCGGCGCGAACGGCTCCGTCAACAGAGAAGGTGGCAATCCAGATACGGTCGGCCAGCTGCGGCGCAGGCGGGTAAAGGTGGTTATCCGGATGGGTCAGCGAATCCCCGCGCCAGGCGCTCTGGATCACATGCAGATGGTCAGCAAACGCCGCGCCGCGCTCCTCAAAGGTCAGGCCGAACGGCAGAAAGGAGGTTGGCGTGCCGCCCGAACCAAAACCGACCTCAAGACGACCATCGGCGAGTAAATCGAGTACGGCGGCATCTTCCGCGACGCGCAGCGGGTTTTCCATCGGCAGGGTAATGATGGCCGTGCCCAGGCGGATGGTTTCGGTATGCGCGGCTACGTGCGCCAGAAACAGCAGCGGCGACGGCAGGCCGCCTTCACTTTCGTGGAAGTGGTGCTGGGCAATCCAGGCGCTGTCAAAACCGTGGCGTTCGGCGTGGCGGATCTGTTCCGTTGCCAGACGATAGCGCTCCTTCGGCGCAGCGTCGTCAAGCAGGCGAGTGAAAAATCCCAGGCGTTTTCGCGTCATGCGAACTCCTCCGTAGCGGGTGAAAAATGGGGAATGGCGTCAATCAGCTCGCGGGTATAGTCATTCTGCGGCGACGCGAATAAGGTTCCGACGTCACCCTGTTCGACCACCTGACCGCTGCGCAGCACCGTGACGCTGTGGGCGATCCGGCGAACCGTGGAGAGATCGTGCGTGATAAAGAGGTAGGTCAATCCCAGCTGCTGCTGCAGCTGCTGAAGCAGCGCCAGGATCTGCGCCTGCACGGTGACGTCCAGCGCGGAGGTGGCTTCGTCCAGCACCAGAATGGTCGGCTCCAGGATCAGCGCCCGGGCGATGGCAACGCGCTGGCGCTGTCCGCCTGAAAGCTCCCGGGCGGTGCGGGTCAGGAATTCGACGGGCAGGGCAACCCGCTGCGCCACCGTCTCCACCCGGAGTTTTCGCTGCGCCTTACCGAGGCGAGAAAAATTCTTCAGGGGCTCTTCGATGATCTCGAACAGCGTCTGACGCGGATCGAGAGAGGCAAACGGGTTCTGGTAGACAAACTGGATCTTCTGGCGCAGCTGACGGCGGGCCTCGCGGCTGAGCGTGGTGGCATCAATATCATCAATAATGACCTGTCCGCTGTCGGCCTGTTCAAAACCCAGCAAAATACGGGCGAGGGTGGTTTTCCCGGAGCCGGATTCACCGACCAGCGCATGCGTACTGCCGCGCCTGACGTCAAACGTTACCCGATCCAGCGCCTGAAGCTGATGACCTTTGCCCAGGGAGAATTGTTTGCTGATGGCGCGGGCGCGAATGGCCGGTGACGCGAGCGGGCGACCGGCCACCGGGGCGATGGTCAGGCGCTGGCCCTGGAGATCGCTCAACAGCTGGCGGGTGTAGGCGTGCTGCGGCGTGCGGACGATATCGGCGGTGTTGCCCTGTTCCTGAACCTCGCCATCGCGAAACACCAGCAGCCTGTCCGCGCGCTGTGCGGCCAGCGCCAGATCGTGGGTGACAAACAGAACGGCGGTACCCGATTCCCGGCGCAGGATATCCAGCAGATCGAGAATGCGTTTTTGCACCGTCACGTCCAGCGCGCTGGTGGGCTCATCGGCAACGATCACGTCCGGACGCAGCGCTATCGCGATGGCAATCAGCACGCGCTGTTTCATCCCGCCGGAGAGCTGATGGGGATACTGCGTCATGCGCTGTTCGGGGTGGCTCAGGCCGACCTTTGTCAGCAGGGCGAGCACCTGCTCGTCGCGCTCGGCGCGGGTCACTTTGTTGTGGAGCTGAATGATTTCTCCGACCTGCGCACCGATGGTTTTCACCGGGTTGAGCGAATTACCCGGATCCTGCGGCACCAGGCTAATTCGCGCTCCGCGAAGGGTATCGAGACGCTTAGCGGACCATCCGCTAATCTCTTCGCCGTTGAGCGATATTTTTCCCGCATCGCGCCGGGCGTTATCGGCCAGCAGGCCAATGATCGCCTGCGCCGTGGTCGTTTTGCCGGATCCGGATTCGCCGACAAACGCCAGCATTTCCCCTCGTTCAAGCGTGAAGCTGACGTTATGCACCACCTCTCGCCACTGGCGAGCGGTACGGTAGCTAATCGTCAAATTTTCCACTGAGAGCACGGTCATTAGCGACCTCCGCTGAACTGTTGGCTGATACGGTTGGTGGCCAGCACCACGGCGATGACGACCACGCCGGGGAAGGTGGTGAGCCACCATGCGGTAGAGAGATAGTTACGGCCTTCGGCAATCAGTAAGCCCCATTCCGGCACCGGCGGCGGGGTGCCGTAGCCGAGAAAGCTCAGCGTGGAGAGCGCCAGGATGGCCTGACCAAACTGCAGCGTGGCAAAGGCCAGGACGGCGTTTAATGCGTTGGGCAGGATGTGTCGCCACAGCACGGCGAAAAACGTCCCGCCGCTGCCAAACGCCGCTTCGACATAATCCGTATGGCGGATACGCACGACTTCACCGCGCGCGAGGCGGGCGAAGCTGGCAATGGAGGCAACGCCGACGGCAATCGCGGCGTTAACGGTGCCAAACCCGAGCAGAATAATCACCGTCAGCGAGAGCAGCAGAGACGGGATGGAGAGCAACACGTCGACGAAGCGCATCAGCAGAGACTCGACGCGTCCGGCGAACGCCCCGGCAATTACCCCTAAGCCGGTGCCGACCACCAGGCCCATCGTCACGGCGGCCAATGCCGCGCTCAGGGAGTGGGAGGCGCCATAAACGATACGCGTGTAAACATCGCGGCCAAGCTGATCGGTTCCGAGCCAGTGACCCGCCTGCGGCGCCAGGCGCTGTGCCCCGGCGATGCCCTCAATCGGGCTGTAGTGGGTTAACAGGCCGGGCGCTACGGCGGCAAAAGCGGCGAGAATAATCACCGCCCATGCCAGCCACAGCCCCGGCTGCCATTCCACTCCCTGCCACTCAGGAACGCGTTTTCGCGCGGCGGCCGCGTAATCGACCAGACTCATGATGCACCTCCGGTAACGGTTTGCAGACGGGGATCCAGCAGCGGCATCAGCAGATCCACCAGTAGGTTGATCAGGACAAAACCGAGGGCGGAAATCATCACGACCGCCTGAAGCACGGCGATGTCCTGATTATTCACCGCCTGCTGGGTCAGCTGCCCGAGCCCGCTGCGGCCAAAAACGGTTTCGGTGATCAGCGCCCCGGCAATCAGCTCGCCCAGCAGCAGTCCGGCAATGTTCAGGACCGGCAGCAGGGCGTTGCCGGTCACGTGACGCCACAGGACGGCGGTTTCACTCAGCCCTTTGGCGCGGGCCACTGCGACAAACGGCTGCGTCGCCACCTGGTCCAGGCTGCGCATCAGGATTTGCGCCAGCGGGGCGGAGATCGGGATCGCAACGGTCACGATCGGCAGGATCAGCCCCTGCAGCGGCGTCGGGTTAATCACCGGGATCAGCCGCAGCTGAAAAGAAAAGAGCTGGATGAGGGCAATCCCCAGCCAGAACGTCGGTAAGGAGATAAACAGGACCGGCAGAGACTGAAGGGTATTGCTCAGCCAGCGCAGCCCCGGCAGACGCGACGCAAAGGCCAGCGCAAACGCCAGCAGGACCGCGAGCAAAAAGGCGGGCAGGGCGAGGCTCAGGGTATCCGGCAGATTGCTGGCAATCAGCTCGCTGACCGGCACGCCTGCCTGTAGCGAATAGCCGAAATCGCCGCGCAGCATCGCCAGCAGCGTGTGGCCGTACTGCTGCCACAGCGGGCTGTCCGCGCCGTAGGCCACTCGCATCTCCTCGATTTGCGCCGGGCTTAAGCCCAGGTCCGGGTTCTGAAATTTAATCAGCACCGCGTCGCCCGGCAGCACCTGGAGCAACACGAACGAGAGGGTAAAGGCGGCCCACAGTACCAGCAGCCCGTGCCCTAAACGTTGAAGAAGTGCGTGGCGCATCGTCGGCTCCTCAGTGTTTCTCAATCCACGCGCCGTAGAACGACGGGCGGCCAACCGCTTCGAAATTCACGCCTTTCAGCCACGGCGCACCGGCAAAGACCTGCGGCTCCTCGAAAATCGGAATGACGTAGGCGTTATCCAGCAGGTAGCGCTGGGCGTCTCCCGTCAGCTGCAGGCGTTTTTGCGGGTCGACCTCAGCCGAAATGTTCACCAGCAGCGCATTCAGCCTGTCGTCACGGAAGTTTTTGACCTTGTCGCTGGATCCGCCTTTTTGCAGCAGCGCGTCGCGGTTAGCCGGGTAGAACATGCTTTTCACCACGTCCGGATCGGCGCGGCCCACTTCGGAAACGGTTAACGGGGTTTTCAGCGGGTCAAGGTTATCCAGCGTTCGGCTGCCTGCGTCACCGGCTTTGACGTTCAGCGCCACGCCCACCTGTCGCCACTGCTGGGCAACCAGCTGCAGCACCTCTTTGTTTTGCGGCTGCGGCAGAGATTCGTATACCGTCAGCGCCAGCCGCTGGCCGTCTTTGGCGCGGATCCCGTCGCTGCCTGCTTTCCAGCCCGCGTCGTCCAGCAGCTGGTTGGCTTTTGCCGGGTCAAAGGTCAATTTGTCGCTGAGATCGACAAAGCCTGCGGCGGAACCGGCAATCACGGACTTCGCCTGCGGATAGTTGGCCGAGAAGAGGGTCTCGACCACCTGTTTTGCATTGGTGGCATGCAGCAGCGCCTGGCGAACGCGAATATCGGAGACCAGCGGGTTATCCGGGCGGAAGCTGATGCTGTCGTTCACCCCGCGCGTCGGGGCGGCGTAGATCTTATAGCCCTGGTCTGTCGCTTGCTTTTCGTCATACGCCTGCACCTGGCGAATAAAGTCGGCCTGACCGGCCAGCAGGGCGCCGACGCGCACGCTGTCTTCCTGAGTCACAATAAACTTGATGCCATCGAGATTGGCGGGCCCCTGTTGCGTCAGGTTTTTCGGTCCCCACTGGTAGTCTTTGCGGGCTTCGAGCGTCACTTCACGACCCAGCTTCTCGTCCTTCACCACAAACGGGCCGGAACCGATGATGTGGCGGGCATCACCCAGCTCTTCGAAGTTGCGCTTCAGCGTGCTGAGCGAGACCAGACCCGAGCCAATGGTGGCGGTGCCCTGCAGGAACCCCGGCGACGGTTTTTTGAAGTAGAACTTCACGGTCAGCGGGTCGATGACTTCGCTGCGATCGTAGTTATTAATCACTTCTGACACCGGCAGGCGCTGCGCCTTATTGCCTGAACCGTAGGTATCAAAGTTTTTCGCCACGGCGTTGGCGTCCAGCGGCGTGCCATCGGAGAAGGTGATGCCGGGACGAAGCTTAAAGGTGTATTCGGTTTTATCGGCGTTGGTGGTCCAGCTTTCTGCGACCCAGGGTTCGACCTGCAGCGTCTTTGGGTTCTGCCACGTCAGTTTGTCGGTGATTTGATTCAGAATGCCGCCGTTCGGATAAAAGCCACCGGCAGGCGGATAGAGGTTAGTGTGCGCCTGTTGCTCCAGATAAATCAGCGTGCCGCCTTTGACGGGCGCATCTGCTGCCCAGGCTGCGGTTGTCGCCAGGATCAGCGCCGTCAGCAGCGGCAGACGAAATGGGGTATGCATGGTGAATTCCTTTGTTATCTTCTTGTTAGCGTCGGATTCATCATCGGGCGCGGGGGAAAACAAGGGAACAAAGGAATTAAGATAAGGATTGCCGGAAAATGGCTATAAAAAAACCGCTCCAGCGAGGAGCGGTAATGAAAGATGAACGATTATGAACGCAGGTCAATCACCATACGGCCGCGGATCTGGCCCTGTTCCATCTCTTTAAAGATGGCGTTGATGTCCTCGATTGGACGCATCGTGACTTTCGGCACGACCTTACCTTCGGCGGCAAACTGGAACGCTTCCTGCAGATCCTGACGGGTGCCGACCAGGGAACCTACCACCTGAATGCCGTCCAGCACCAGACGCGGAATGTCGAGGCTCATCGCTTCCGGCGGCAGGCCAACCGCGACCACGCGGCCACCGGCACGCACGGCGTCAACGGCTGAGTTAAAGGCCGCTTTTGCGACGGCAGTAACGACTGCGGCATGCGCGCCGCCGGTTTTCTCCTGCACAATTTTTGCGGCGTCTTCGCTGCGGGAGTTGATGGTTAAATCCGCACCCATGCTGGCCGCCAGCTTCAGCTGTTCGTCGTTAACGTCGAGAGCGATGACTTTGGCGTTAAAGACGTTTTTGGCGTACTGCAGCGCAAGGTTGCCCAGACCGCCCAGACCATAGATTGCGATCCACTGGCCCGGTTTAATACCGGAAATTTTTACCGCTTTGTAGGTGGTGACCCCGGCGCAGGTGATGCTGCTGGCCGCAGCGGATTCCAGACCGTCCGGCACTTTTACGGCGTAATCCGCGGTGACGATGCACTCTTCCGCCATGCCGCCGTCAACGGAGTAACCGGCGTTTTTCACGTCGCGGCACAGGGTTTCGTTGCCGGTATTACAGTATTCACAGTGGCCGCAGCCTTCAAAAAACCAGGCCACGCTTGCGCGGTCGCCGACTTTCAGCGATTTCACGCCGGGGCCAACTTCTTTTACGATACCAATCCCTTCGTGGCCCAGGATAACCCCGGTTTTATCGCCAAAATCACCGTTCTTCACGTGGAGATCGGTATGGCATACGCCACAGCACTCCATCTTCAGCAGGGCTTCCCCGTGCTTTAGCGGGCGTAAGGTTTTTTCGGTGACATTAACCTGATGATCCTGAGTGACAACAGCAGCCTTCATGTGTATCTCCTTGTTCATGATGAGTATCTGCATAGCAGGTGTAATACTCCTCAAGGATTAGTGCTTTGGGGCTGTAATGCAAGGCAACGGCAACATAATGTCATCATTTAATCCGATTTCAGAATAAGAATACGGCGTTCCTCTAATAATTTAGGGGGAAAAAACTGGCCCGCCGAGAGAGACCCGGCGGGCGCAGACTTACAGCAGTGCTTCTATTTCCTCAATCTCTTTACGCCATTGCGCCTGCAGCTGCGGCTTTTGATGCTTCGGCTTACGCGCCAGATCGTCTTCCAGCAGCGTTTCCAGCGCGACCAGCCGTTCGAGCAGATCGTCATACGGCGAGGATGGAACCGTCGCCGCGTCGATGACGGGCGCGGCGGGTGTCGCCAGCCCTGCGCTTTCACGCAGGCGTTCAAACACCGCCTCAGCATCGTGCCACTCGCTCAGCTTTCCCTCTTCAATCAGCCAGAAACGGTTGCAGCTTTGGCTAATTAACTGGCGATCGTGGCTGACCAGCAGGACGCAGCCTTCAAACTGCTGAAGGGTTTGCGCCAGCGCCTCTTTGCCTTCCATGTCGAGGTGGTTGGTCGGCTCATCCAGCATCAGCAGGCTGTAGCGGGCAAGCGTCAGGCCAACGAACAGCAGGCGCGAGCGTTCGCCACCGCTGAGCGTGCTGACCGTTTGCCCGTGACGCGACCACGGGAAACCCGCGCTTATCAGCGCCATTTTGCGGTTCTGCGGATCCGGTGCGAAAGGCTCCAGCGCGTCGAGCAGCGTGGCGTTGTCAGCAAGCTGGTGAAGCGTCTGGTCGTAATAGCCTGGCGACACGCGCGGATGGATTTTCAACCCGCTGTCTGCGGACTCATCGGCAAACTGTTGCCAGATAAGCCTCATCAGCGACGATTTTCCGCAGCCATTGCGACCGACAATCGCCACGCGATCGCCGCTTTTCAGCCGCGCCATTTCGATGCTGAACAACGCCGGCAGGCCAGGTGCAGGAGGCACGTCGAGGTTCTCCATTTCCAGCAAACGGTCGGCCCGCAGCGCGTCGCCGCGCAGGGTTAACGTCCACTGGCTGCCTGCCGTGAGTGCCGTCTGGCTCTCCTTCAGCCGTTCGACCTGTTTTTCCATCTGTTTGGCTTTGCGGGCCAGGTCTTCGTTGTCGTAAACCTTGCCCCAGGTCGCCAGCCGCTTCGCGCTGGCGGTCACGCGGTCGATCTCCTTTTGCTCCGCCTTGTGGCGCTGCGCGTCGCTTTCATCCTTTGCTTCAAGCGCCTTGCGGGCTGCCGTGCAGGGAAGGGCGAAGTAGTGCAGCGTTTTATCGCGCAGGATCCAGCTGCCGTTGGTGACGGCATCCAGCAGCTGTCTGTCATGCGAGACCAGCACAAAGCTGCCCGACCAGTTCTGCAGAAAGTGTTCCAGCCAGAGCATGGTCGGCAAATCAAGGTGGTTGCTGGGTTCATCGAGCAGGAGCAGGTCCGGCTCGTGAATCAACGCCCGCGCCAGCAGCAGGCGGGTGTGCTGCCCGCCGCTCAGCGTGGCGGATTGCAGCATCATATCCTGCGGCGTGAAGCCCATGCTCGCCAGCAGCGTTTCGGCTTTCCAGCGCAGGCTATCGCGCTCAGCCAGAGGCAGCTGTGCGAGTACGGCATCCAGCATGGTCAGCGGGAAAATGGCGTCCGGGAGATGTTGCTCCACTCGCGCCATCAGGCAGTGCCCGGCCAGCGCGACCGTTCCGGCGGCGGGGGAGTCAGTACCGTCCAGCACCTTCAGCAGCGTGCTTTTACCGCAGCCGTTGTCGCCCAGCAGGCCAATGCGGTCGCCTTTTTTCAGCGTAAAGGAGAGTGAGTCGAAGAGCGTGCCAAACGCCGTATCAACGCGTAAAGATTGTGCAGTGAGTAAAGTGCTCATTGTTGCTTACCCAAGAGTTACAGGCATGTTTATGCCTCGTCAAACATCGCTGACGATAACTCAGTAAGCCCGAGAGAAGGGATTTCAGGGGTTGGTGTCTTCGCTCAAGCAGAAGTTATCGCAGCACGATACCGATAACGCTTGAGCTGGTGCGATCACCAAATGTATGTGAAACATTGAAAATTTCACGATACAGCATAATTGGCCTCCTTATATATTCAGTAGGTTGATGGATGAAGGGAGTGTAGCGGGGGAAAAGGGGTTTGGCTAGTGGGGGTACAAATGTAATTCCCTCTCCCAAAGGGAGAGGGAACGGTCGGAAGGCAGAATTAAATCGAGGTACGGCGATAGCTGCGGTATTCAGGTTTCCAGAAGTTGTCGTCGATGGCCTGCTGCAGCGCGTCGGCAGAGGTTTTCACCGCCACGCCCTGCTGCTGCGCCATTTTACCTACCGCAAACGCGATAGCGCGCGACACCTTGTGAATGTCCTTCAGCTCCGGCAGCACCAGCCCTTCACCGTTGTTGACCAGCGGCGAGTAGCCCGCAAGGGTTTCGCTCGCCGACATCAGCATCTCATCGGTAATGCGGGACGCGCCGGAAGCGATCACGCCCAGCCCAATGCCCGGGAAGATGTAAGAGTTGTTGCACTGGGCAATCGGATAGGTTTTATCCTTCCACACCACCGGGTCGAACGGGCTGCCGGTCGCGACCAGCGCGTTACCTTCGGTCCAGGCGATGATGTCCTGCGGCGTCGCTTCCACGCGGGAGGTCGGGTTGGAAAGCGGCATCACGATAGGGCGCTCGCAGTGCTTGTGCATCTCGCGAATGATCTCTTCGGTGAAGAGGCCGGTTTGCCCGGAAACGCCGATCAGAATATCCGGCTTCACGTTGCGCACCACGTCCAGCAGGGACAGGACTTCGTTGTCGGTATCCCAGTTTTTCAGGTTCTCGCGCTTCTGCACCAGCTTGTTCTGGAACGGCAGCAGGTTCGGCATAGCGTCGGTCAGCAGGCCGAAACGGTCAACCATAAAGACGCGGGAACGGGCCAGCTCTTCGCTTAAGCCTTCGCGCTGCGTCTGGGCGATAATCTGCTCGGCGATACCGCAGCCCGCAGAGCCTGCGCCCAGGAAGACGATTTTCTGGTAGCTCAGCTGGCTGCCGGCTGCGCGGCTGGCGGCGATAAGCGTACCCACGGTCACGGCCGCGGTGCCCTGGATGTCGTCGTTAAAGGAGCAGTTCTCATCGCGATAGCGGTTCAGCAGCGGCATCGCGTTTTTCTGCGCGAAGTCTTCAAACTGCAGCAGAACGTCCGGCCAGCGGTGCTTCACGGCCTGGATGAAATCGTCGACGAACTGGTAGTACTCGTCGTCGGTGATGCGCGGATGGCGCCAGCCCATATAGAGCGGATCGTTGAGCAACTGCTGGTTATTGGTGCCGACGTCCAGCACTACCGGCAGGGTATACGCCGGGCTGATGCCGCCGCAGGCGGTGTAGAGTGAGAGCTTACCGATTGGGATCCCCATCCCGCCAATGCCCTGGTCGCCGAGGCCGAGAATACGTTCGCCGTCGGTCACCACAATCACTTTGATATTGTGGTTCGGCACGTTCTGCAGAATATCGTCCATGTTGTGACGGTTCTGATAGGAGATGAATACCCCGCGTGAACGACGATAGATCTCTGAGAAACGCTCGCAGGCCGCACCCACCGTCGGGGTGTAGATCACCGGCATCATCTCTTCGAGATGGTTCTGCACCAGGCGATAGAAGAGGGTTTCATTGGTGTCCTGAATGTTGCGCAGGTAGATGTGCTTGTCGATTTCAGTTTTGAAACCCTGATACTGGATCCACGCGCGCTCCGCCTGTTCTTCAATGGTTTCAACCACTTCGGGCAGTAAACCCAGCAGGTTAAAGCTGCTGCGCTCTTCCATGCTGAAGGCGCTGCCTTTATTGAGCAGGGGGAATTCGAGTAAAACCGGTCCGGCGTATGGGATGTATAAGGAACGATGTTTTTTCAGTTTGTTGTCCATGTCACTCACTCTTTTTATGAAGATCCGTCCCTGACACTGCTGTTTGTCATCTTTCTGGCCTGTGCGATGGGGTGCGGTCCGACGGTATTATAAAGGAGCTAAATATTAATTACCGCAACACATAAACAAAAACACCACCGGGATTACCGATGGTGTTCTGGATCTCAGTCTGGAACTTACTTGCCCGCGTGGCGTTTTCTGCCCGTGGCGTGAGTGACCTGCGTTTCGTGGTCGCCTTCAATCACCACTTTACGCTGATTGGAAAGCTTGTAGTTCAATCCCAGAATATGGCGTGCCTGACGGTTCGATTTCATGTTAACTCCTCAATCCTGTTGATAGTTTTAAGGACCAGTTTGCTTACGCAAACGAAATGTAACCCCTTAGGTTGCAGATCCAGCTTAGCAGGTTTTTACAAGGGTGCGTTTTGCCCGCTGACGACGTAGTTAATGGTCTGCTGGTAGATGTCACTGAGGATGTCATTATCCGTGGATTCCACCCATTTGGTCAGTTCCATCAAAATGTCATCTTCAGTCACAGCACCGTGCTCGGCGTGAAGACCCTGCGCAATCGCGTTAACGAGTTCAGGTTGTGCTGCTGCAGTATTAGCCGGGTAATAAGTAAACATGCTGCCTCCGTGTCGTTGTCTGTTTAATGGTACGGCTCGCAAAAAATTTAATTCATAAAGAGAATGGCAAATATTTTCCCGGTTGTGGTTCAGATTCATCTTAGAAATAAAAATAATATAAGTGCATGCTTTTATGCGCTTTTAAAAGGTGTGGCTATATCGACGCGTAACGGCGGGGATATTTTTGCGGGGCTCCTGCTATCGAGGAAATATAGCAGGAGCCATTTTTAAATTACCACTTCATTTCGCCAGTATTCACTTTGGCGCTTAATTCCAGCGAGCTCTCATCAGCCAGGCCGGGATACTGTTTTTTCAGGGTGCTGATGACGCCTGCGGAATCTTTATGCGCGGCTAAAGCCTTTTCAAAGCGCTGCAGATAGTCGCGGGTAAAATCAATCGCGCCAGTACCCGCTGGTGGAGTGCCCAGGTAGTGGCCCGGTATCACGCGCTCAGGTTTGTGAGCGGCCATATTCTCCAGCGTTTCCTTCCACTGCTTGCGGCTTTCTGGCGTCTGGGTGTCTGCCGTCCAGACGTGAATACCCCAGGCCACCCCGGTACCGCCGAGGATCGTTTTTGCCGACGGGATCCACACATACGCCGCATAGCTGTCTGGCTGTTCGATGTCGACCTTTTCCCCGTCAACCATGAACGTGGTGGAGGCAAGCACCTGCGGGACGACCAGCTCCGTTGGCGCGCCGTCCTTCATCTGCGGCCCCCAGAAGGCGAGCTTGGCGTCTTTGGTGGCTTTAATATGGTCAACCACATGCTGCGTGGCCACCACTTTGGCATTCGGGAAGGCTTTGACCAGCGGCTGCAGGCCAAAATAGAAATCCGGATCGCCGGAGGTGATCACAATCTTGTTCAGGGTTTTACCGCTTTGACGAATTTTTTCTACCAGCGCTTCGCCATCCTTCACGCTGAACTGCGCGTCAAACAGCACCGCCTCTTTCGGGCCGGAAACCAGCGTGGAGGAGACCGGGAAAATGCCTTTTTCCTGCGGGTTCCAGGTATCAATGGTTAACGGCGCGGCAAAAACAGCCGGCGTGATAAGGGTGGAAAGCAGGGCAAGGTGAGTGAGTTTCATGCTGTTGTCTCTGTTGTTCAGGAATGTCTCTATTGTACGGATATTCGCATTTGCCAGAATTCCTGAAACAAGACATGCTTAGTTTCATAAATCGAGCAAATGGAGCTTATATGGATCGCGTTATCGCCGCTCAGGTCTACAACCGGATATGCGAGCTGGGCAGTTTGAGCGCGGCGGCCCGCGCGTTGGGCATTTCCCGACCGATGGTGAGCCGCTACCTTGAACAAATGGAGAAGTGGGCGGGTACGCGGCTGGTAAACCGCTCCACGCGCAAGCTGACGCTGACCGCTGCAGGAGAAAAGGTGCTGCAAAAAACCCGGACGCTCTCGCAGATTTCGCAGGAAATCGAGGGCCAGTCGGAAAAAGATCTGCCGTCAGGCACGCTGCGGGTGGCCTGCGCCCATTTTACCGCCATGCACCTGATTGCGCCGGTCCTGCCTGAGCTGCTCTTGCGCTACCCGCAGCTGCGCATCGAGCTGGACGTGAACAACCACCCGGTCAGCCTGGTAGGAGAGCGCATTGATGTTGCCGTGCGCATTACCGACAATCCCGAACCCGGCATGATTGCCCGCCGGCTGGGGGAATGTCGCTCGGTGCTCTGCGCCTCGCCGGCGTATCTGGCACAGCACGGTACCCCCGTCAGCCCCGAAGAATTAGCGCAGCACAACTGCCTGCACTACAGCTTTTTCGCCGGGCAGTCCTGGCACTTCCTGACGCCGGAAGGTGAAAGCCTGAGCGTGGCCGTCAGCGGCAACCTGAGCGCAAGCATCTCTTCGCTGCTGATGGACGCGGCGATCAAGCACTGCGGTATCGCCATGCTGCCGGAGCGCGAAGCGTCTGCCGCGCTGGAACAGGGATTGCTGGTGCCGGTACTGGAGGCGCTTGAGCCGAAAGCGCTTGCCATCCATGGCATTTATCAGTCCCGGGAATACCAGCCTGCCGCGCTGCGCGTGTTCCTTGACGAACTGTCGCGCTACCTGGCATAAGAAGGGATTACTTCGCCTTTAGCCAGGGAGACGCCGTGCTCCAGAAAATAATATCGGCACCGAGATAACTTTCGCCGAAGCGGACAAATTCCGCTTTGGTGAACGGTTTTCCGGTCTGAGGATCCTTATAGGTCAGGGTCGGCTCCTGAACCGCCATGGCGATGAGCGGCAGCGTCTGTTTATTTTTATGGAAGAAGGGATAGGCATTCTTCATGTGGGCCTTGCGGTTGGGAACAATGTCCGGCCCGCCCAGGCCGATATTGTTAGCGCTGGCGTACGCAAACAGACGCCCCATGTAGTTGTGGTCGTTATCCCATTCGCACGGCCAGAAGTTAACGTACTGCACCACGTGTGATTTCTGAAAAGCCTTTCGCGCAAAGGCCAGGTTTTCCATTTCACCCGCGAAATAGCTGTCGCAGGTAAATCCGGCGGGCGGATTTTTTTCGTCGAGATCGATGGCGGTTTCGGGCAGGTTTACCCCATACACCTCGCCGTCAAAGCGTTTCGCGAGGGCGGCCAGCAGCGCCTGGTAGCGCTGGCGAACGGCAGGATCCCACTGACGCGCCACCCATCCTGACCCGACCGGCTTACCTTCGCCGGGGTTATCGAACTGCGGCGCAATCCCGCCACCGTACTGCGTGTCGCGCATCAGATAGTCCGGAACGTAGCGGGCGTCCGGCTCAAAGAAACGATCCTGGATTTGAATAAAGAGCTTTTTTCCGGCGGCCTTAACGCGCGCCAGATCCTGATCAATCCGCGAGAAGTCATAGCTGTCCTTCTCGGGTTCCAGCAGGCGCCAGTTGTAAACGATCTGCACCCCGCCGATATCGCTTCGCGCAACGAGCGGAAACGCCGCGTCGAGATCGCCCGAGCTGGTATAGATAAAATTCTCCGGCGTTTTCGCCAGCGAAGAGAGCGACAGAGCCAGCGTGGTGACGGCAACGGCCATCCTGATTTTTAGCGCCATATCATTATCCTTTTTGTCGGTACAGCAGGTGAAAGTCCCGGAATTGTCTGTGTTCCAGGGTGGGGCAGATGCGTAGTCTATACTTAACCCTTTGTAAGCCAAAAGGAGAGCAAGAATGACTATTCATAAGCACGGTTCGGCACACTGGTCTGGCGACATTAAGCGCGGAAAAGGAACGGTTTCCACCGAGAGCGGTGTTCTCAATCAGCAGCCTTATGGTTTCAATACCCGCTTTGAGGGTGAAAAGGGGACCAACCCCGAAGAGCTGATCGGCGCGGCACACGCGGCCTGTTTCTCGATGGCGCTGTCGCTGATGCTCGGCGAAGCGGGCTATACCGCCGATTCCATTGATACCACCGCGGACGTCTCTCTGGATAAAACCGACGGCGGCTTTGCCATCACTAAGGTTGCCCTGAATAGCAAGGTGACCGTTCCAGGCATTGCCCCGCAGCAGTTCGATGGCATTATTCAGAAAGCAAAAGCGGGCTGTCCGGTCTCGCATCTCCTGAAAGCCGAGATTACCCTGGACTATAAGCTCAATTAAGCCACAGCCGGGTTTGCGCCCGGCTACCCCTTCAGCGCGGCGGGGAACACCTCCGCCAGCCAGGCGATAAATACCTTCAGTCTGTGCGTCAAATGCCGGTTTTGCGGGTAAACCACATGAAACGGATACGCGGCAGGGCGCCAGGCGCCCAGGATCGCCGTCAGCGTTCCCGCCTGCAGATACGACTTTGCCGAATACTCAAAGGTTTGAACGATCCCCAGCCCCGCCGCGGCAGCCGCCAGATGGGCATTACTTTCATTGACGCCGAGATAGTGCGGAATGTTGATTTCCAGCGCCTCGCCGTTCTGCCGGAAGCGAAACGGAAACGGCCGTCCGGTGACGGGCGAGAGATAGCTAATCAGCTTGTGGCCGTTGCGCAGCTCCTGCGGATAGGCCGGAACGCCATGATTTCTCAGGTAACCCGGCGTCGCGCAGGTGACCATTTCGGCGTTACCGAGATGACGGGCGATGAGGGTTGAATCGTCCAGCGGACCGCCGCGGATCACGCAGTCTACGTTACCGCTGATGAGATCGACCGGCCGGTCGGCCACGCCAAGGTCGATGCGGATCTCCGGATAGCGCTGCATAAAATCCGGCAGCAGGGGAATGAGCACGTCCCGGGCGGTGGATCCGCCCACGTCAACCCGCAAATGCCCTTTTGGCGTCGCGCGGGAAACGCGAAACGAGGTGTCGATATCTTCGATATCAATCAGCACCCTGAGCGCTTTTTCATAGTATTCCATCCCTTCAGGCGTCGCGACCACCCGGCGAGTGGTGCGGTGCAGAAGGCGTATCTCCAGGTGCGCCTCAAGCGATTTAACCAGTTTGCTCAGCGTGGCGATCGGCATATTCAGCGAGTCCGCCGCGCGGGTAAAGCTGCCGGACTCTACAACCCGCGTAAAGGCGCGCATCGCCATGAGCTGGTCCATGATGACCTCGGATTATTTCTGTATGTGAATAGTCATTTTCATTTTTGCCTGTTTTTCACTAATGCCGCAAGGGCTAAAGTTTGTTCAACGCAAACCCAACAAAAGGTAAATGACATGAACACGACTCTCTCAGGAAAAATCGCACTGGTCACCGGCGGCAGCACCGGTATCGGTCTTGCCACGGCGCAGGAGCTGGCGGCACAGGGCGCGAAGGTGTATATCACCGGTCGTCGTCAGGCCGAACTTGACGCGGCGGTCGCAGAAATTGCTTCAACGGCAGTGGGCATTCGCGCGGACGTCTCTAAGCTTGCCGATCTGGATGAGGTTTATGCCCGGATAGCCAAAGAAGAAGGCCGCCTCGATATTCTGTTCGCCAATGCCGGTGGCGGCGATATGCTGCCGCTGGGCGCGATCACCGAAGAACAGTTTGACAGGATTTTTGGCACCAACGTTCGCGGAGTGCTGTTTACGGTGCAGAAGGCGCTGCCGCTGCTCTCCGCCGGATCGTCGATTATTCTGACCGGCTCGACGGTGTCCATTAAGGGGACGGCCAACTTCAGCGTCTACAGCGCCAGTAAGGCCGCCGTGCGCAACTTTGCCCGCTCCTGGGCGCTGGATTTGCAGGGCCGCGGGATCCGCGTCAACGTGGTGAGCCCGGGCCCGATCAAAACCCCGGGTCTCGGCGATCTGGTGCCGGAAGAGCACCGTCAGGGTCTGTACGACGCGCTGGCCGCTCAGGTACCGCTGGGGCGCTTAGGCGCGCCGGGCGAGGTGGGGAAAGCGGTGGCGTTTCTGGCCTCCGACGCGGCCAGCTTTATTAACGCCACCGAGCTGTTTGTGGACGGCGGGATGGCGCAAATCTAACCCAGACTGCGCCAGCAGCGGACGTCACGGCCCTCGCGTGAGGGCTGTAACGGCTGGGGATGCTCACACCCCTGCGCTGCCATCGGGCAACGGTCGCGGAAAAAACAGCCCTCGGGCAGATGACGGTTGCCGGGAAGCTCCGTTTTGCGCAAGGCCAGATTTTCATCCAGCGGTTCACCGGTGCGGGGAACCGAGTCGAGCAGAAGGCGGGTATAAGGATGGCGCGGCTCGCCAAGCACCTGCGCGGCGCTGCCCAGCTCCACAATCTGCCCGAGGTACATCACCGCCACCCGGTCGCTCATGTGTCTGACCACCGAGACGTTGTGCGAAATTAACACGTAGGTCAGATTACGCTGCTGCTGCAGGGTCACCAGCAGGTTGAGGATCTGCGCCTGCACGGAGATATCCAGCGCGCTGGTGGGTTCATCAAGCACGATAATATCGGGGTCGGACGAGAGCGCCCGGGCGATGGCGATGCGCTGGCGCTGCCCGCCGGAGAATGCGTGCGGAAGCCTGTCGAGATATTCCGGGCGAATGCCAACCTGCAGCGCCAGGTTTTCAGCCAGCTGACGGCGCGCGCGCTCGCTGCTGCGTTTTTGCACCCACACCGGCTCGGTGATGATGCGCCAGACCGGCAATCGCGGGTCGAGCGAGGAGAGCGGATCCTGAAACACCATCTGCATGCCGCCCGCATGGTGCGCCCGCTGGCACGCGCCGGTGCTGGGCTTAAGCATGCCCATCAGCAGCTGGGCCAGCGTGCTTTTCCCGCAGCCTGATTCCCCGACAATGCCCAGCGTTTCCCCCCGACGGATCTGAAGATCGAGCCCGTTGAGGGCATGGACCTGTTCCGTCACGCGGCCCAGCCAGTTTTTGCGTGCCGCAAAGTTAACGTGCACGCTATCCAGTTCCAGCAATACATCAGTCATGGGCTTTCTCCCGTTGTGGATACCAGCAGGCAGCCTGTTGGCCTTCTGCGCCAGTGGGCGCTAAGCGCGGCGTTTCGCTGCATTTCGCCCCGGCGGCAAAGCAGCGCTCGCGGAAGGCGCAACCCTGCGGAAGCTGGCTGAGGTTGGGCACCGTGCCGGGGATGGCGGGAAGCGGGGCGCGCGGCTGGCCGTGTTCCGGCGCGCACCGCAGCAGGCCCATGGAGTAGGGATGCACGGGATGGTCGATCAGCGTTTGCGTGGCACCGCTCTCGATCACGCTGCCCGCGTACATCACGTACATTCTGTCGCATAGCTGCGACACCACGGCCATATCGTGGCTGATAAACAGCACCGAGGTCCCGCTGGCCCGCGCCTTGTGCTTCAGGAGGCGCAGCACCTGGAGCTGGACGGTAACGTCCAGCGCGGTGGTCGGCTCGTCGGCGATGATCAGCTCCGGCTCGCAGGAGAAGGCAAGGGCGATCATCACCCGCTGGCGCATGCCGCCGGAGAGTTCAAACGGATAACGCTCCATGACCTGCTTCGCGTCCGGGATTTGCATCTCTTCCAGCAGGGTAATCGCCTTCTGCTGCGCCTCGCGCCGCGAGAGCGGCTGATGCTGGCGGATCACCTCCACCATCTGTTTGCCAATCCGCCGCGTCGGGTTGAGGGCGGTCATGGGCTCCTGAAAAATCATCGCCACTCGCGCACCGCGCCACTGGCGAAGCTGCTTCTCGGACGCCGTCAGGACGTTTTCGCCGAGTAATTTCACCTGTCCATGATGAATACGGTAGCCCCCTTCCGGCAGCAGCCGCATGGCGAGCATGGCGGTTACGGACTTACCCGATCCCGACTCGCCCACCACGCCGACAATTTCGCCCCTGCCGATCTCCAGCGAGACGTGGTTCAGCGCGTGGACCTCACCGCGAAATATCGGGAAGCTCAGGTGCAGGTCTTCAATACTCAGTACCGATTCGGTCATCACTGTTTTCCTCCCGATTTCGGGTCCAGCAGATCGCGGATACCGTCGCCAAACAGGTTAAAGCCCACGGCGGTTATCAAAATCGCCGCACCGGGAAAGGCGCAGTACCACCACTGGTCCAGAACGTAGTTACGGCCGACGGCTACCATCGCGCCCCATTCGGCGGTCGGCTGCTGCGCGCCCAGGCCGATGAACCCCAGCGTGGCGGCCATCAGAATGGCGCTGCCGATGTCCAGCGAAGCCTGCACGATCAGCGGCGGCAGGGCGTTGCGCAGGATATGCCAGCGAATCAAATGCCAGCGGGACGCGCCAAAGGTGCGGGCGGCCTGGACGTAGGTAAACTGGCGCACCACCAGGGTTTGCCCGCGGGCCAGGCGGACGTAAAACGGGATGCGGACAATCGCAATCGCCAGCATGGCGTTGAACAGGCTCGGCCCGAGCGCGGCGGCCAGCGCCATGGTCAGCACCAGGGAAGGTATCGAGAGCATAATGTCCATCACCCGCATGATGACGGCGTCGCCGCGCCCGCCCAGCACGCCGGACAGACAGCCCAGAAGCGAGCCGATGCCGCCCGCAATCGCCACCACCGCCAGCCCGGCGGTAATCGACTGCTGGCTGCCCGCAAGCACGCGGCTGAACAGATCGCGTCCCACCTCATCGGTACCAAACCAGTGTTGCGCAGACGGCGCCTGCAGGCGTGCGGTCAAATCCAGCGCGTTCGGGTCATGCGGCACGATCCACGGCGAGGCCACCATCAGGAAGAGCATCGCAATCATAATGACGCCGCCAACGATGGTGAGCGGGCTTTGACGCAGCATCCAGAACAGCTTTGCCCAGTTGATGCGTTGTCCGGCGGTTTTAGCCGGGACGGGCGTTTCCTGCGTTAACATCATTCGGCACCTCCGCGCCCGATTCGCGGGTCAATCCACAGGTAAAGCAGATCGACCACCAGATTAACCAGCACGTAGGCCAGCGAAACGACGACGGCAAAGCCCATCACGGCAGGGAAATCGAGCGCCTGAATGGATGTCACCACCCAGGCGCCCATGCCCGGCCAGGCAAAGACGGTTTCGGTCAGCACGGCGCCGTATAGCAGATCGCCCAGCGCCAGCCCGAGCACGGTAATGGACGGGATCATCGCGTTCGGCAGGGCGTAGCGCAGGATGATGTACCAGCCGGGCAGGCCGCTGGCGCGCGCGGTGCGGATGTAGTCCTCGCTGAGCTGCTCCAGCATCGCCGAGCGGACCTGGCGCGCCACGATGCCCAGGTGAACAAACGCCAGCGTCAGCGAGGGTAAAATCAGGTGCTGAAGCGCGTTGAAAAAGACCTCACCGTTGCCCTCCAGCAGCGCGTCCAGCAGATAAAAGCCGGTGACGCGCGTCGGCGGGTCGAGCCAGTCGTCCAGCCTGCCGCCGCCCGGCAGGATCTGCAGGTGCCCGTAGAACAGCACGATGACGCCCAGCCCGAGCCAGAAGGCCGGCGTGGAGATCCCGGTCATCGCCATTAAACGCACCAGGTGATCCAGCCAGCGGTTGCGGTACACCGCCGACAAAATCCCCAGCGGCACGCCGATGACCAGCGCCAGCAGCAGAGAACAAAAGGCCAGCTCCAGCGTGGCGGGGAAAAAGGCCTTCAGGTCTTCCGCGACCGGGCGTCCGGTACGGATGGACGTGCCTAGATCACCGTGGGCCAGAGCGTCCACGTAGCGGCCAAACTGAACGTACAGCGGCTGGTCCAGCCCTAACTGCTGGCGGATGTTCTGCACGATTTCGTCGCTGGCGCGGTCGCCGGCCAGCAGACGAGCCGGATCGCCGGGGATCAGGTGTGAAATAATAAAGGTGATAATACAGACACCGGCCACCACCAGGATTAACCCCCAGCAGCGCTGGCGCACTATGCTCCAGAACGTCATACGCTTTCCCCCGGCGAAACGGTTACTTGCTCATGGTGGCGATGTTGAACACCTGCTCGAGCATTGGATTAAAGGTGAAGCCTTTGACCTCTTTGTTCATCGCCAGCTGGTAGTTTTTCTGGAACAGATAAACGTAGGCCGCCTCGTCGATAACCACATTCTGCGCCTGCTGGTAATCTTTGGTGCGTTCCGCCTGGTCGGTGGTTTTCAGCGCGGCCTGCAGGAGCGAATCGACCTCTTTGTTCTCATAGAACGAGCGGTTGCCCGGCAGCCCTTTTTTGTCCGATTCGAACCAGTAGTTCATGAACATGTACGGGTCGGCAAAGTCCGGACTCCAGTTGCCGATGGCAATGTCGTAATCGCCTTTTCCGACGCGGTCGCGCATGGTGGCATTGGCCAGTTTTTCCAGCTTGACGCTAATGCCGATCTTGCCGAGGCTGGCCTGAGTGGAGAGGGCGATAGGCTCCCAGTTCGGATCGTTATCCGAGTAGAGGAAGGTCAGGCTGGCGGGTTTGTCTTTGACCTTCTCCAGCGCGGCTTTGGCTTTGGCCTCGTCAAAGCTGTACTGCATTGCCGTGGCGTCATAGCCCCACATGCCTTCCGGGATCGGGCCGCGCATCTGCTTGCCGTTGCCGCTCAGAATGCCTTTCACCATCCCCTGGTAATCCGTCGCCCAGGAGATGGCCCGGCGTAAATCCACCTGATTGAGCGGCGCTTTGCCGTTGTTGAGATAGAGGTAAGTCACTCGCAGGGACGGGTATTCCGCGACGGCGACTTTGCCTTCCTGCTTCAGGGCCGCGAGCTGATCGACCGGCAGGGAGTCGGCAATGTCCAGATCGCCGCGGGAAAGCTGCAGCCGGCGCGAGGCGCTCTCTCCGATAATTTTCACCGAGACGCGCTTAAAGTGCGGTTTTTCACCCTGCCAGTGTGGGTTAGGCACCAGGATCAGCTGCTGGCCTTTCTGCCAGCTTTTCAGCATAAACGGCCCGGAACCGGCGGTGTTTTGCGCCAGAAAACCGCGCGCATCATCTGCCGCGTTGGCCTTCAGCACCGCCGGGTTAATGATGGACGCCCCGTCGTTTGCCAGCGTGTAGAGGAAAGGCGCGAAAGGCTGGCTGAGGGTGAACTTCACCGTATGGTCATAGACGACATCAATTTTCAGGTCTTTCGGGAAGGCTTCAGACGGCCCCTGACCGAGCTTCAGCAGGCGCTCAAAGGAGAGTTTTACCGCCTCGGCGGTGACCGGCGTACCGTCGGAGAATTTCGCGTTATCCGCCAGGGTAAAGGTCCACTCTTTCTGGTCGTCGGACGCCTTCCAGCCCGTGGACAGATCGCCCTCCACCTCGGTAGAGCCTGGCTTGTACTTGACCAGACGCTGGTAGGACGGATAGGTGACGGTCCAGTCGTTGTTATCAATAGTGATGGCAGGATCGAGCGTTTGCGGGTCGGCGGCTTTACCGATCGCCAGCATATCTTTCGGGACGGCAGCCAGCGCCAGCGGTGCGCTCAGGGCCAGCGTGGCGGCGATCAGCGTCGAGAGAAGCGATGTTTTCATGGCAGTGCTCCAGGTTTAGAGAGAAGTGTGCGTCAGGGGAAAACAGGCAAAACGGTCGTCAAGCAGCGGGTAGCTGGCGGCGTTCGGCAGTTCAAAGTGCCACCATTCGCTGCTGATACCGACAAAACCGCCGCCGAACATGATGGCGTTCAACAGCAGACGGTTGCGCTGGGCGTGCGGCGGCACGGAGGGGTGATACGGATGCGAGCGGTCGTGCATTTCGTCAAAACCGGCCCCCATATCCAGCACGGCGTTATGTTCATCCATCAGGGTGACGTCGATGGCCGTACCGCGGCTGTGATTGGAGCCAATCGCCACGTCGACCACATACTCCGGGTTCGGGCAGGCATCCCACAGCTGGGCCTGCGCCTGCTGCGGCCGATAGGCGTCGTACACCACCAGCTTCAGCCCGGCCAGCGAGGCAATGCTGATGGCTTTTGCCAGCGCGGTGGCCGCGTCGGTATGTAGCAGGCACAGCGACTCCTGATAGATCGGGCGGCCGGTGATGTTGTCGGCGGTGGCGTACTTCAGATCGATATGCAGCGTGGGAAACGTCTTCGCCACATCAATCAGTTCACTCTCTTCGTGCATAGCTCCGCTCCTTTAGCGTTCGAATTGACCAAACTCTTGTTGTAATTGCCGGTTTACCGCCAGACGCGCCGGGAGCGCATCACCCAGCGCTTCCACCACGCCCGACAGCAGCAGGTTGAACAGACAGCTGACGGGGGCAAGCGAATCCCAGAAGTGACCGGTATCGGTTTTCACCTGCAGTAAATCCATCGGGTAATCCCGCGCCCACGGGCACCAGATGTCGGTGATTAAGGCCAGCGGAATGCCTTTATCGCTGGCGACGCGGCAGTACTGGCGGGCCATCGCGGAGTAGGTGCGCGTATCGGTCAGCACGACGTAGGGGTGCGCAAACCCCGAGTTGAGGGATTCCACCCAGCTGCCGGAAGCCCCCTCCGAATAGCTCACGCGCGGGCGGAGGTACTCGAGGTGGCTGAAGAAGGCGTTGGCAATTCCGCGCGTGGACTGGATCCCCAGCACAAACACCGCGTCGGCGTGGGCGAGGTTGTGCACCACCTGACGAAAGGCGTCCGTTTGCGCCAGCTGGTACACCTGCGTGATGGCATCCACTTCCAGCGACAGGGCGTGCTGAAGGCGGCTGGAAAGGGGGCGCTGCTGCTGCCAGGAGTCCAGCCGCTCGTTCATGCCCCAGGGCTGATAGGGATCGCGCAGGCTTTTTTTGGCATCTTCCAGGTTGCGATACCCCAGCTTGCGCAGGAAGCGTCCGACGGTAATTCCGCTGGTCCCGCTCGCCTGACCGACGCTCTCCGCCGTTTCGAACGGGATTTGCGCGGCGTGCGCCAGCAGCCAGCTTCCGACCCGCTTTTCGCTGGGCGTGAGCTGGCTGAACGTTGCTTCGATACGGCTCAACATCTCAGGTTTCGTCGTCATACCGCCTCGCTGTTAACAGGCTGTCAATGGCTGATCTTTTGTTACCTGGTTAACAATGCATGACGCGTGCCATCTTCACAGGGCGGATAAAACCCGCTGTGCAGTAAACTTCATGCAATATTTGTTTAACCAATGATCAACATTTGTGCAGCGTAGTTCACTTTTGGTGCACCGGCCGAGCAGGCAGGTATGAATTTAGTGAATCCGTCAGGGCGTTCACATTTTTGATAAGATAGATGTACTGTGAATATAAAAGGGATCCCGGCATGGCAAATCTGCCCTGGCGAATCAGCGTGCGCCTGATGGCGCTTGCAAAAAAAATAGGGATTGTCGTCGGGATCGTACTGGTCGTCCTGCTGGCGGTTAGGGTCTATCTCTCGCAGCAGGGACCGGAACTGCACCTGTGGCATACCTGGCGGGCCGATGAGATGTCCGTGCGCGAGATGGATAACGCCAATTTTGCCGGGTATATCGCACGGGAAAACGCTATTTTCGCCGATCTTGATAATGCGGTGACGGCGAAAACAGCGGGCGAGGAACAAACCCCGTTAAACCGCTATTACCGCCAGAGCCTGGTGTGGCCCGGTCAGTTTACGCCCGATGCCAACCGCTCCTTTGTGCTGATGCCAGCCGGAAAGCCGCGCGGCGCGGTAGTGCTGCTGCACGGTTTGACGGACTCGCCCTACAGCGTCCGACGGCTTGCCGTGAACTATCAACAGCACGGCTTTGTGGCCGTGGTCCCGCGCCTGCCCGGGCACGGCACCGCGCCCGGCGCGCTGACGGACGTCGACTGGGAGATGTGGCTGGCGGCGACGCGTCTTGCGGTGCGGGAAGCCACGCGTCTGGCGGGTGAGGCTGCGCCTCTGCATCTGGTGGGCTACTCCAACGGCGGGGCGCTGGCGATGAAATATACCCTCGATGCGCTGGATGCGCCTGCGCTTCGTCGACCGCAGCAGGTGATACTGCTCTCACCGATGATCGGCGTGACGGCCTTTGCGCGGTTTGCCGGTTTCGCCGGGTTACCGGCGCTGCTGCCGGCGTTTGCCAAAGCGGCGTGGCTGAATATCTCTCCGGAATATAATCCGTACAAATATAACTCGTTCCCGGTGAACGCCGCCCGCCAGTCATGGCTGCTGACGAAGGCCCTGCAGGAGCAAATTGGCCGCGAGGCGCGGGAGAACAGGCTGGCGAATTTGCCGCCGATCCTGGCGTTTCAGTCGGTCATGGATTCCACGGTCAGCACCCGCGCGGTGGTGACCGGCCTGTTTGACCAGCTTCCGGCAAACGGCAGCGAGCTGGTGGTGTTTGACATCAATCAGGCAGCCAGCTTCCGACCGCTGTTCAAACCGTCGTCGTGGACGGCAACTTCGGCGCTGCTGCCGGTTGCGCAGAGGCGTTACGGTGTCACGATTATTACCAATTCGGACGCACACAGCTTCTCGACGGTGGCGAAAATCACCCCGGCAGGCAGCACCCGGGAGAGGGTCGTGCCGCTTGCGCAGGCCTGGCCGCAGGATGTCTATTCGCTGTCGCATGTTGCGGTCCCGTTCCCGCCGGATGACGATCTGTATGGCCGTGAGCCTGGTGTGAAAAACCGCTACGGCATCAGCCTGGGGACAATTGCGCTCTGGGGCGAAACGTCCGTGTTGAGCGTCGGCAAAGAGGCGCTGATGCGCGTCACCTCGAATCCGTTCTACGACTATATGCAGGAGAGGATAGACAGTCACATTGGGGACGCGGAAAGGTAACGTTCCCTTTTAGTGTGAATATGTTAGGTCGCATTGATAAAGTATGTTAAACAGTAGCTTTAAGGCACCTTTCTCACTCCGGAACCCTTTTTTGTGCTGACCACGCTGATTTACCGAAGCGAGTTGAATTTATCCCGCCCCTCCACCGAGCTGCGGGAGCTGGTAGAGCGCGCCCGGATCCGCAATGCCAACCAGAGCATCACCGGAGTTCTGCTCGCAAAAGGCAATGATGTTCTGCAAATCCTCGAAGGGTCGGAAGAGAGCGTGGTTACGCTGTTTCATAAAATTCGGGATGACAAGCGGCACAGTGGGGTGGTTGAACTGCTGCGGGACTATGGCCCGCGCAGACGGTTCGAAAACGTCGGTATGCTGCTTTTCGATCTCCAAACCCAGTCGCCGAAAGAGGTGCTGCAGTCGGTTCTGCATTACAGCAAGCTGGACAGCTATCTGACCTCCGACGATCGGGTGTTCAAATTCATTCAGACATTTATTACGGGCAGACGCCCATCCCCGTCGGGAGCACGCTACGCTCCAGAAAAATGGTCGCTTTCGTCGGAGGCGTCACCCTTTGGCGCGAGTCTGGGCCTGATGGCTAATCAAACCTGTCAGTTCGCACTCCAGCCCATCGTTGAGCCCTCTGAAGGGAAGA
Source organism: Enterobacter sp. HG048 (assembly GCF_024702055.1). Classification (NCBI taxonomy): domain Bacteria; kingdom Pseudomonadati; phylum Pseudomonadota; class Gammaproteobacteria; order Enterobacterales; family Enterobacteriaceae; genus Enterobacter; species Enterobacter sp. HG048. The sequence goes on from NZ_JANLIZ010000009.1 coordinate 82,072, forward strand.
TCAGCTCTCTTGAAGCCCTCATCCGCGGCAACGACGGCGGCAGCCCTGAGCATTTCTTCAGCACCCTCGATCCGGACAAAATTTACGAAGTCGATCTCCAGACGAAAGCGTATGCCTTTGCGCTGGCAAAAAAACTGGGTATTGGCAGCCATAAAATTGCGGTAAACCTGCTGCCGATGTCGCTGGTGAATGTTCCTGGCGCAGTGGAATTTCTTGTCGAGCAGATTAAACTGCATGGCCTTCAGCCGGAGCAGGTGGTCATTGAAGTGACTGAAAACGAGATGATATCCGGGCTTAACCAGTTCAACAGCGCTATCAAGCAGCTTCGCGGCGAGGGCGTTGGCCTGGCAATCGATGATTTCGGTTCCGGCTATGCCGGCCTTTCGCTGCTGACTCGCTTTCAGCCGGACAAAATTAAGATCGACCGGGAAATTGTCAGCAATATCCACCTGAGCGGCCCTAAGCAGGCGATTGTGCGCTCCATCATCAGCTGTTGCTCGGACCTCGAAATTACCCTGGTGGCCGAAGGGATCGAGAAGATAGAGGAGTGGTGCTGGCTGGAATCTGCCGGTATCCGCCGCTTCCAGGGCTTTCTGTTTGCCCGTCCGCAGCTGAATGGCGTCGGTGATATTCACTGGCCGCATCTGGTGCGTTAGCCAATTTTCCTCCCGCGTTATTTCCCCTTCGTCCTGCCTGTGCTTAAATAGCTAAAACGGTTTAACATGGTTTAGCTACGAGGATCACATGAAAAAAATCTGGGTACTTGGTGATGCGGTGGTGGATTTGCTGCCCGATGGAGAAGGCAGATTACTGCAGTGTCCCGGCGGCGCACCGGCAAACGTTGCGGTCGGTATTGCCCGGCTGGGCGGCCAGAGCGCCTTTATCGGCAAGGTTGGCGACGATCCATTCGGGCGCTTTATGGCGAAAACGCTCGCTGACGAAAAGGTCGACGTGAAGTCTATGCGCCTTGACCCGGCGCACCGCACCTCAACGGTGGTTGTCGATCTGGATGACCAAGGCGAACGCTCGTTTACCTTTATGGTGCGCCCGAGCGCCGATCTGTTTCTCGAATCCGCCGATCTGCCGGCGTTCAGCGCCGGGGAGTGGCTGCACGTCTGTTCCATCGCGTTAAGCGCAGAGCCGAGCCGTTCTGCGACGCTTGAGGCGATGGCCGCCATTCGCGAGGCGGGCGGTTACGTCAGCTTCGACCCCAATATTCGCCCGGATCTCTGGCCGGATGAGAACGAGCTGCGTCGCTGCCTGGAACAGGCCCTGCAGAGCGCCGACGTGGTGAAACTCTCCGTCGAAGAGCTGGCGTTTTTAACCGGAAATGTCGAGGTAAACGTCGGTCTGGACACGCTGATGGCGCGCTGTCCGGCACGTCTGGTATTGGTCACCCAGGGCAAGGAGGGCGTGATCGCCTGGCATCAGGGTACCGTAAAACACTATCCGGCTACGCCCGTAGAGTGTGTCGATACCACCGGCGCGGGCGACGCCTTCGTTGCCGGGCTGCTTTACGGGCTGGCCGCCGGACAGGACCTGACGCCGGTCATCGCACTTGCCCAGCGCTGCGGCGCATTAGCCACCACGGCCAAAGGGGCGATGACTGCATTGCCCTGGCAGCACGACCTGTAATTTTTCCTCTCCTGGCCGCCATCCGGCGGCCTGAATTGTCGTCTCGATCACACTTACTAAAACGGTTTAGCAAAAAAGATTGCCGATCCAAAATTCAGAGGTTTAGTATCAGCAACCTAAACCGGTTTAGCAATTTAGCACGTTTAATGACTTCTTTTAGGGATGCGACAAAATGTATAAAAAACGCAGACTTGCCGTGATGATAGGCATGCTGGCCGGTAGTACCTCTGTTTTTGCCCAAACGGATATGACAAGTATCGAAGCGCGTCTTGCCGCGATGGAGCAGCGCCTCCAGGCGGCGGAAACGCGTGCGCAGGTGGCTGAGAAGCGCGCCACGGATGCGGAACAAAAAACGCAGCAGCTGGTTGCCGCCCAGCAGCAGGCGCAAACGACAACCCAGGCGGTGGCGCAGCGCACCACCGAGCTGGAAAAGAAGGCGGATCAGATCGGCGGGTTTGAGTTCCACGGCTACGCCCGCTCGGGCCTGCTGATGAACGATGCGGCTTCCAGCAGCAAAAGCGGTCCTTATCTGACCCCGGCCGGTGAAACCGGCGGTGCGGTAGGGCGTCTGGGTAACGAAGCCGACACCTACGTCGAGCTGAACCTGGAGCACAAACAAACTCTGGATAACGGGGCGACCACGCGCTTTAAGGCGATGCTCGCCGACGGTCAGAGAACCTATAACGACTGGTCAGCCGATACCAGCGATCTCAATATTCGCCAGGCCTTCGCGGAGCTGGGCAACCTGCCTGATTTTACCGGCGCGCTGAAGGGCAGCACCTTCTGGGCGGGTAAACGCTTCGACCGCGACAACTTTGACATTCACTGGCTGGATTCCGACGTGGTGTTCCTGGCCGGTACCGGCGGCGGCGTCTACGACGTGAAGTGGAACGATTCGCTGCGCAGCAACTTCTCCATCTACGGCCGCAACTTCGGCAGCGTGGAGCAGACCGACAATAACGTTCAGAACTATATCCTCAGCATGAACCACTTCGCCGGACCGTTCCAGCTGATGGTGAGCGGCCTGCGTGCGAAGGATAACGACGACCGTAAAGACACCAACGGCGATCTCATCAAAACCGATGCCGCCAATACCGGTGTTCATGCCCTGGTCGGGTTACATAACGAGAGCTTCTACGGCCTGCGGGAAGGGACCGCCAAAACGGCGCTGCTGTACGGTCACGGGCTGGGTGCGGAAGTGAAAAGCATCGGTTCCGACGGCGCGCTGCTCTCTGAGGCGGATACCTGGCGCTTCGCAAGTTACGGTGTCACGCCAATCGGCGGTGGCTGGAGCGTTGCGCCCGCCGTCCTGGCGCAGAGCAGTAAAGATCGCTACGTCAAGGGCGATAGCTATGAGTGGGTAACGCTCAACACCCGCCTGATCAAAGAGGTGACGCAGAACTTCGCGCTGGCGTTTGAGGGCAGCTATCAGTACATGGATTTAAATCCGGAAGGCTACAAGGACCGGAACGCCGTCAACGGCAGTTTCTACAAGCTGACCTTTGCTCCAACGTTAAAAGCGAGCAAAATCGGCGATTTCTTCAGCCGTCCGGAGCTGCGCCTGTTTGCCACCTGGATGGACTGGAGCAGCAAACTGGATAATTACGCCAGCGATGATGCCTTTGGCAGCAGCGGCTTCAACGCCGGCGGGGAATGGAACTTTGGGGTCCAGATGGAAACCTGGTTTTAACCCATCACGCTCCCGCCCGGCGGGAGCGTTTCGCACATCATAAAAAGAAGTCAGGCAGAGGTATCTATGGATTTTAATCAAATCGCCCGCGAGCTTATTCCGCTGCTCGGTGGCAAGGAAAATATCGCCAGCGCGGCGCACTGCGCAACGCGTCTTCGTCTGGTGCTGGTCGATGACGCGCTTGCCGATCAGCAGGCGATCGGTAAGGTCGACGGCGTAAAAGGCTGTTTTCGTAACGCCGGCCAGATGCAGGTGATTTTTGGCACGGGCGTGGTCAACAAGGTCTACGCCGCGTTTATTCAGGCGGCGGGGATTAGCGAATCCAGTAAATCTGAGGCCGCAGATCTGGCGGCGCGCAAGCTGAACCCGTTCCAGCGCATTGCCCGTCTGCTCTCCAATATCTTTGTCCCGATCATTCCCGCGATTGTGGCGTCCGGTCTGCTGATGGGCCTGCTCGGCATGGTGAAAACCTACGGCTGGGTCAATGCGGATAACGCCATCTACATCATGCTGGACATGTGCAGCTCCGCGGCGTTTATCATTCTGCCTATTCTGATCGGCTTTACCGCCGCGCGGGAATTTGGCGGTAACCCGTATCTCGGCGCGACGCTGGGCGGTATTCTGACCCACCCGGCGCTGACCAACGCCTGGGGCGTGGCATCTGGCTTCCACACCATGAACTTCTTCGGCCTTGAGATCGCGATGATTGGCTATCAGGGCACGGTATTCCCGGTGCTGCTGGCCGTCTGGTTTATGAGCATCGTGGAGAAAAACCTGCGCCGCGCGATCCCGGACGCGTTAGACCTGATCCTGACGCCGTTCCTCACCGTCGTTATCTCCGGCTTTATCGCCTTGCTGATTATCGGCCCGGCGGGGCGCGCCTTAGGTGATGGTATCTCCTTTATTCTTAGCACGCTGATCGCCCATGCGGGCTGGCTGGCCGGGCTGCTGTTCGGCGGGCTTTACTCGGTGATTGTGATCACCGGTATTCACCACAGCTTCCACGCGATTGAAGCCGGGCTGCTCGGTAACCCGTCGATTGGCGTGAACTTCCTGCTGCCGATCTGGGCCATGGCGAACGTGGCGCAGGGCGGCGCCTGTCTGGCGGTGTGGTTCAAAACCAAAGATGCCAAAATCAAAGCCATTACCTTACCGTCGGCGTTTTCTGCGATGCTGGGCATCACCGAAGCGGCCATTTTTGGTATCAACCTGCGCTTCGTTAAGCCGTTTATCGCCGCGCTGATCGGCGGCGCGGTGGGCGGGGCCTGGGTGGTATCTGTCCATGTTTACATGACCGCCGTTGGGTTGACCGCTATTCCGGGCATGGCCATCGTGCAGGCCAGCTCGCTGCTCAACTATATTATCGGTATGGTGATTGCCTTCGGCGTGGCGTTTACCGTCTCACTGCTGCTGAAATATAAAACGGACTCTGAATAATGACGTTACCTTCCCGCTGGCCTGCGATCCTGCAGGCCGTTATGAAAGGTCAGCCGCGGGCGCTTGCGGATAGTCACTATCCGCAGTGGCATCCCGCGCCGGCTACGGGGTTGATGAACGATCCCAACGGGTTTATCTGGTTTGCCGGCCGATATCACCTGTTCTATCAGTGGAACCCGCTGGACTGCGAGCATCGGTTTAAATGCTGGGGGCACTGGAGCTCTGCGGACCTGGTGCACTGGCAGCATGAGCCGCTGGCGCTGATGCCGGATGAAGAGTATGACCGCAACGGCTGCTACTCCGGTAGCGCCGTGGACAACCACGGCGTCCTGACGCTTTGCTACACCGGCAACGTCAAGTTTGATGACGGTAGCCGCACCGCCTGGCAGTGTCTGGCCGTAGAACAGCCGGACGGAACCTTTACGAAGCTGGGGCCGGTGCTGGCGCTGCCGGAAGGCTACACCGGCCACGTGCGCGACCCAAAGGTGTGGCAGCACGACGGGGAGTGGTACATGGTGCTCGGCGCGCAGGATGTGCAAAAGCGCGGCAAGGTGCTGCTGTTTAAGTCAGCCGATCTGCACGCCTGGGCGTCCTGCGGGGAAATCGCCGGTCACGGGGTTAACGGCCTGACGGACGCAGGGTATATGTGGGAGTGCCCAGACCTGTTCGCGCTCGACGGAACGCACATCTTAATCAGCTGTCCGCAGGGGCTGGCGCGCGAGCCGCATCGCTATCTCAACACCTATCCGGCCACCTGGATGAGCGGGGCGTTTGACTATGAAAACGTCGCATTCGATCACGGCGAGCTGCACGAGCTGGACGCGGGCTTTGAGTTTTACGCCCCGCAAACCACGCTGGCTGAAGACGGCCGACGCATTCTGATCGGCTGGATGGGCGTACCGGACGGGGAAGAGATGCTTCAGCCAACCCGGACGCACGGCTGGATGCACCAGATGACCTGTCCGCGTGAATTACGCTACCGAGACGGCAGGCTCTGGCAGACCCCGGCGCGCGAGCTGGCGGCGCTGCGTGAAGATGAGCAGCGCTGGCAGGGGCGCGCCAGCGAGGCGCCGGACCTGGACGCGACGCGCCTGGAGTTTGAGCTGAGCGCATCGCAGGTGAGTGTCGATTTTGGCGGCACGCTGCGCCTCACGGTCGATGAGCAGGGTATACGCCTGGAGCGCGCGAGCCTGAAAACCGGTGAAACGCTGACCCGATACTGGCAGGGCGAGGTCAGCCATTTACGCGTTCTCTGCGACCGCTCCAGTATTGAAATTTTCATCAATCACGGTGAAGGGGTGATGAGCAGCCGCTATTTTCCTGACCATCCGGCCCGGGTGCGATTCGAAGGTGCGTCCGATATCACATTACGCTACTGGTCGCTGCGCGCCTGCATGATAGAATGAGGGTTTTGGCAGCCGGATCTAAGTCGTTGTGAGAAAAACAAAACGCGTCACCATTAAAGACATCGCGGAGCTGGCGGGGGTGTCAAAAGCCACCGCCAGCCTGGTTCTCAACGGACGCAGCAAAGAGCTTCGCGTGGCGGAAGAGACGCGCGAACGCGTGCTGGCGATCGCAAAAGAGCATCACTATCAGCCCAGCATTCACGCCCGGTCGCTGCGCGATAACCGCAGCCACACTATTGGTCTGGTGGTCCCGGAGATCACCAACTACGGTTTTGCCGTCTTTTCTCACGAGCTGGAAACGCTGTGCCGCGAGGCGGGCGTTCAGCTGCTGATCTCCTGCAGCGATGAAAACCCGGGGCAGGAGACGGTGGTGGTGAACAACATGGTGGCGCGTCAGGTGGACGGGCTGATTGTGGCCTCCAGCATGCTTAACGATGCGGACTACCATAAGCTGAGCGAGCAGCTGCCCGTTGTTCTGTTTGACCGCCACATCAACGACAGCGCGCTGCCGCTGGTGATCACCGACTCCATTACCCCGACGGCGGAACTGGTGGCCGACATTGCGCGCCAGCATCCTGATGAGTTCTACTTCCTCGGCGGTCAGCCGCGCCTTTCTCCTACGCGCGATCGTCTGGAAGGGTTTAAGCAAGGTCTGCGAGAGGCCGGCGTGGAGCTGCGCCCCGAGTGGATCATTCACGGCAACTATCACCCGAGCTCCGGGTACGAGATGTTTGCTGAACTCTGCGCCCGTCTGGGGCGTCCTCCGAAAGCGCTTTTCGCCGCCGCCTGCGGGCTGCTGGAAGGGGTGCTGCGCTATATGGGCCAACACAACCTGTTGCAAAGTGATATCAGGTTAGCCAGTTTTGACGATCACTATCTCTACGATTCGCTGACGATTCCCGTGGATACCATTCGTCAGGATAACCGCCAGCTGGCGTGGCACTGCTTTGATTTGATTAGCAAACTGATCGAGGGAGAGACCCCGGAACCGTTGCAACGCAAGCTGGCTGCCACCCTGCAGCGGCGCTATAAGTGAGCAATATAGCTCGGACCGATACATCAATAACTTTAATTAATTTAAGTTTTGGAAGAGCCGATAACCATAAGGAATAATTCTCCTTGAGGTATTGGTTTATGTCGTTGAAAAAGTCGTCCCTGATCGTTCTGTTCTCGCTGCTTTTCTTCTTTGTTGTCAGCACCGTGACCAGCGTTGGCCTCATCATTAAAAGTAATAACTCCCTGGATAACGTCAACAAAGAGATCCAGGTTGTGCTGTCCATTATTGACCCCATCAACCATAGCCGTACGCTGCGCGTGCGGGTGATGGAGTATGTGAAGATGGTGGAAGCGGGAAACTCGGCGGACGGGGCTGCTAAGCTAACCGCCGTGAAAGAGGCGCTGACCAAAGCGGACCACGCCTTTGCGGCCTTTATGGCGTCGCCGCGCCTGAGCGATGAAGCGTCGCTGGTGACTGCCTATCAGGATGCCTGGCAAAACTATCGCAACCAGGGGCTGGCGCCGCTGATCGATGCCGCCGAGGCGCACGATGTGGCCAAATTTAACGCGCTGATCCCGGAAGTCTCCCGCCTCGACCGCCAGTACGAGATCGTTCTCGACCAGGTCCTTTCCGTCCACCAGAAATACGCCAAAAGCCTGAACGAGGATGCGAGCAGTAACTTCGTCTCCGGCCTGGTGATTATTGCCGCTATCGCCTGCCTGTTTGTGGTGGTGATTGTCGCCGTCAGCCTGCTGATGAAGCGCTTTGTATTTGCGCCGGTCAACCTGGCGCGCGAGCACTGCAGCCAGATTGCGGCGGGCAAGCTGGACGTTCCGGTGCCGGTCAAGGGGAGTGCACATAACGAAATCGATCATCTTATGAGCTCAATGGAGCAGATGCGTCAGGCGCTGCTGGCGACCATCGCCCAGGTGCGCGATGCGAGCCATACCGTAACGCACGCGGCGCAGGAGATTGCCTCCGGGAATATCGACCTGGCGTCACGTACCGAACAGCAGGCTTCCGCGTTAACCCAGACGGCGGCGAGCATGGAAGAGCTGAGCGCAACGGTGGCGAACAATACCGATAACGTTTATCAGGCCGGTAAACTGGTGCAGGACGCGGTGAAAAATGCCCACACCGGTGAGGCGGTGACCCGTGAAGTCATCGACACGATGAATACCATCGCCGCGAACTCGAAGCGCATTGAAGACATTACCAGCGTGATTAACAGCATCGCCTTCCAGACCAACATTCTGGCGCTGAACGCGGCGGTTGAAGCGGCGCGTGCCGGCACGCAGGGGCGCGGCTTTGCGGTCGTGGCCAGCGAAGTACGCACCCTGGCGCAGAAAAGCGCGGTGGCGGCTAAAGACATCGAAAGCCTGATTGCGCAGTCGGTATCCAGCGTGAAAAACGGTGCGGAGCTGGTCAGCCGCTCGGGTGAGGTGATTGACTCGATTATTTCGTCGGTGAATAAAGTGAATACGCTGATGGAGCAGATCTCCGTCGCCTCCGAAGAGCAGAGCCGCGGGATCGGCCAGGTCGGGCAGGCGGTGACCGAAATGGACGGCGTGACCCAGCAGAACGCCGCGCTGGTGCAGCAGTCCGCGGCGGCAGCGGCATCGCTGGAAGAACAGGCGCAGCAGCTTTCACGGAGTATTTCGAGTTTTAGTTTGCCGATGCAGGCGTAAGCCTTTGACATGTGCCGGGTGGCGCTGACGCTTACCCGGCCTACGAAACCTGTAGGCCCGCGCAAGCGTCAGCACCGCCGGGCAATAACCGCGAATGTGCGGCCAGAGTAATTATTTCATTCATCCCAGCAATATTTCCCTCCCTCATCCGTCTACCTCATCACAAGCCATAATCAGTTACTGTAAACGAGGTAAACACCATGAGAGATTTTGAAATGCACGGCAGAGGTCACGGGCGCGGATTCGGTCGCCACCGTATGGGCAAGGGCTTGGTCATCGGCGCGGCGATTTTCATCGTGCTCGGCCTGGTGGTGATGACCCTGTGGAACGCCTTGCTCCCGGCCATTCTCGGCGTTAATGCCATTGGCTTCTGGCAGGCGCTGGGCATTCTGGTGCTGAGCCGAATTCTGTTTGGCGGGCTGGGTTTCCGTCCGGGGATGTTTGGCGCGCACCGCCGGATGCACGAGCGCTGGATGAACATGACGCCAGAACAGCGCGAGGCGTTTATTCAGCAGCGCCGTGAAGGGTTTGGTCGTCACGGTCGCGGCCACTGCGGCTGGCACGGTCATCGTGACGATAAGCGCGACGACGCCACGCCAAAAGCGCCGGAAGCAGAGTGAGCGAGATGAAAGCCGGGGAGGCGGGCGGATCCATGCTGATGTCGGCGCTCAACGCCTGCCGCGCCCGGCTGAAAGCCTTCATTCGCGGACGGACCTCCGTTCGCGATGATGCCGACGACATTTTGCAGGAAGTCACCTATCAGCTGATGAAAGTGGAGCAGCCGGTCGAAAACGTCGCCGCCTGGCTGTTCCGCGCGGCGCGTAACGAGATGACCGACCGGGCGCGTAAAAAGCGCGAGGTGTCGCTCTCCGGCTATTTTACGGGCGAAGACGACGACGGTTTCCCGGAGGACGAGCTGGCCGAAACCCTGTTCGGCGTAGCGCACACGCCGGAAGAGGAGTACCTCAAAACGCTGCTTTGGGAAGAGCTGGGCCAGGCGCTGTCTGAACTCCCGCCGACGCAGCGGGAGGCGTTTGAAAAGACCGAGCTCCACGGCTACAGCATTAAAATGCTGGCAGAGGAGACCGGCGCCAGCGAACAGGCGCTGTTATCCCGCAAGCACAAGGCGGTGCTGTTTCTGCGCACGCGGCTGCGGGACGTCTATGACGCGCTGACGGGCGAATAGGGGCGGCAGACAAAACCTTACACTTCCGGCACTTGTAGATTCATCACTATCGTTTATGATCGGGGCGTCTTGTCACTCTGGATTGTTATGCGCAACCGTCAGCTCCTCGGAAAATGGCTTTTGATTATCACCTGTCTCGCGATGGCGCTTTGCCTCGTGCAGCGTGCGGTGATGCTCAACCATTTTTTGCAGGGACTGGATCCGCAGATTTCCCTGAGTGCAGATGCCCCGGCTCAAACCAGCAGCACCGAACAGCCCGGCCCGTCGCCGTGTCAGCTGGGCGCGCACTCGCTGCTTTGTGCGCAGCCGCTGTTCTTCGACGGCGCTCTGCCGGCCATTATCATCTTCTTCGCGCTGCTGCAGCTGCTTACGCAAGGGCGGGCATTGGCTCCCGCAGTACAGCCCGTTCAGGCACCGCCTCCCCGAATACACCTTAAAAACTGCGTTTTCCGTGAATGAAAAACATCGTCACCACACGATAATTTTTCAATGTTCACGGAGTACAACATGGTTAACCTCTTCAGGGGATTCGTCTTCCTGTGGCTGTCCTGCATCGGCATTGTCCATGCGGCGGACACCGGCTGGCTGGTTTCCCCCCAAAACGATCACGCCCGCATCCGCCTTCAGGCGGAGAGGGAGCAAACGCAAGTTAAAGGCCTGCTCACCGTTGAGCTAAAGCCCGGCTGGAAAACCTACTGGCGATCGCCGGGCGAGGGCGGCGTCGCACCGAAAATCAGCTGGCCGGATGGCGTGACGGACAGCTGGTCCTGGCCGGTGCCGTCGCGCTTCGATATCTCCGGCATGACCACGCAGGGCTATCACGATAAGGTCATAATCCCGATTACGCTCGACGGGGTGAAGGGCGACACGCTCGACGGGATGCTCACGCTTTCCACGTGCAGCAACGTCTGCCTGCTGACGGACCACCCGCTGCATCTCGATTTTACCCAGCCGGTGGATGAGGGCTTCCGCAGCGAGTTCAAGCAAGCGATGCGCGCCGTGCCCGGTACGTCAGGCGTATCCGCGGATCTTGCCGCCTGGCTCGCTGGCGACAAGCTGGTGATTACCGGCACGACGGACGGGAAATGGGATAATCCGGGGATCTACTTTGACCCGCTGGAGGGTGACATTCTTCCCGGCGAGCCGGTCATCAAACACGACGGCAATACGCTTCGGGTGACGGTTCCCGTGACCGACGAATGGGGCGATAAACCGGCCTCGCTGGAGGGCAAAAGGCTATCGTTTGTGCTGACCAGTGGCGGTCACGCGCAGCAAACCACCATGACCGTTGGGATAGCGCCCGAGGTAACCTCAGCGCCGGACGGGACGGGAAAAATGGTGCTCTTTGCGCTGCTGGGCGGGCTGATCCTCAACCTGATGCCCTGCGTGCTGCCTGTCATGGGCATGAAGCTTAACAGCATCCTGCAGGCGGGATCGGACAGGCGCGCTATCAGGCTGCGGTTTCTGGCCACCAGCGCCGGGATCCTCACCTCCTTTATGCTGCTGGCGGGGATGGTGACCGCGCTTAAGCTGGCCGGAGCGTCGCTGGGGTGGGGCATTCAGTTCCAGAACCCGTGGTTTATCGGCCTCATGGTCGCCGTGACCTTCCTGTTTGCGCTGAACCTGTTTGGGACGTTTGAGATGCTGCTGCCTTCTTCTGCCGCAGGACGGCTGGCGACGGCAGGGGGATCGGGGATCGGCGGCAGCTTCTGCGAAGGAATGTTCGCCACCCTGCTGGCGACGCCGTGCTCCGCGCCGTTCCTCGGTACCGCGGTCGCCTTTGCCCTTGGCGCGCCGCTGCACGCCCTGTGGCTGATCTTCCTGATGCTCGGCGTGGGCATGAGCCTGCCGTGGCTGTTTGTCGCCCTGGTACCGAAAACGGCCATGCTGCTGCCGAAACCCGGCCGCTGGATGAACACGCTCAAGGTCATCCTCGGCCTGATGATGCTGGCCTCCAGCCTGTGGCTGGCAACGCTGTTGAGCGTGCATCTGGGCGAGGCGGTCAGCCAGATTGTGATGCTGGCGCTGACTGTCGTCGCGCTGGTGCTGTTTGCGCTAGAGCGGAAAAAATCTTCGCCGCTGTTCTGGCTGGTGGTCATCGCGCTGTCGGCGTTCGGCGGATATCAGGCGCGCGGGCTGCTTAACGCGCCGCCTGCCGCTCCGGCACAAAATGCCGCTCAGACCATCCCGTGGCAGCCGCTCAGTGAAGAGGCTATCGAGAACGCGCTGGCGCAGGGGAAACGGGTGTTTGTGGATATCTCTGCGGACTGGTGCGTGACGTGCAAAGTTAACGAGCATCGGGTGCTCAGCCAGCCGGACATTATTGCCGCGCTGCGCCAGCCGGACGTGGTGGCCCTGCGCGGAGACTGGAGCCAGCCGTCCGCGTTTATCGCGGATTTTCTGGCGAAGCGAAACCGCTACGCCATTCCGTTTAACGCGGTGTATGGCCCCGGTCTGCCTGAGGGGGAAATCCTCTCGCCGCTGCTGGACAAGCGCACTCTGATCGCCACCCTGAATAACGCAAAAGGATAAACGCATTATGAAAAAACTCCTTATTACGCTTCTGCTCCTGCTGGCCCCGCTTCAGGTGTTCGCTGCCCAGTCGCAGACGCCGGACCAGCAGCAGCGGGCGCAGAAGATTATCGCTGATTTCCTGTTTAACGATCCGAACTCCCCGCGCATCGGCGCGAAAAACCCAAAGCTCACCCTGGTGGTGTTTACCGACTACAACTGCCCGTACTGTAAAAAATTCGATCCGTACCTGGAGAAGATCGTTGAAAAGCATCCGGACGTCGCGGTGGTCTTTAAGTTCTTACCTTTCCGCTCGGAAAGTTCGCTGACCGCTGCGCGAGACGCCTTAACGATCTGGCGAAAAGATCCCGGGCAGTTTATGAACCTGAACCACACCCTGATGGCGAAAAAGGGCTACCACGATGACGCCAGCATTGAGGAGGCGCAGAAGCGGGCGGGCGTGAGCGTCGCGACGCCGGATGAGGAGAGTTTGCTGACAATCAGGCGAAGCCTCATTGTGGCGGAAAAAATGGGGATCCAGGGCACGCCCGCCACGCTTATCGGCGAGGGATTGCTTCCCGGCTGGGTGCCGTTCGAACAGTTCGACGAAATGGTCAGCGACGCACTGAAAAACCGCTAACCTGAGGGGGGCGAAATGCCCCCGATAAAACGGAGAGGGAAATGAAAAAAATACTGTTACTTTCGGCGCTGGCGACGTCAGGGCTGGTACAGGCGGCTGAAGGCATACCGGACGTGGTGAAGCACTTCAGCGAGCAGCAGAACATTAAAGTCATCAAGAAGCTGGATGCGCCCGGCGGCGCGCCCGCCTGGCTTGGGCAGTACCAGGATATGGGCGTTACGCTGTTTTTAACGCCCGACGGCAAGCACGTGATCTCGGGTTATCTTTATGATGACAAAGGGAAGAACCTCAGCGAGGGCTATTTCCAGAAAGAGATCTACGCCCCGATGGGCCGCGAGATGTGGAAGAACCTCAACGCGGCGCATCCCCTGAAGGAAGGGGCAGATAGCGCTCCACGTAAGGTCTTTGTTTTCGCCGATCCGTTCTGTCCGTATTGCAAGCAGTTCTGGGCCGAAGCGCAGCCGTGGGTGAAGGCGGGCAAGGTGCAGCTCAACACGCTGCTGGTGGCGTTTCTCAACCCCAACAGCGGGCGTAACGCTTCGGCGATTCTGAATGCGAAGGATCCGGTTTCGGCCTGGCGCGAATACGAGCTCTCCGGTGGCAAAAAACTGCCCAAGCCAGAGGGCGAGGCTTCCCGTGAAACGGTAGCGATCCTGCAGAAGCACCAGACGCTGATGGACAGCCTGGGCGCTAACGCCACGCCGGCCATTTACTATCTGAATGCGGAAAATGAGCTGCAGCAGGTGGTCGGTATGCCGGATGCGCAGCAGCTTGAGGCGATGTTTGGGCCGAAGCCGTAAAAAAAACAGGCAGAAACGGGGCGTTTCTGCCGGATAGTGATTTAGCTTCCCCAGCGTCCTTTCAGGTAGTTAACCGCCTGCTGCGTCTGCGGCTGGTTCAGGTAATCTTCCCGGAACAGGATGGTGCCGTTCACGTTGGGCAGCGAATCGTTGAGATCGAGCTGCTTTTTCAGCTCCGGCACCCCGCCCTGAACCGTCCAGTCCGGCTCGTTTCTCGACGGCTCGCCCACCTTATAGAACGCAATGCCGATATACAGGCGCGTGTGGGTCGGCTTCACGACGTCGGCCCACCATTTGGTCAGCACGTCGTAGCGCGCGGAATCCCGGGAGAAGGGCCAGTAAATCTGCGGAGCGATGTAGTCCAGCAGGCCCTGCTGCACCCACTGACGGGTATCGGCGTAGGATTCATCGTAGGCCGCGGCGCCGCGGGTGTCCGAGCCTGCCGGGTCAAAGGAGCGGTTACGCCACACGCCCGCCGGGCTGACGCCAAACTCAACGTCGGGCCTGGTCTGTTTAATCGCGCGGGACACCTGGACGATCAGCTGCTGCGTGTTGTGTCTACGCCAGTCGGCCTTTGAGGCAAATCCCTGACCGTACTGCCGCCAGGTCTGTGCGTCATTCAGCGCGGACCCCGGCGATTCGGCGTAAAAGTAATCATCAAACTGCACGCCGTCTACCGGGTAGTTAGCCACCACTTCGATCACCACTTTGGTGATCCAGTCGCGCACTTCCGGAATACCGGGGTCGAGAACAAAACGGTCGCCCGAGATGCGCACCCACTCCGGGTGCTGAACATAGACGCTGGACGGGGTCTGATACGAAGTCTGGTTCAGGGCAGCGATGGTGGACGGCTTGGTGTTGGTCGACACGCGGTACGGGTTGAACCAGGCATGGACCTTCATGCCGCGCTTGTGCGCTTCATCCAGCATAAACTGCAGCGGATCGTATCCCGGATATTCGCCGATGTTGCCCGTCAGCATATCCGACCACGGTAAAATTTTTGATGACCAGAGGGCCGTGCTGTCCGGCTTCACCTGGAAAAACACCGTATTAATGCCGAGGTGCTTAAGGTTGTCGAGCTTGCTTGTCAGCGCCTGCTTTTGCATCGCGATGCGCTGGTCAGCGCTGCGGCCATTCACCGAGGCCACCGGCGGCCAGTCGAGACGAGAGACGGTCGCCAGCCAGATGCCGCGCATCGGCTCGTTTGCCTGCTGCGTCGGTTTGCTCACGGTGGGGAGCGGGGTAACCAATGATTTGGGTGGTTTTGAGGAGCAACTCACAAGTAAAAGCGCGCAGGCAGCCAGCGCACCAATCCGTTTTACGTGTCGCGTCATTTGCGTATTAGCTCTTGATAATCCGACTGTTGGCCCAGGGATTAAAGGCGGGCTCCGCCTGTACTGTGCTTACCTCATCGTTGAGGGAGTCCAGATACAGGGCTTCCACTTCCGCGCGCGCCCACGGGGTGCGGCGCAGAAATTTGAGGCTCGATTTAACGCTGGGATCTTTTCTGAAACAGTTAATTTTGATGCGGTCGCCCAGTTCGCTCCAGCCATATTTCGCCACCAGGGCGTTGACCATCATCTCCAGCGTTACGCCATGCAAAGGATCGTTAGAAATGTGTGCAGTCATAGATGTCCGGATGTCTCAATGTTTGTGGGGGCAGGGTTAACGGAGAAAGGGTACAAGAAAGTGGGGGAAGCGGCAACGACTGGACGGCTGACGGCATTTTAGATGAAAAAGTTTACAAAAGCATTGGCAGGTATGCATGCGCCAGATTAAGACTTGCCGGGTCATGCGTCGAAATAAGTCCGGGCAAGGCGTTTAAAATGCGAAAATTTTATAAGTGCATTGTGACTTCCGAAAAATCCATCCTATCATGAAACGCTAGAATACCAGCCAGGATAACGATAAAGGCCACCCTAACGTGGCCTTTAGTGATCAGTTTCCGCCAAACAGCTCCGGCGCCCATGGACGCGGGTCTACCTCCATAAACGGCGCGCGCTCGAAGCGGTCCTTCAGCGCCCACGGCACCGTGCAGTCGAAGATCGTCTTGCAGGAAATGCCGTTGCCGCGAATCGAGGTGCTGTAATCCGGCGACTGGGACGGATCCAGCTGGTGGCCTCGGATCCCCGGAATATTGGTGATGCTGACATCGCCCTGCATGCGCGTCGTCATCGCCCACAGGATGTCGTCGCTGTCGAAAATATCCACGTCTTCGTCGACAAGAATAATGTTTTTCAGCTCCGAATAGGTGGCTAAGGCGATGAGCGCCGCCTGGCCCTGGCGTCCTTCGTCTGACGGCTGGCGTTTTTTCACCTGCAATATCCCGAGGAACTTACCGCCGCCCGCGGTATGGGCATAGACGTTTTGCAGGAAGCCCGGAATCGCCTCTTCAACGGCATTGCGGATGCTGGCCTCCGTCGGCAATCCGGCCAGGGTGGTATGTTCTTCCCCCGGTCCCACCAGCGTCTGCAGGATCGCGTGGTTTCGCATGGTCACGGCTTTCACTTTGATCACCGGCAGAGATGGATTCGCCTCGCCGCAGTAGCCCGGGAACTCCGGCATCGCGTGGCCGGTGTTGGTGTGCTGATCCTCTCTCACGCGCACGCCCGGCAGCAGTTCGCCCTCGATGATGATTTCCGCCCGCGCGATGGCTTTCTCTTTGACCGCCACGCCCTGCACCAGCTCGACCGGCTGCTGGCGCAGCGCCCCGGCGACACCCAGCTCGTTGTAGCCAAACGGCGTGGTAGGCGCCTCAAAGCACGCGCCGATATAGATGGCGGGATCGAGCCCCATATTGATCGTCACCGGCAGCGGTTTTCCGGCTTCTTCCGCCTTTTTGCGGAAGACTTCGATATGCCGACCGGCGGCAAGGAACATGGAAAGCTCGTCACGCTCCTGGACGCAGAGACGGTGAATGGTGACATCCGTCAGCGAACTGTCTTCCGGATCGCTTGCCAGCACCAGTCCCAGACAGAAGAACGGACCCGCATCAATCGGCGTGTTGGTCGGGGCCGGAAGCAGCTTGCGCAGATCGAAGTCAGGATCGTCTGCGTAGAAAACCTGTTCCTGGCAGGGCGCTTGCGAGGCCGGAACGACAACCGGCGCAACCGGCTTTTTCACCGCCTGGCCGACGTGTTTTGCAAGCTCGGAGGGCTCGCAGCCCAGAAGCAGCGCCGCGCGCTCGCGGCTGGCGTGCATGCCCACCAGGATGCGGGAGCCCGGATAGCCCTTCACGCTGTTGAACATCATGGCCGGGCCCGTGCGGGTCGGGCGTTTTACCGTGCCGCCCGCGCCGATATGACGGTAGACTCCCGCCAGCTCCGCGTTGGGATCGACCGGATGATCGGTTTCAAGATACTGCCCTTCATGGCGCTGAAGCAGGGCGATGGCGCTGCGGAGATCGTTAATCTTGTTTTCCATATTTTCCTCCCTCGTTTGAATACCTCCATTTTTATGGCAATGACCAATAGCATCAATTGCATCATTACTGCTAAATTGATAAGTAAATTCTTATCAAAAGGAGGCGTTCCGTGCAGTTTCGTCAGATGCGCAACTTCATCGTCGTGGCCGAAGAGCTCCACATGCACCGGGCCGCCGAGCGTCTGAACATGGCGCAACCGGCACTGAGCCAGCAGATAAAGGCGCTGGAAGAACGTTTAGGCGTCACGCTTTTCAGCCGGGCGAACCGCCGCTTAACCCTGACGCCCGCGGGTGAAGCGTTTCTGGTGAAAGCAAGGCTCGCCATCTCCCTGACCGAGCAGGCGGTTCTCGACGCCAGGCAAACGGCACGGGGCGAGCAGGGGGTACTAAACCTGGGATGCGTGTCGAGCGCGATGTTCGACGGCAGGCTGCCCGCCGCGCTGCGCCAGATGCACACGCGCTGGCCGGCCATTACCATGTCACTGGTGACGGGAAACGTGCAGACGCTCTACGCGGCCGTGCAGAGCAACCAGCTCGATGTGGCTATTATCCGGGCGCCGCTGCCGTCGCTGCCTGACGATCTGCAAAGCCGCCCCTTCACGTCAGAGAAAACGGTACTTGCGCTGTATCGTCAGCATCCGCTGGCGGGGTCGTCCGCGCTGACGCTTTCGTCAGTGAAGGACGAAAAATGGATCTCCCTGCGCGACCCGGAGGGAATGGGGCTGGAACAGTACTTTTATGACGCCTGCAGCGGAGCGGGCTTTCAGCCGGACGTGGTGCAAAACGCGACCGACGTGCCCACGGTGATAAGCCTGGTCTCGGCGGGGTTTGGGCTGGCGCTGCTGCCCGCGTCGGCAAAGGCGGTGAGCGTCGAGAATGTGGTTTACGTGGACATCCTCGACCGGCTCCGGGAAAGCGAGCTGACGCTGGTTTGCCACCGGATTATCCGATCAGAAGTGCTTAAAAAATTTCTGATTACCCTCGATCACGCCTGACGTCCGGCGGCCCGCAGCAGCTGCTCGCGCAGCCAGGCATTTGCCGGATCCTGGCTGTTTTTCGGGTGCCAGTACATGTAGATGGTAATCGGCTGGAGCGGCAGCGGCGGCGGAAAAATATCCAGCGTGGAGGCGAACTGTCTCAGCATCCGCTCCGGCAGAGTGCACACCAGGTCGGTACCGGCGACAAGCGCAGGCGCCACGGCGTAGCTCTGCGTGGACATAGCAACGCGTCGCTGATAGCCCAGCCCGGCCAGGGTTTGATCGACAAATCCGGTAAACGGATCTCCCGCCGACGACACCACCAGATGCGAAAGCGCGCAGTAGCTTTCCAGGTCTAACGCTCCGCTCCCGCGCGGATGGCCTTTGCGCTGGGCGGTGGCAAACGCGTCGTCGAGCAGTTTGCGTCTCACCCAGCCGTCATGGGCGCCCGCGCTTACGCCGATGTAGATATCCACATCTCCGTTTTCCAGCTGCTGCGGCAATTCGGACATCTGTGGCAGGGCGAAGCGCAGGCGAATGCCGGGGGCGTCGGTACCCACCTGGTTAAGCAGCCCGGAGCCCAGCATCAGCGCCGGGTTTTCGTGCAGCGCGATGACAAAGGTTCGGGTGCTGGTCTGGGCATCAAACGTGGTGGGAGAAAACATCGCGCTGATGCCGCGCAGAACGCTCTCCACCTGCGGCTTAAGCGCTTCCGCTCGCGGCGTGGGTAGCACCCCACGTCCATGTGGGGAGGGAATAAACAGCGGTTCACCAAACAGCGTTCGCAGACGCGCGAGACGGGCGGAAAGCGCGGGCTGGCTGATGCCCAGCCGCGCGGCCGCATGGGTGATATTCCTGTCCTGAAGCAGGGCGTCAAGGGTCAGGATAAGGTCGATGTCCATGTCAAAGAGGGGCGTCATTTTATTTCGCGCTGCTGGCGTCCCGGTTGGTATAGGTGACAGGGACCCAGGCATAGCCGCCGTTTTCGCCTTTGGTGACGTACCCGATACCCGGGAACGGCAGATGGGGCGCGGCGACCAGGTCTTTATTTTTCACAAAGTCCGCAAACGCATGCTCGCGCACGCTTGCCGCTTTGTTCTGATCTTCATCGTAGGTAATGGTCACGTCAGGCTGCGGGAACTGTACCGCCGCGGCATGAATGATGTCGCCGACAAAGGTGATCTTCTCGCCTTTGCTCGTCAGGGTGTAGAAGGCTGAACCCGGCGTATGGCCGGGATGAACCGTGCCGGTCAGCCCCGGAAGAATCTCCGATGTGCCGCTAAACGGCACCACTTTACCGGCATCAAGATAGGGTTTTAAGGTCTTCTGCGCGACGTCAAAGTAGTTCTTGCCGTAGCCGGTTTTTTTCTGATTCTCGTCGTTAAAGAAAAAGTCGACGTCCGGTTTGCCAACGAAAACGCGCGCGTTGCTGAACACCACCTTGCCGTCTTTCACCAGGCCGCCCGCGTGATCGGAGTGGGCGTGGGTCAGCAGGACTTCAGTAATGTCCTCGGGTTTAACCCCCTGGGTGGCGAGGCTCTCAATCAGACGTCCGCCGTTGCCGGGGCCAAAGAGCTGGCCTGAGCCCGTATCTACCAGAATTTTATGTCCGGGCATCGCAATCAGGAACGCGTTGATGGACACCTCGGGCGGGTTGGTCTGGAAATTTTTCGCGAGCAGCGCATCGATTTTTTGCGGCGTTGTCCGGCGCAGCAGCTTGTGTAGATCCTGCGCGACGGTCCCGTCCGTAAACGAGGTAACCAGCACATCGCCGACCTGAACGCTGTACCCGCCCGCCGGTTGTTTAACGACGTGCTGAGGCGTCTCTGCCGCCGCCTGCAGCGCAGGGTAGAAAAGCAGTGAACTGGAAATCAGCGTAGAAAGAGCAAGTTTTTTCACGGTAAGCATACGAGTCTCCTTTGAAAGCGCTCATCTTACTTCTTCGTAAAATTATAAGAACCTGCCCAGAAATGATAGGACCTATAAACGCAGTGGATAGCACAGCGAAGAGGCCGGGTGGCGATGCTGCCTTTCCCGGCCCGTAACACGTTATTTTTTCAGCGGTGCGTTCCAGCCGTCCGGCGTGGCTTTGGACCAGGAGCCATAAGCGGCATTTGGCAGCACAATCCAGTCGTTTCCGAAGTGTTCCGCGCTGGCCTCAACCAGCTCGCGCTGCTGTTCGCTCGGCTTTTTGTTTTTAAACTGCACGGCGAAATCCGGAAGGCTGTCGCCAAACAGCATCACGATCTGCTGCTTTTTGAGGATGCTCTGGCGACGCTCTTCCTTGCTGACCGTGTCCAGAAGCACGCTTTCATCGGACACCTGCGGAAGTCCCAGGGCTTTTAACGTCCTGAGCGTATCGGCTTTATTTTCCTGCATGCGATCCGAGACGTAATAGATACGGACGTTGCTCTGATTCACATGGTCAAGAAACGCCTTCGCGCCCGGAATTAAGCCGGGTTTTCCCTGTTTTTCCCAGTCGCTCCAGGTGTCCCATTTTGTATAGTCGTGACACTGCTCGGTGTCGCGCACCAGTAGAGGGGTGTTATCCAGCACCGTTTCGTCGAGGTCCATCACCACGGCGTAGTTTTCGGGCGTTTTCAGATCTTTTAACTTTTCGTTGAAACGCTCTGTGGCAAACCGATACGTCTGCAGCTGAAGGGCCATAATCTCTGCCGATTTCTGCTGATAGCGCAGCGCCATTTCGTACGCTTTGGGTTCACACAGGTCGCCCCCGGCGGCCGTCGCCGCTGCCGTTGCACTCAAAACAGGTAATGCCAGCAGTAATGCCTTAGCCATTGAATTCACACTTCTTTCCTCAACACCGTGGTTAAAATCCCGAAAGCGTAATGAAATTCAATGACAGAAATATGAAGGCCGCGCCGCTAGACCAGCATGTAATACCAGAACAGGGCGACCTCGTCTTTTTCCGGCAAGGCGTTGTAGAGATAACGATCGTATCCGCCCAGGGTAAACCCGTAGTTGCGGTAAAACAGACAGGCAGAGACGTTCACATTTTGTGTTTCAAGCCGTAGTCCCGGCGCGTTTACGCTGCGGGCCCACACGTGCGCGGCGGCCATTAATTTTTGCGCGGCGCCGGTTCTGCGTTTCGTGCGCTCTACAGCAATGTAATCCACCGAGATAAACTTATTCCAGCCGATTGACGCGGTAATAAATCCCGCAATTTCCCCGTCATCCGTTTCGGCAATAAGAAATATTGCGTCCGGATTAACGCAATGGTTTTCAAGGGTTTGGATATCAAGCTCGTAGGTTTTAATCCAGGGCTCGGCGACGGCTTCGATATGTAAATCACAGTGGATAAAGGGCTCTCGCGCAACGTGGCTTATGGTGAAAGAAAAGTCACAGCATTCAAGGCGTGTGAGGTCGGTACTGAGTCCTTTTCGAATCTGCATAGTATTCCCGGTAGTGAGTTATTTAATAAAGAATAGACGAAGCGGTTAAATCCGCTGGGCTCACGCACTTTTAATCCTGAACTAAGCTTGTACTTCGTTCCGCGTAAAATGTGGGTCATTCGAGGACAATGAATGGAATTCAGGACATTTCAAAAGCAGTGGGGTGCTGGGTTTATTTCCGATGACGTTGTACGTTTTCGCGTCTGGGCAGAAGGACAGAAAGAACTTACGCTACGTCTGGCCGCCGCCGACGTGCCGATGACGGCAACGGGCGACGGCTGGTTTCAGGCTGACGTATCCGGCGTCACGAACGGTGCAGAATATCAATTTGTTCTGCAGGACGGCATGACGGTACCCGACCCGGCGTCGCGCGCGCAAAAGGGCGACGTTAACGGCCCCTCCATCGTTATCGATCCCCAACGCTACCAGCCGGTCAACCGGGACTGGGCAGGGCGGCCGTGGGAAGACACGGTTATCTACGAGCTGCACATCGGCACGTTTACCCCGGAGGGCACCTTCCGGGCCGCCATCGACAAGCTGCCGTATCTGGCGGAGCTCGGTATTACCCAGCTTGAGGTCATGCCCGTCTCCCAGTTTGGCGGAACCCGCGGCTGGGGGTATGACGGCGTGCTGCTGTACGCCCCGCACTCTGCCTACGGCACGCCGGAGGATTTCCACGCGTTTATCGACGCCGCGCACGGGCTGGGGCTCTCCGTGGTGCTGGATATCGTGCTTAACCACTTCGGCCCGGAGGGGAACTATCTGCCGCTACTGTCGCCCGCGTTTTTTGATGATCAGCGTATGACGCCGTGGGGCAACGGAATTGCTTATGAACGCGAGCCGGTGAGGCAGTACATTACCGATGCGCCGCTCTACTGGCTCACGGAATACCGTCTGGACGGCCTGCGCTTTGATGCCATCGACCAGATTAAAGACGGCTCGGACACGCACATTCTTGTGGAGATAGCAGAAAAGATCCGCGAGGCGATCCCGCACCGTCACGTTCACCTGACCACGGAAGACAGCCGCAACGTGATTTTTCTGCATCCTCGGGATGAGCAGGGCAACGCGCCGCTGTTCACCGCCGAGTGGAATGATGACTTCCACAACGCTGCCCACGTGTTTGCCACCGGCGAGACGCACGCGTACTACCAGGATTTTGCCTTTGAGCCGGAGAAAAAGTTCGCTCGGGCGCTGGCGGAAGGCTTTGTCTACCAGGGCGAGGTGTCGCTGCAAACCGGCGAATCCCGCGGCGTGGAGTGCCAGACGCAGCCGCCGCAGTTCTTCGTCGATTTTATTCAGAACCACGATCAGACCGGGAATCGCGCCCAGGGCGAGCGGCTGATCGCCCTGGCGGGATCCGACAAGACGCGGGTGCTGCTTGCCGCTCTGCTGCTTTCCCCCCATATCCCGCTGCTGTTTATGGGCGAGGAGTTTGGGGAAACGCACCCGTTCCTGTTTTTCACCGATTTTCACGGCGATCTGGCAAAGGCGGTGCGGGAAGGGCGCGCGAAAGAATTTACCGGCCATGCCGGGCACGATGAAACCGTCCCGGATCCGAATGACGTGAACACCTTCATCCGTTCAAAACTCGACTGGAATAAGGTTGCCACCGACGAAGGCAAAACGTGGCTGCGCTTCACGCGCCACCTGCTGACGCTGCGCCATCGCCATATCGTTCCGCTTCTGCGTCATGGCGGCGCCGTTGAGGGCAAGGTAATCAAGACCGCGCCCGGCATGGTGGCGGTGAGCTGGCATTTCCCGTCGGGGACGCTCTCTCTGGCGCTGAATATCGGCAATAAGCCCGTCGCGCTGCCCGATATCGCGGGTGAGACGCGCTTTGCCTGGCCGGAAGTCACTGACGTTTTACCGCCGAACGGTATTGTCGTTCGCTTTGCTGATGGAGAAGCATCGTTATGATCCCTTCCGCCACGTACCGTATTCAGTTCCGTAATGGCATGACCTTCGACCGCGTTGCGGCGCTGGTGCCTTACCTGAAAGATCTCGGCATTAGCCATCTCTATGCATCGCCCGTATTTACCGCCACAGCGGGTTCCACCCACGGCTATGACGTGACCAACCCGAATGAAATTGACCCCGCGATCGGCGGACGAGACGGTTTCGACCGCATGGCCGCGGCGCTTAAGCAGGCCGGCATGGGGCTGATTCTGGATATTGTCCCGAACCATATGTCCACCTCGCTGGAAAACGCCTGGTGGCGGGACGTGATTGAATACGGCCAGCAGAGCCGCTATTTTCGCTATTTCGATATCGACGGGTCGCGCCCGATAACGCTGCCGTTCCTCGGCGACACCTTTGAGACCGAGCTGGAGAAGGGGGCGATCGCCCTAAAACGTGACCCTGTCACGAACAAGGCCGCGTTGGTTTACTATGACGCCGAATATCCGCTCAACCCCGGCACGTACAGCGAGGAGAAAAGCATTGCCGAACTGCACGACGCGCAAAGCTGGCGCCTGATGTCCTGGCGGGAAGCGCCGAAGCAGCTCTCGTGGCGGCGCTTCTTCGAGATCACCGGCCTGGTCGGCGTTCGGGTTGAAGACGACGCGGTCTTCGACGATACGCACCGGCTGATCCTGGAGCTGGTTCACGCTGGCGTGGTGGACGGCCTGCGAATCGATCACGTCGACGGCCTGGCCGATCCGCTGGGCTATCTGCAGCGCCTGCGGGAGAAAACCGGGCCCGACTGCTACATCACGGTTGAAAAAATCCTCGCGAAGGGGGAACAGCTCCCCGCCGACTGGCCGGTATCCGGCACCACCGGCTACGAGTTTATCGCCTCGCTGGCGGAAGTGCTGGTCGATGACGATAACCTGACGCGACTGGAGACCATCCACGACGAAACGCTGGGCGTGACGGTCGATCGCCACGCGGAACTGCGCGATGCCAAGGGCCTGATGACCGATCGCAATTTCGAGGGTGAATTCACCACGCTGCTTAACCTTGCTGACGATCTGGCCCGCCGCAATGAGGTTGCGCTGCCGCGCGAGGAGATCCGCCACGCGCTGCGCGAGCTGCTTATTGCCTTTCCGGTCTACCGCACCTACGGCACCCGGGAGGGATTAACCCCGTCTGACGTGGCGCTGCTTAACCGCGTGGTCGCCAGCGTGGAGACTTCTGAAGCGGCGCTGAGTCTGATTGTGCACATTCTTACCGCCGACCTGCCGGAAGATTGCCGCGAGTCCGCCGCGCTGTTCAGAACCCGCTTCCAGCAGCTTACCGGGCCGCTGATGGCGAAGTCCGTTGAAGACACGCTGTTCTTTCGCCACAACCTGGAGCTGGCGCTCAATGAAGTGGGCGCCGACCCGACGCCGCGCGCGTTTTTATTATCCCGCTTCCACCAGGATATGCGCATTCGTCTCGCCCGACAGCCCGACGCGCTGCTGGGCACCTCCACGCACGATACCAAGCGCGGGGAAGACGCCCGGGCGCGTCTCTATACCCTGACGGAAGCCCCGGAACGATGGGGTGACAACCTGGCCCGCTGGCGGCAGATGAACCAGACCCAGGTGCGTTTTCTCAATGACGGTACCGCGCCGAACGCCGCCGATACGTGGATGATCTATCAGGCGCTGGCGGGCGTCTGGCCCGCCACGCTGTCACCGGACGACGCCGACGGGCTGAAATCGCTGGAAGAACGTTTCCTCGGCTTCCTCGAGAAAGCGCTGCGGGAGGCAAAACAGCGCACCGACTGGATCGACAGCAACGAGAGCTATGAGAGCGTGGTGCTGAGCTACGCGCGGCATCTGCTTTCGCCGGACAACGCCCTGTTCCTGCAGGATTTTAGCGAGGCGATGCAGCCCTTTATCCGCGCCGGGCTGATGAACAGCCTCAGCCAGACGGTAATCAAGCTGACGGCGCCTGGCGTGCCGGATATCTATCAGGGCAGCGAGGCGCTTAACTTTAGCCTCGTCGACCCGGATAACCGACGGGAGCCGGACTTCAACGCGCTGGTGCACAACCTCAGCGCGGCGGATGCCACGGTATTTGATAACCCGGCCTGCTGGCGGGACGGGCGCGTTAAGCAGTTCGTCACCGCCACGCTGCTGCGGCTTCGACCGCATTACGACGCGCTTTTCCGCTACGGCGACTGGCTGCCGCTTAAGGTCTCCGGCGAGCGCGAGGAGAACCTGATTGTCTATGCCCGCGTTAAGGACGAGGAGGCGCTGATTGTCGCCGTGCCGCGTCTGGTTTTTGATGTCACCGATAATCATCAGCTGTGGGTCAATACCACGGTGGCGATACCCGAGGAGCTGGCGGGGAAACGCTATCGGGATCTGTTCAGCGGTGAGAGCCGCATTCTGCAAGAGACGCTGGATTTAACGTCAGAAAAGGGATGTGTACTGGTTCTGCTTACCTGCGAATAATCGTGGAGAACGAAAATGGCAAAGGATACTACGTTTGAAATTCGGGCCGGTCATGGCCAGCAGTTGGGGGCGAATTATGACGGGAAGGGCGTCAACTTCGCGCTGTTCTCCGCTCACGCCGAGCGGGTAGAGCTCTGTCTGTTTGACCCGTCCGGGAAAAACGAAATCGCCCGGCTGGAACTGCCGGAATATACCCATGAGGTCTGGCACGGCTATGTGCCGGACCTGAAGCCCGGCGCGCTGTACGGCTATCGCGTCTACGGACCCTACGATCCTGAAAACGGTCACCGCTTCAACCCGCATAAGCTGCTTATCGACCCGTACGCGCGTGAACTGGTGGGTGATATCGACTGGAACGACGCCCATTTCGGCTATGAGCTTGGGCATGATGAACTGGATCTCAGTTTTGATACGCGCGACAGCGCGCCGTTCACGCCCAAATGCAAGGTTATCGATCCGGACGCCTTCGACTGGCAGGACAACAACCGGCCGGAGGTGCCCTGGCCGCATACCGTTGTCTACGAGAGCCACGTGAAGGGCTTTACCCAGATGAACCCGGCCATCCCGCCCGAGCTGAGCGGGACGTTTGAGGGGATGGGACACAAAGCCTCGGTCGATTACATCAAGAGTCTCGGAATCACCTCGGTGGAGCTGCTGCCGGTTCACTGGTTCCCGGACGACCAGCATCTGCTCGACCGGGGCCTGAAAAATTTCTGGGGCTATAACACGCTGGGCTTTTTTGCCCCGGCGTCGCGCTACTACGGCCCTGCGGGGATCCAGGGCTTTCGCGACATGGTGCGCGCGTATCACGATGCGGGCATCGAGGTGATTCTGGACGTGGTGTACAACCACACGGCGGAGGGGAATGAACTTGGCCCCACGCTCTCGTTTAAGGGGATTGATAACTACAGCTATTACCGCACGCTCCCGGACCAGCACCGGTACTACATCAACGACACCGGGACGGGAAACACGGTCAACACCTCGCACCCGCGCGTGCTGCAGATGGTGATGGATTCGCTGCGCTACTGGGCGGAATCGATGCATATTGACGGTTTTCGTTTCGACCTGGGGACGATCCTGGGCCGCGAGCCGGAAGGGTTTGACCCGCGCGGCGGTTTCTTCGACGCCATATCGCAGGATCCGGTGTTATCGAGACTTAAGCTGATTGGTGAACCCTGGGATATTGGCCCCGGCGGGTATCAGGTCGGCGGTTTCCCGCCGGGCTGGGGGGAGTGGAACGACAAATACCGCGATACCGTACGCGAGTACTGGAAGGGTGATAACGTCTCCAACGACTTTGCCGCACGGCTGCTGGGATCCGGGGATCTGTACGACCTGCGCGGGCGTCGCCCGTGGGCCAGCGTCAACTTCATCACCGCTCACGACGGCTTTACGCTGAATGACCTGGTGTCGTACAACGAGAAGCACAACGCCGACAACGGCGAGGACAATAACGACGGGCATAATGACAATCGCTCGTACAACTACGGCGAAGAAGGGCCAACCGAAAATCCGGATATCATCGCTACCCGGGAGCGGCAGAAGCGTAATTTCCTGACCACGCTGCTGTTTTCCCACGGCACGCCGATGCTGCTGGCGGGGGACGAGTTTGGCCGCACGCAGAAGGGCAACAATAACGGCTACTGTCAGGATAGCGAGATCTCGTGGATCGACTGGAAGGGGCTTTCCGAAAACGACGCCGCGCTGCGCGAGTTCACCCGACGGCTCATCGCCCTTCGCGCGCAACAGCCGCTGCTGCGTCGTGAGAGCTGGCGCGACGGGCTGGAGATCCGCTGGTTTAATGCCGGAGGCGGCCCGCAGCAGGCCGAACAGTGGGATGAAGGTTCGACGCTCGGCGTCTCCATCAGCAGGCCGGATCTGCGGCAGGAGGACGGCATCTGGCACGACGTGCTGATGCTGTTCAACCCGTTTGAAGGCACCGTACCGTTCCAGATCCCGCAGTTTGGCGAAGGGGGATGGGTGCTGGAGCTCTCCACGGCGGATGACGCTGCCGCAGGGACCGCGATCACCGAAACCGTAGAGTACGAGCTGGCCGGACGGAGTATTACCCTCTTCAGACGTCCTTAGCGTTAGAGTGATGCCGCCGCGCGGGCGGCGGTGTCATACAGGGAGGAGATCGTGCGTAACAGCTGCGCGGTTTCTCCGATCGACTTCCCGGCAATGCCGCTCTCCGCGTGGATCGCAATCAGACACGCTTCCCGCACGTCCCGGTACTTCATGCACAACGCTTTCCCTTCCTCGGTGGTATAGAAAAAGAGCTCTTTGCCCGCTTTCTCACTCGTCACGTAGCCCGCTTTAACCAGCTTTTTCAGGGCATAGGTCACCACGTGGGTATCTTCCACGTTGAGGACGAAGCAGATATCGGCCAGCTTTTTCTTGCGGTCGCGGTGGTTGACGTGATGCAGCAGCGAAACGTCAAAGGCGCCCATATCGGGCTCACCGGCTGCGGTCATGCAGCGCACCATCCATTTGTTGAACGCGTTGCTGGTCATGATCAGCGCATATTCCAGCTCTGACAGTTCCGCGCAGCGCTCGGACACCAGATGGCGGGAAGAGACTATCCGACCATCGTTGATATCGTCGCGATCGGGTGAAGCACTCTTTTTCGAGTTCATAACGTTCCTTAGCCAGAAATGTAAACTCATCGATAAAATAAGAACATTTTATTGATAATTTGTTTACATGTTTTTGAGGTTCAGATATAGCTTTTTAGCGCAGGTTTTGTGAAGCCTGCCAACAAAACACAACATCGCTCGCCGCAAATTAAAAAAATAGCCGCCGGCGCGCAACGCTCACTTTCGATAGGGTAAACGTTATGGACGGTACTACGCTGCTGCCGCTGATCGGGATACCGATCGTGGTTATTGGTTTTGCACTACGCTTCAACCCGCTGCTGGTGGTCGTGGTGGCGGGGCTGGCAACGGGTCTGCTGGTCGGGATGGATTTCGGGATGCTGCTGGAGACCTTTGGCGAAAAGTTCGTGAATAGTCGCTCGCTGGCAACCTTCATTCTGATCCTGCCGGTGATTGGTCTGCTGGAATACTACGGGCTTAAGGAGCGCGCCCAGGCCTGGGTGGCGAAGATCGCCAGCGCCACCTCGGCGCGAATTCTGATGCTCTATTTTGTCGCGCGTGAAGGTACCGCCGCGCTGGGGCTGATGTCGCTGGGTGGTCATGCCCAGACGGTGCGTCCGCTGCTGGCGCCGATGGCCGAAGGGGCGGCGCTGAACGAATACGGCGAGCTGCCGCAGCACATCCGCGACAAAATCAAAGCCCATGCCGCCGCGTGCGACAACATCGCGGTCTTCTTTGGCGAAGATATCTTTATTGCCTTTGGCGCGGTGCTGCTGATCGACGCGTTCCTGAAAGAGAACGGTATTCCGGGCATTGAACCGCTGCATATCGGCCTGTGGGCCATTCCAACCGCCATTGCGGCATTAATTATTCATATGACGCGCCTGCTGCGTCTGGATGCCAGCATCCGTCGCGACGTCATGGCCTGGCGCGCGGAGCAGGGCACGCAGGGGGCCGCGCAATGATGACGCTTATCACCATTAACCGCGTGTACTACCTGATCGGCTTTGTCGTGATGCTGCTGGTTGTGATGACCCTGCGCGATCGCGCCAATCCGAAGCGCTTTACCACCGCGCTGTTCTGGTTCTTGTTTGGCGGGATCTTCCTGTTTGGCGATCTGATGGTTCAGGAGCTGGGGAAATCGCTGGCGTACCGGATAATCGGCGGCGGCGTCATCGCTATCGCGCTGCTGGCGGGCTTTGGTCTGGTCGGAAAAGGGCACTATAAAATGTCGACCGAAGACGAACGTCTCGCGTCGTCAAACCGCCTTAAAAACTGGCTGTTCCTGCCCGCGCTGATGATCCCGGTGGTGACGGTTATCGGGACGCTGTTTCTGAAGGGCGTGTCGATTGGCGGCGTGTTCCTGCTCGATCAGAAACAGCTCACCCTGGCGGCGCTTTGCGTGGCCTGCGTCGCGGCGATCCTCACCGGCTGGTGGCTCACCAAAGGCACGCCGCTGCACGCCATTCGTCAGTCTCGCCGTCTTGTCGATACCATTGGCTGGGCGGTGATCCTGCCGCAGATGCTCGCCATGCTCGGCGGCGTGTTCGTGGCAGCCAACACCGGTGATTCGGTGCAGAAGGTGGTGAGCCTGTTCGTTAACCCGGATAACCGCTTTATGCTGGTGGTGATTTACTGCGTGGGGATGGCGCTGTTTACCATGATTATGGGCAACGCCTTTGCGGCCTTCCCGGTGCTGAGTGCCGGCATCGCGTTACCGTTTCTGATCAACGTGCATCACGGCAACCCGGCGCCGCTGCTGGCGATTGGCATGTACGCGGGCTACTGCGGCACGCTGATGACGCCGATGGCAGCGAACTTCAATATCGTTCCCGCCGCGCTGCTGGAGCTGAAAGACAAATATCAGGTGATCAAGATTCAGATCCCGACCGCGTTAACCCTGCTGGTGGTGAACGTGTTCCTCATGTATTTCCTCGTGTTTCGCTAAGGAGCTGTTATGGAATTAACGCAACATCAGGCTGACGCGTTTGCCCGCATGCCTTTAACCTATTTGCGCCAGGAATACCCGAACCACATTATGCACCTGCTTAATGATGATGGCGACGTTCTGCCGCCGCGCGAGCTGCACCCCATTTTCTACGGCTGTTTTGACTGGCATTCTGCGGTGCACGGCTACTGGCTGCTGCTGCGCTGCGTGCGCCTCTATCCGGAACTGCCGAGCCGTGACGCGATCGTCGCGCTTGTCGACGAGCACCTGACGGAAGAGAACGTGGCGAAGGAGTTGGCCTATTTCACCGCGCCTTTCCGCGCCTCGTTTGAGCGCCCGTATGGCTACGGCTGGCTGCTGGCGCTGGCCCAGGAGCTAAAGCAGTCGTCGCTGCCGCAGGCTGCGGTCTGGTACCAGACGCTGGAGCCGCTCACCCAGGATATTCGCGACAGGCTGGTGGATTATCTCGGCAAGCTCACCTATCCGATCCGCGTCGGAACGCACTACAACACGGCGTTTGCCCTGGCGCTGGGGCTGGACTACGCCCGAGCTGTAGAAGATAGCGCGCTTGAGCAGGCGATTGTCACGGCGGCGGAGCGGTTTTATCTCGCCGACACGCGCTATCCGGCCCACTACGAGCCCGGCGGTGATGAGTATATTTCCGGGGCGCTGACGGAGGCGCTGCTGATGAGCAAAGTGTCGGAGGACTTCCCGGCCTGGTTTGACGCGTTTCTGCCGGATGTTGGCTCAATTGGGGCGCTGATGAACCCGGCGGAGGTGAGCGATCGTACCGACCCGAAAATCGCCCATCTCGACGGGTTAAACCTCAGCCGCGCCTGGTGCATGAAGCATATTGCGAAAGCGCTTCCTGTCAGCCACCCGGTGCAACCGGCGCTGCGAGAGGCGGTGACGAAACATCTGGCCGCAAGCGTCGGGCATGTGGTCGGCAGCCACTATAGCGGCGGGCACTGGCTGGCGAGCTTTGCGCTGTTGGCGCTGGAGTAAACGAACGCGCAGCGCTGCATCACTCTAGGCTGACGCCCGAATCGCAGGGCGCAGCCGGCTCAGGCTGAATAACACCGAAGCCATTGAGGCGATGACGCCTATCCACAGCGCAACATGGACGGCATGTTGAGGGTCCGATCCTGCCTCTGCGGCCATCAGAACCCCTACCACGGCCGCCCCCAGACACTGCCCAAACGTCCTGACGATAGACAACACGCCGGAGGCATAGCTGGCATATTCCCGCGCCACGTTAGAGAGCATCTCCCGGTTATTGGGGCTCTGGAAGCAGCCAAACCCAATCCCGCAAACCAGACTGCGCAGGCAGATATTCCATGCGGAAGGGCTGTCCGGCAACGTCGCCAGCAGGACCAGCCCACCGACAAAAATCATCAGCCCGATTGTCGAGATCAGCGGCGCGGAAATCGTATCTGCCCAGCGCCCCGCGTGCGGCGCGATCAGCACGATGCCAATCGGCCACGGGGTGAACAGCAGCGCGGAGACCACCGGGCTGTAGCCATACACGCTCTGAAACAGGAACGGTAGCGCGACAAAGGTGATGCCCTGACTGACAAACGAGGCCAGCGAGGTCAGCGCGGCGAGGGTAAAGCGCCCGTTTTTGAAGATAACAGGCGGCAGTATGGGATTTTTTGCCCGCCGAATCCGCCAGATAAAGGCGAAGGCGCTGACCAGCGTGAGAACACCCCAGCATACGGCCGCCGGGCTAATCGGGCGCGTCACGCTCTGAAGGCTGTCGGCCATCATGATCGCTGAACCTAACAGCGCGGCGGAGAGCACGGCGCCCGGCGCGTCAAAGGGAGTGCGGTCAACGGCCGATTCCCGCGGCAAGGCCCGCCATGCCAGCAGCAGGGCGATGCTTCCCGGAACAATGTTAATGGCGAACAGCCACTGCCAGCTCAGTGCGTCCAGTATCGTTCCGCCGAGTACCGGTGCAATAGCCGTGCTGGAGGCGATAAGCAGGGCGTGCAGCCCCAGAATGCGGCCCAGCAGCCGTCCCGGAAAAACGGCTCGCAGGATCGCCGGAGCGATACTCAGGGTCGCCGCGCCGCCGATGCCCTGCAGAATTCGCATCCCGGTTAACATTTCCGGCGTTGTTGCCAGCGCGCAGCCGAGCGAGGTGAGCGTAAAGGTAGCAAGCCCAACAAGAAACACCGGGCGATAGCCCACGCGCGCCGCCAGCGCCGCGAAGATGGCTAGCGTCATTGCCGCTGACAGCAGGTAACCGTTGGCGAACCAGACCGCAACGTTCGCGGGAACCTGCATCGCCCTTGCCATGGAGGGCAGCGCGATGTTGATCATGGTGCCGTCAAAGACGCCCATCAGCGTGGTGGTCATGACGGCGGCCATGACCCGGGCGCGTTCATGCCCGGGTAAGCCTTCATCGCCGGGCAGGTTTGAAAATAGCGTCATCGTCGTTACTCCGGATAAGAATCGTGATGACGAAACTATAATCATGCGGTATACAGGGCGGAAGACGCAGCATTTGCACTTAATCATTGCACGTAACGCCACATCTGAGGAGCCACCGTGTCCGATCCTGATTTTAACCTTCTGGTTGCGCTCGACGTTCTGCTGGCAGAAGCCAGCGTGGCGGGCGCGGCGCGACGTTTGAACCTCAGCACCTCCGCCATGAGCCGCACCCTGAGCAGGCTGCGAGAGGTGACCGGCGATCCTATTCTCGTGCGGGCCGGCCGTCATATGGTGCTGACGCCCTGGGCCGAAGCCACGCGGGACCGCGCCAGAAGCGCCGTACATGAGGCGAGGGCGGTGCTGCAGCCCTCCACCGACACGCTGAAGGTGGAAAATCTCGAACGGCTGTTCACCATCCGGGCCAACGACGGTTTTGTGGTGGCGTTTGGTCCAATGCTAATTGCTGCGGTGGCGAGCGTTGCGCCCGGGGTATGCATCCGCTTCTCACCGAAACCGGAAAAAACGTCACGCTACTTGCGGGAGGGGCTTGTCGATCTGGAGATCGGCGTGCAGAACAATATGGGGCCTGAAATACGGCTGCAAAGGCTCTTTCAGGACCGGTTTGTTGGCGCGGTGCGCAAGGGACATCCGCTGTCATTTCAGCCTGAGGTCAGCCTTGACGATTATGTCGCGTGGGGCCATGTGGTGGCCTCTCCGAACGGATCGTTGCATGGGGCTGTCGATGACGCGCTGGCGGAACGGGGGATGAAACGCAAGATCGCCAGCGTAGTGCCCGGATTTCCGACGGCATTATCCGTGGCGCTGGCGTCCGATTTGATTGCCATGGTGCCAGCGCTGTACCTGCTCAATCAGCCGATGAACGAGCATGTACACGTCTTTGAACTGCCGTTTAAAACCCGGACCATTACGGTGTCGCAGATGTGGCATCCGCGCATGGAAAGGGATCCGGGGCATCGCTGGCTCAGGGAAAAGGTACTGGAAGTGTGTCGGACCGTGTGCTGACGCCTCAGGCCACTTTTCCCGGCACGGAGAGGATGAAGCGCGTCGATACCGCATCCGACTCCACGCGGACTTTTCCGTGGTGCGCCGTGACGATCGACTTCACGATGGCAAGCCCGATCCCGCTGCCTTCTCCTTTGCGCTGCCTTGACGGATCGACGCGATAAAAGCGGTCAAACAGCTTCGACAGATGCTCTTGCGGGATCGGCGTACCGGGATTTTCTATCATCAGCTCAACGTCGTTATCCTGTTTGCTGATGGAGACCGTCACCGCTTTCCCGGCTGGCGTGTAGCGCAGGGCGTTGGAGAGCAGATTATTCACTGCTCTTCTGAACATCTGCGGATCGCCTTCTATCAGACAAGGCATCCCTCTAAATTTCAGCGTAACGTTGCGTTCTTCCGCCCAGGCTTCGAAGAAATCGAAGACTTTTATGACCTCCGCACTTAAATCAAACATCACCCGGTCAGGGATGAGCTGGTTATTATCCGCCTGCGCCAGGAAAAGCATGTCGCTGACCATGCGGGTCATCCGGTTGTACTCTTCAAGGCTGGAGTACAGAACATCTTCCAGCTCTTTCTGGGAGCGGTTCTGGCTCAGCGCGATTTCCGTTTGCGTCACCAGGTTGGTGATGGGGGTTCTGATTTCGTGCGCGATGTCGGCGGAAAAGTTAGCCTGACGGGTAAAGACATCTTCAATCTTTTCGATCATATGGTTGAAGGAGATGACCAGCTGTTCCAGCTCAACAGGCACGCGGGACGGCTCCAGCCGAGCATCCAGGTTTTCTGAAGTGATATTTTTAATGGCGTTGCTGACGTTACGCAGGGGCAAATGGCCCTGACGAACCGCGATGCGAATGACAAGAATAATCAGCAGGCTGATCGCCGCGGCAATCGCCAGGAGATTCCTTTTCAGCGCCTTAAGGTAGTGCAGATGAAAATTAATCGAGAGCCCGATAAGCATCACATAACCCTGCGTTTTGCCCTGCAGCGTCGCCGTGCCTGAAGAGGCGATAATCCGGTACGTTTCCATTTTCATGTCGGACCCGGCGTGCATGTTTTCGGCAGGGTCTTCAACCGTCCAGAGAAACACATCCTGCGCGCGGCGGTGTTCGCTAAAGTCTGC
The DNA here is from genome assembly GCF_024702055.1 of Enterobacter sp. HG048. NCBI lineage: Bacteria > Pseudomonadati > Pseudomonadota > Gammaproteobacteria > Enterobacterales > Enterobacteriaceae > Enterobacter > Enterobacter sp. HG048. The sequence goes on from NZ_JANLIZ010000009.1 coordinate 117,381, forward strand.
CGCGTTCATCGCAGGGCGCAGTGCCGCCCCTTGCGCCGAGCTGAACAGGGTTTTTCCCTGCGGATCCAGGAGCAGGACGGCCACGTTGCGGTAGCTGGCGATCGACTCTTTGATTTTACTGATTTTCTTTTGGTCAGGATCGACCGGAGACTGCAGGATGCGGTGCATCGCGGTGCTGATCTGCTCAAGGTCACTGATATCCTGCTCCGCAAAGTGCTTTTCAACGGAATGCAGCATGAACCAGGTAAAGGCGAAAAAGGCCAGTATCGTGGAGAGACTGATAAAAAAGGTCAGCCGCAGGGCAAGCGAGAACGGGCGTCGGAGGGGCTTAACGCGCATCCGGTACCTCCAGCATATAGCCCACGCCGCGCACCGTCTGGATCAGCTTCGGTTCAAAATCGTTATCGATTTTCGCCCGAAGCCGCTTTACCGCCACGTCAATCGCGTTTGTGTCGCTGTCAAAATTCATGTCCCACACCTGGGAGGCAATCAGGGAGCGGGGAAGCACCTCTCCCTGATGACGCATGAAAAACTCCAGCAGGCTGAACTCTTTGCTGGTTAACGAGATGCGGCTTCCGGCCCGGCTTACCTTTCTCGACACGAGGTCAACCGTCAGATCTGCCACCTGAAGCTGGCTTTCCGCAATCACCGTATTACCGCGCCTTAACAGCGTCCTTACCCTGGCGAGCAGTTCGGCAAAAGCGAATGGCTTAATCAGATAGTCATCCGCGCCCAGCTCAAGCCCTTTAACCCGGTGTTCAATCGTCCCAAGGGCCGTGAGTAACAGGATGGGCATCCCTTTGCCGGCAGAGCGGAGCATGCGGACAATGTCCCAGCCGTTCACGTCGGGCAGCATGATATCCAGAATCAGCAGATCGTATTCCGCGGTCATGGCGAGATGGTAGCCGTTCAGGCCATTATCCGCGTGGTCCACCACAAACCCCGCTTCAGTCAGCCCCTTACTCAGGTACTCACCGGTTTTCATTTCGTCTTCGACGATCAGTATTTTCATCGTGCTCCCCTGACTGGCTGCTGAAGACATTCTAGTGAGCGTACCGCCGTTAACAATGACTTACGCTAAAAATGACAACATTGTCATTATCCTGTCACCCGTCAAACAGGATGCGTTGCGTAGAGTAGCCCTAAAACTACTCTGGACTTTATTTGAACCGTTATGTTCCTGTTAAAACGACTAAGCATCAGTACGGTATTTATTCTGGCAGGCTGCGTCTCGCTGGCTCCGGAGTACCAGCGGCCGGAAGCACCTGTCCCCCGGCAGTTTTCGCTCTCCCGTAACGGCCTGACGCCCGCGGCGGCGGGATATCAGGACACCGGCTGGCGCAACTTCTTCGTCGACCCTCAGGTTGCCGGGCTGATTACGGAGGCCCTGAAGAACAATCGCGATCTAAAAATGGCCGCCCTGAAGGTTGAAGAAGCCCGGGCGCAGTTCAACGTGACGGACGCGGATCGCTATCCTCAGCTGAATGCCTCCTCGGGCATCACGTACAGCGGCGGGCTGAAAAGTGACAAACCCACCGCGCAGCGGTATGACGCGGGCCTTGCGCTTAGCTATGAGCTCGATTTCTTCGGCAAGCTGAAGAACATGAGCGAGGCCGACCGACAAAACTTTTTCGCCAGAGAAGAGGCCCGTCGCGCGGTGCATATCCTGCTCGTCTCTAACGTTTCCCAGAGCTATTTCAACCAGCAGCTGGCGTACAAACAGCTGCGCATTGCGCGGGATACGCTGAACAATTACCGGCAGTCCTATGCGTTCGTTGAGCAGCAGCTGGTGACGGGCAGTACGAACGTCCTGGCGCTGGAACAGGCCCGGGGACAGATCGAAAGCACGCGGGCAGAGATTGCCAAACGAGAAGGGGAGCTGGCGCAGGCCAATAATGCCCTGCAGCTGGTCCTCGGCACGTATCGCGCGCTGCCGGGCGACAGCGGCATGAACGCCAGCGACGTTGCGCCGGTTAAACTGCCTCCTCATCTTTCCTCCGCGATACTGCTGCAGCGCCCGGATATTATGGAGGCGGAGTATCAGCTTAAAGCGGCCGATGCGAATATCGGCGCGGCGCGCGCCGCCTTTTTCCCGTCAATATCACTCACCAGCGGGCTTTCAACCGGCAGCACGGAGTTGTCCAGCCTGTTCACGCCAGGGAGCGGGATGTGGAACTTTATTCCTAAAATTGAAATTCCCATTTTTAATGCGGGCAGAAATAAGGCCAACCTGAAGCTGGCCGAAATTCGCCAGCAGCAGTCGGTGGTTAATTACGAACAAAAAATTCAGTCCGCCTTCAAACAGGTTGCCGACGCGCTCGCGCTGCGGGACAGCATTAACCAGCAGCTTGCTGCGCAACAGCGGTATCTGGATTCGCTCCGCATCACGCTTCAACGTGCCAGAGGGTTTTATTCCAGCGGCGCTGTCAGCTATATCGAAGTGCTTGACGCGGAACGTTCTCTTTTCTCTACCCAGCAAAATATTCTCGACCTTATTTATGCCCGGCAGGTTAATGAAATTAATCTCTTCACCGCGCTCGGCGGCGGTTGGGTCGAATAACCTTACTTAATTAAACAGGAAAATAACCATGCGCAATTCACTTAAGGCCGTTGTATTTGGTGCGATTTCTATTGTGTTTTCTGCCGGCCTCCAGGCTGAGGTTCATCAGCACGAGATGATGAGTGCTGCCAGCGAAGGGGCCTCAGAGCAGGTCATCACGGGAACCGGTATCGTGAAGGACATTGATCTGATGAATAAAAAAGTCACGATTTCCCATGAAGCTATCCCGGAAATTGGCTGGCCCGCGATGACCATGCGTTTTACCTTTATTCAGGCTGACGAGAGTATTAATTCTTTAAAAGTCGGCAGCCACGTGAATTTCTCGTTTGTTCAGCAGGGCAATCTCTCTTTACTCAAGAGCATTAAATAGCGAGACGCGGCATGGCCTCATTAAAAATAAAATATGCTGCCATGATAGTCAGCAGCCTGATTGCGGGAGGGCTGATATCGGTGACGGTATGGCAGGCGCTTCATTCATCTGAAAAAACGGAAAACAGCGTCTCTGAAAGAAAGGTGCTTTTCTGGTATGACCCGATGAAGCCAGACGTGAAATTCGATAAGCCCGGCAAATCGCCGTTTATGGATATGGATCTGGTTCCGAAATATGCGGATGAAAACGACAGTAAAAGCAGTGCCGGTATCCGTATCGATCCGACGCAGGTCCAGAATTTAGGATTAAAAACGCAAAAAGTGACGCGCGGAACGCTGAACTATGCCCAGACGATCCCGGCTAACGTCAGCTATAACGACTATCAGTTTGTCATTGTGCAGGCGCGCGCGGAAGGCTTTGTGGAAAAAGTGTATCCGCTGACGACGGGCGATAAGGTGAAGAAAGGCACGCCGCTCATTGATATAACCATTCCTGACTGGGTAGAGGCGCAGAGCGAGTTTCTGCTGTTGTCCGGCACCGGCGGAACGCCGACGCAAATCAAAGGGGTTCTGGAACGGCTTCGGCTGGCGGGTATGCCGGATGACGATATTCAGAGGCTGCGTGCGACCCGTACCATCCAGACCCGATTTACCATCAGGGCGCCGATCGACGGAGCGATCACGGCCTTTGACCTGCGTACCGGCATGAATATTTCGAAAGATAAGGTGGTGGCGCAAATTCAGGGGATGGATCCGGTCTGGATCGGCGCGGCAGTGCCTGAGTCTATTGCTTATCTGCTGAAAGAGACCTCGCAGTTTGCTGTTTCGATACCGGCTTATCCGGATAAATCCTTCCCGGTTGAAAAATGGAGTCTTCTGCCGAGCGTGGACCCAACCACCCGTACGCTGCAGGTGCGCCTGCAGGTCGATAACAAGGATGAGCTGCTGAAACCGGGCATGAATGCCTACCTGAAGCTGAATACTCAAAGCCAGGAAATGCTGCTGATCCCCTCCCAGGCCGTTATTGATACCGGCAAAGAACAGCGCGTGATTACCGTCGATGCGGACGGGAATTTTGTACCGAAAAGGATCCACGTACTGCACGAATCTCAGCAGCAGTCCGGCATTGGTAGCGGACTGGAAGAGGGGGAGTCGGTAGTGGTCAGCGGTCTGTTCCTGATTGACTCGGAGGCCAATATTACCGGCGCGCTGGAGCGCATGCGCCACGCTGAAGCCGCTGACGACGCGCATTCTGGCCATTAAGGAGACGATGATGATTGAATGGATTATCCGGCGGTCGGTCGCCAACCGTTTCCTGGTCATGATGGGGGCGCTGTTCCTCAGCGTCTGGGGCACCTGGACGATTATTAATACGCCAGTTGATGCCTTGCCCGATCTCTCTGACGTTCAGGTGATTATCAAAACCAGCTATCCCGGCCAGGCCCCGCAGATTGTTGAAAACCAGGTGACCTATCCACTCACGACCACCATGCTGTCGGTTCCCGGCGCAAAGACCGTGCGCGGTTTTTCGCAGTTTGGCGATTCGTACGTGTACGTCATTTTTGAAGACGGTACCGATTTGTACTGGGCCCGTTCGCGCGTACTGGAGTATCTGAACCAGGTTCAGGGCAAGCTGCCTGCTGGCGTGAGCTCTGAAATTGGTCCTGATGCCACGGGCGTGGGCTGGATATTTGAGTATGCGCTGGTGGATCGCAGCGGAAAACACGATCTCGCTGAGTTGCGCTCATTGCAGGACTGGTTCCTTAAATTTGAGCTGAAAACAATCCCGAACGTGGCCGAAGTGGCCTCCGTCGGCGGCGTGGTGAAGCAGTATCAGATCCAGGTCAATCCGTTAAAGCTGGCTCAGTACGGCGTTAGCCTGCCGGAGGTTAAGCAGGCCCTTGAGTACTCTAACCAGGAGGCGGGGGGATCGTCAGTTGAAATGGCGGAAGCGGAGTATATGGTCCGGGCCAGCGGCTATCTGCAGACGATGGACGATTTCAATAACATCGTCCTGAAAACCGCCGAGAACGGGGTACCGATTTACCTTCGCGATGTTGCCCGCGTACAAACGGGGCCGGAAATGCGGCGCGGTATTGCCGAGCTGAACGGGCAGGGGGAAGTTGCGGGCGGCGTGGTGATCCTGCGTTCGGGCAAAAACGCGCGCGAGGTCATCACGGCGGTGAAAGATAAGCTGGAGACGCTGAAGGCCAGCCTGCCGGAAGGCGTTGAGATTGTGACCACCTACGATCGCAGCCAGCTCATCGATCGGGCCATTGATAACCTGAGCGGCAAACTTCTCGAAGAGTTTATTGTAGTGGCCATCGTCTGCGCCCTGTTCCTCTGGCACGTCCGCTCCGCGCTGGTGGCGATTATCTCTCTGCCGCTTGGCCTGTGTATTGCCTTTATCGTCATGCATTTCCAGGGGCTGAACGCCAATATCATGTCGCTGGGCGGGATTGCCATTGCGGTCGGCGCGATGGTGGATGCCGCCATCGTCATGATTGAAAACGCCCACAAACGGCTGGAGGAGTGGGATCGCCAGCATCCGGGAGAGCAGATTGACAACGCTACGCGATGGACGGTGATCACCAACGCCTCTGTCGAGGTTGGCCCCGCGCTGTTTATCAGCCTGCTGATCATTACCTTGTCGTTCATTCCCATCTTTACCCTCGAGGGGCAGGAAGGGCGGCTGTTCGGCCCGTTGGCCTTTACGAAAACGTACGCCATGGCGGGCGCGGCCGCGCTGGCCATTATCGTCATACCGATTCTGATGGGGTTCTGGATCCGGGGAAAAATTCCCGCGGAGACCAGCAATCCGCTGAACAGACTGCTGATTAAAGCCTACCACCCGCTACTGATTAAGGTGCTCCGCTGGCCAAAAACAACCCTGCTGGTTGCGGCCTTATCCCTCATCACGGTGATCTGGCCCCTGAGCCAGGTGGGCGGGGAGTTCCTGCCGAAGATTAATGAGGGCGATCTGCTGTATATGCCGTCAACGTTGCCGGGCGTCTCTCCGGCAGAAGCGGCCGCGCTCCTGCAGACCACGGACAAACTCATCAAAACCGTGCCAGAAGTGGCCTCTGTTTTCGGCAAGACGGGTAAGGCCGAAACGGCTACGGATTCCGCGCCGCTCGAGATGGTGGAAACCACCATTCAGCTCAAACCCGAGAATGAGTGGCGGTCCGGCATGACGATTGACAAGATTATTGACGAGCTCGATAAGACCGTTCGGTTGCCCGGCCTGGCGAACCTCTGGGTTCCGCCCATCCGTAACCGTATCGATATGCTTTCCACCGGGATAAAAAGCCCGATTGGTATCAAGGTGTCAGGTACCGTTTTGTCGGATATCGACGCCACGGCGCAGAGCATCGAGGCGGTAGCCAAAACGGTGCCGGGCGTGGTGTCTGCCCTGGCTGAACGCCTTGAGGGCGGGCGCTACATTGATGTCGATATCAACCGGGAAAAAGCCTCCCGCTATGGGATGACGGTGGGTGATGTGCAGCTCTTTGTCTCCTCGGCTATCGGCGGGGCGACGGTGGGGGAAACGGTGGAAGGCGTGGCCCGGTACCCGATTAATATTCGCTATCCTCAGGACTACCGGAACAGCCCGAACGCGTTGAAGCAGATGCCGATCCTGACGCCGATGAAACAGCAGATCACGCTGGGCGATGTTGCGAATATCAACGTGGTTTCCGGCCCCACGATGCTGAAAACGGAGAATGCCCGGCCTGCGAGCTGGATTTATATCGATGCTCGCGGCAGGGATATGGTGTCGGTGGTGAACGACATTAAGACGGCCATCAGTCAGAACGTAAAGCTGAGGCCGGGCACCAGCGTCACATTCTCCGGGCAGTTTGAGCTGCTCGAGCACGCCAACAAGAAACTGAAGCTGATGGTGCCGATGACGGTAATGATCATCTTTATTCTGCTGTATCTGGCGTTCCGCCGCGTGGATGAAGCGCTGTTAATCCTGATGAGTCTGCCGTTCGCCCTGGTCGGTGGGATATGGTTCCTCTACTGGCAGGGCTTCCATATGTCTGTGGCAACCGGCACCGGTTTTATCGCTCTGGCCGGGGTGGCAGCAGAATTTGGGGTGGTCATGCTGATGTATTTGCGCCATGCCGTTGAAGCGCATCCGGCGTTGTCCCATCGGGACACGTTCACCGAACAGGGGCTGGATGAGGCGCTTTATCATGGCGCCGTGCTGCGCGTGCGGCCAAAGGCAATGACCGTCGCGGTGATCGTTGCCGGTCTGCTGCCCATTCTGTGGGGTACCGGTGCCGGGTCAGAAGTCATGAGCCGGATAGCGGCGCCCATGATCGGCGGGATGATCACGGCGCCGCTGTTATCGCTGTTTATTATTCCGGCGGCGTATAAATTAATCTGGTTGCGCAGGAAGAGAACGACGACGGCCGTTAGTAAAGAGGAGAGGTGGGTAATACCTGATAAATAAGCTATTCATATGCGCAATGTCTTGCGGCATTGCGCAGCCATCTGGACGAGGCGAGATTAAGGATATCGCCTCCGGGGTAATAAGGTTACCGCCCTCGCGTAATGGCGGGATTATTCAGCGATTCGTCAGCAGGCCTACGTATTGCTTGTTATTACATTAAACACTAATATTGATAACTCACAGCAATTCCCCTATACCTGAAATAACATCAATTCCTTTTTTCTCTCCAGAAATCAGCGGCCTGAGAAAAGAAATGGATTGAGACCCGTCAAGCCTGCATATCTTGCCATTAAATACTCTTTTTTAGTCTCATTTGACACTGTGTTGTTGTTGAAGCAAACCCCTCGAAAGGAAAGAATATATACACATTGCTCTTGTCAGAAAAACTGAGAAAGCAATGAACCCAAATGGGCAATATCTTATTGAAGAGAGTTCTTATATGAAGGCAAAGAAAATCGCTCTCGCGATTGCGATGATAGCTGGTGCTATGATCGCAAATGCGAATGCAAAAGATCAGGGACATGGTACCGTAACGTTTACGGGTTCTATTATTGATGCGCCTTGCTCCATTACACCGGACAGTGCTGATCAAACCGTTGATTTGGGTCAGATCTCTAACCTGGCGCTGGAAGATGGCGGTACCTCTATTCCTCAGGTTTTCGCTATCAAACTGCAACAGTGTAATACCGAAACCAAGAAATCAGTGACCACCACGTTCTCTGGCACCGCATCTGCAGCTAACCCGGATCTGCTCGGTATTCAGGGCACCGCGAAAGGCGCTTCTGTTGAGATTACCACGGACACCGGTACGCCGATTAAACTGGGCCAGGCTTCTCCGGCGCAGGCACTGCTGAATGGTGATAACGACCTGACGTTTGCTGCTTTCCTGAAGGGTGATGGCGCGTCTGCGACAATCGTCCCAGGTAAATTCCAGGCCATTGCAAGCTTCGCTCTGGATTACCCATAATCCCGGCATGACTTATTACGCAAGTAATTAACCTTGTTGTTGTGCTGGTGATTAGTCAACTGTCTTAATCACTGGCACTTTTTTCATGAAACCAGAGCGTATTTTAATGATTGTATTATCTGGACTTCGGGTGATTATATTTCCCTGTATATTGATACCCTGCATAGCGGCGGCAAATAATCCCCGCCATGCGCTGGCCGATCAAGGCCACGGTATTGTCAATATGCAGGGAAGTATAATTGATACCCCATGCGCTATCGCCACCGCGGATCGTGAGCAAAGCATTGAAATGATGACCACGACCGTGGGTGAAATTATTCACAACGGCCGTGGAAATAAAAATCCCTTTTCGTTAACGCTGGTCAATTGCAATCTGCATATAAATAAGGATGCGCAAACCCTGTCATCCCATTTCCAGACGACTTTTGATGGTCCATCTTTAGATGGACTTTTTTCCGTGGACGGCGCCTCAGGCGTAGGGATTGAAATTACGGATGACGCCGGAAATGTGGCGCAACCTGGGAAAGCGCTCCCTCCGGGTACATTGAGCAACGGTTCACAAATTCTTAAATACCAGTTGCGTCTTATGAGTAATCGCGACCGCCTGAAAGTGGGTGAGTATACGGCCACGATACGCTTCAAAGTTGATTACTTTTGAAAATGAAAAAAGTCAATAAAACCATCTTTCTGGGCAAGTTACACCCTGTAGCGATTGGTGTATTTCTTGCGTTTCTTGCAGTCAAAGGCGTTCACGCTGAAGAGAATGTCGAATTTAACACTGATGTACTCGACATTAAAGAGCGGAACAATGTTGATTTGAGCCAGTTTTCCCGGGCGGGTTATTTAATGCCCGGTAAGTATCAACTTACGCTAAAGGTCAATAAAACCGACATACCGGATCAGACGGTAGAGTATTTCCCGCCTGAAGACGATCCGAAAGGGAGCGAAGTTTGCCTCACAGCCGAGCATGTCTTACAAATTGGCCTGAAAGAGTCCATCGTTAAGGGTGTTTCATGGTGGCATAACGGACAGTGTCTGGATCTTCATTCTCTGGAAGGCATGGTAGCCAGAGCCGATCTGGGAACAAGTACTCTCTATCTCAGCATTCCTCAGGCATACCTTGAGTATACGGCCGAAAACTGGGATCCGCCTTCTCGCTGGGATGAGGGAATTCCGGGCGTACTGTTTGACTACACCGTTAATGCAACGTCGTCGAAACAACAGGAACAGCGTTCCAGTTCCGTCACGGGTAACGGCACGACTGGCGCGAATTTGGGTGCCTGGCGCCTGCGGGGTGACTGGCAAGCGCAATACATACGCAATACCGGAAATGAGAGTCAAAAACAGCAAAGCTGGGACTGGAGCCGGGTTTATACCTATCGGGCCATCACCGCACTGCGGGCAAAACTGGTGCTGGGAGAAGACTATTTAAATTCCTCACTGTTTGACAGTTTCCGTTTTACCGGCGCCAGCCTGTCTACAGACGATAACCAGTTGCCGCCCAATCTCCGCGGATATGCGCCGGAAGTGGTGGGGGTCGCGAAGACGAACGCCAAAGTGACTATCAGCCAGCAGGGGCGCGTGATTTATGAAACCACTGTCGCGCCAGGTCCGTTTCGTATCCAGGATCTCAACTCGGCTGTATCCGGCAAGCTGGATGTCAAAGTGGAAGAGCAGGATGGCGCAACCCAGACTTTCCAGGTCGACACCGCCTCCATTCCCTATCTGACGCGACCGGGGCTAGTGCGCTACAAAATAGCGATGGGCAAACCGTCTGATTATGACCACCATTCTCAGGGGCCAAATTTTGCCACTGGCGAAGCATCATGGGGCGTGAATAGCGGCTGGTCATTATATGGCGGAACGCTACTGGCAGGGGACTATAACGCGCTCTCCTTAGGGGTCGGGCGCGATCTGTTGATGTTTGGGGCAATTTCCTTTGACGTCACGCAGTCCCGGGCTGCGATTCCTAATCAGGACACATTAAGCGGTAAATCTTATCGCGTCAGCTATTCGAAACGCTTCGATGAGTTTGACAGCCAGGTGACCTTTGCGGGTTACCGCTTCTCAGAACGTGACTTTATGAGCATGTCTCAGTATCTGGACCGCCGCTATCACAACGGCGATAACGGTGGGCGCGATAAAGAACTGTACACCATCACCATGAATAAACAGTTCCGCGAACAGAACATGAGCGCGTTTCTGAACTATAGCCACCAGACTTACTGGGACAGGGAAGCGACGAACACCTGGAACGTTTCGCTATCGAGCTTTTTTGACGTCAGTCGGTTTAAGAATATCAGCCTGACACTGTCTGCCTACAGAACTGAATATGACGATTCTAAAGATGATGGCGTCTATCTGAGCTTGTCTGTGCCGTGGTCCAACGGCGCAACATTAAGCTACAACAGTCAGTACAGCGGAGACAGCAGTAGCAATACGGTGGGTTATTACCAGCGCATCAATGCCAACAATTATTACCAGGTTAATGCCGGCAGCACGACTGACGGCCGAAGTACCGGGAGCGGGTACTTTACCCATGATGGCGATAGCGCAAGTGTGACCGCCAATGCCAGCTATACCGGCAGCAAATCCAGCGCCGCAGGTCTTTCGCTACAAGGAGGCGTTACCGCTACCGCCAAAGGTGCGGCGCTGCACAGAACCAATTCGGCAGGCGGAACCCGAATGCTCGTTGATACGGCAGGGGTGGCAGATGTTCCCGTGCAGGGCATGGCGGGGATTGTTCGTACCAATGCCTTCGGTAAGGCGGTCGTTGCGGATGTTAGCAGCTACTACCGAAGCAACGTGAGTGTTGATCTGGACAGCCTGCCGGAAAACGTCGATGCCACTCGTTCAGTTGTGCAGGACACGTTAACGGAAGGCGCGATTGGCTACCGTACCTTTGGCATTCTTGCCGGACAGAAGGGCATGGCGGTGATCAAACTGGCTGACGGCAGCGAACCGCCGTTTGGCGCAGAAGTACGCAATGGAGACAACATGACAACAGGGATTGTCGCCGAAAATGGCAGCGTCTGGCTTTCAGGTATGCGTCCTGGAGAGCGCATGGACGTGTACTGGGGCAACGACGTGCAATGTTACATCGAATTGCCATCATCGCTGCCGGAAACAATCAAAAATCTGTTGTTGCCTTGCCACTTACGCTAAGCGGCGTAGAGGGCCAGGCAGGTTCTTCATCATCATTTTGTAAATCAGAGAGTGAGTTATGCGTTTTGTACAAAAAAAAATCGGTTTAACGCTGGGTGTACTCGCACTGGCGTTAGTCGCACAGCAGGTGAATGCGGCCATTGCGCTTGATCGCACCCGGGTGATTTATAGCGGCAATCAGAAATCAATGAGTGTCACCGTAACGAATCAAAATAAATCCTTGCCGTATCTGGCGCAGTCCTGGATTGAGGACAGCAACGGCAATAAAACCGAGACGCCGTTTATGGCATTACCGCCAGTACAACGCGTTGAGCCCGGCGCCAAAGGTCAGGTAAAAATTCAGGGTAATAACGCCCAGGCGTTACCGCAGGACAGAGAATCGCTGTTCTATTTTAACGTACGCGAAATTCCGCCGAAGAGTTCTAAACCCAATACGCTTCAGCTCGCGTTACAAACCCGCGTCAAACTCTTTTACCGCCCGGAAGCGTTGCAGTTACAAAACGGGATGGAGAACGAGGCCGCGAAAAAACTCACCTTAACTCGTCAGGGTGAAGGATTCCAGTTAACCAATCCCACGCCTTACTACCTGACGATTGTCGCAGCAGCGACGTCAGAGAAGGGCGGTGATATTGAGAGTTTTAAACCTGTAATGATCGCGCCTAAAGAAAGCATTGCACTGGGCATAACCGCGGCTTCACTGGGCTCACATCCGGTACTGACCTCCGTGAATGATTACGGTGGCCGGCCGAAACTTGTTTTTAACTGTGCAGGGAATACCTGTTCAGTGGACCATGTTAACGCGGGCTAAGGAGAAAGACCTGTGAACGGAAAAGCATTTTACCGCTACTCGCGCACGTGTGCGTTGAGTCTGCTCCTGAGCGGCAGCGTGGCGAGTAATGCTCTGGCTGTCGATGACTGGAATGTTCAGGGTGAGAATGGACAGTTGCACGTTCACGGCGTTCTGCGTAACGGAAGTTGCCTGATCAGCATGCGTTCAAAACTGCAGGATGTGGTAATGGATAACTCGGCGCTAGGGGCGATGAAACGCCCGGGCGATACCGGTAAACCGACACAGATCGTATTTCGTCTTCTGGGCTGCGAAAGCACCGGTGGCCTGCAACGTAGTGGTCGAATAGGGCCATCGTCATGGGATGAAACCCAACCGGTGGTCACAGTCAGTTTCGTCGGCGCGACGGATCCTGACGATCCGACGTTATTACTGATCGCCGGGATGTCTGGCGTCGGCCTTCGCATCCTAGACAGTAACGGCAGAATCGTAATTCCCGGCACTCGCGGCAAACCGCAGTTTGTGACGACGGGCAGTGATGAACTGACCTATACCGTTATCCCTGTTCGTACCATCGCCCCGCTGATTGCGGGAGAATTTCGCGCCTCAGTTGATTTCGGAATCAGTTATGACTAATTCACGCGTGATGACGTTTAAACGCCTTGTCCGTACACCGCTCCTCGCGCTGGTGCTGCTGGCCCCGATGGTAAGCCAGGCAAATAAAGGCGACACCTACTCATTAAACATCAATATCGATGGCACCCTGGTGGCAAACGGTTCTTGTCAGTTTAATCAGGGCGACAGCCTGACGGTCGACTTTGGTGATGTGAAATTGCTCCCGGAAGGGACGGACACCATGACGCTGGATGGGAATTACCGTAAATCGATTACCAGCGCATTTACCTGTACTGGTGACACTGCCGGACTCTTGCAAATGCAATTGGCTAGTCTATCAGGAAGCTATAAAGCTTATAACGGAACCGATGTGATTGAGATAGACAAAGGTATGCTTGGCGTCGAACTGTTAGTAAATGGCGCTCCGCAGGCGTCGGGGAAGTGGTTCACCATCGACCAAAGCAAGCCACCCACGCTTGAGGCAGAGTTAGTACAAATCAGCACAACGAACAGCAAACAGGTGACAAATGGCGATACGTTCACGGCTTCTGCCACATTGCAACTTTCGTTTAATTGAACAGACAGTTATGAAGAGAATATTCCACATTGTCACCTTATCTGGCTTGCTGCTGACCGGGACGCCGCAGGCCGCGCAGGTTGGCGATCAGATGTCTGTCAATTTTAAAGGCACATTTATCATTACCACGCCCTGTACGGTTTCGGGCGATGAGGTGATAGATGTATCGTTTGGCAGCATCAGCGTGGGTAAAGTAAACGGCATCGACAATAAAAAGGACATTCCTTATACCGTTGACTGCCACGGCGCGCCGGATGATTCCGCGCTCAATATTCAGGTGAGCGGGGTGGCCGAAATTTTCGATGACGCCGCCGTTACGACCTCTGCTGACGGGCTGGGTATCCAGATTCAGGCTAACGGCGTGCCGATGAAACTCAACCAGCCTCTGAAGACGACGCTTGGCGGCCTGCAATCCCTGGTGCTGAGCGCGGTACCGGTGAAGGATCCGGCAAAAGTATTGAGCGAACAGACATTTTCCGCCACTGCCACCCTAACCGCTGATTATTTCTGAGGCACAAAATGAACAGTCACAGAATGAAGATAACTTGCTTGGGCGCGGTTGCGCTCATTCTCCTGGCCGGTCTGCCTGCCAGGCCGGCGCTGGCTCTCGAAGACAATCTGCATTTTAGCGGCACGCTGACCAGTGCACCCTGCGGGCTGGATCCGCTGACCACCGATCTGAACGTCGATTTCGACATGATCATGGAGCCGGATATGTATGCCTATGCCCGCTCAAAAGGGGTGCCGTTTACCATTACCCTGACGGACTGTGATTTGTCGATAGCCAGCAAAGCGACGATTACCTTCAAAGGTACAGAAAGTTCGGAATTACCCGGGTTTTTAGCGGTGACGGGAGAAGCAGCAGGTATTGCTATCGGTATGGAAACGCAGAACGGGATCGCCGTACCCTTTAATACACAGACGCCGGAACACGTGCTGACCAGCGGAGATAACAGCGTAACCCTGATGGCGTATGTCCGGGGGGAGCCGACCGCTCTGCGTCAGGAGAAAATCACACCTGGCAATTTTTCTGCGGTGACAACCTTTGTGCTGGCTTACCCCTAATTAAGAGATAACAGCGTGACTATTTTTAAACGATTTAAACGTAATATGAAGATGACGATCAATATCCTGCTTTTCGCGATAATCATTATTACGGGGCAGGGAAAGTCTATGGCTACGATATTAGGTGGTACCTTCAATGGAATATGTGCTCCTACCACTATACCTCCATCGTATAACGATTTATATACATTTGCTTTAGGTCAGTGCTCGATTACATTGAGTAAGACTGTTTACCCTCCCGTTTCAGGTTATTACTCCCTTGGTATCGGGGAGGTTTATTATAATGGTTCGCTTGGTTACCAATTATTTTCTTCAACCTTAACTTATCTCGATGCATCTAAGCCGCTAAATAGCCAGGATATGAGGCCTGGCTATAGTGTATATTATTTTCACGAATATAGTGGTGGTCTTGCCTGTAATTTGCTTAAAGCGCCAGACGGAAAAATCTATACCCTTGATTTAGGATATCAACTCTGTAAAATTAATTCTTCGCCACCTTTGCCACCTACGCCTCAGGTCGACACCTCCTGTACCATTAACAGCGGTAACGCATTAAGTGTGTCGTTAGGTTCACTGGATCGCGCCACGCTACCCACCACACCAAGCTCAGGCACCGCCAAGCACATCAAGATCCCGGTGAGTTGCACAGGCGGAGACGTCACCGTCTCGATGAATATCACCTATACGGCGATTACCATTGGCAGCACGCAGGCAGTAAAAACCTCGGCGAATGGGGTAGGCACGGCGATTATTTATAACAACGCCGCCGTAACCCCAACCAGCAAAGCCACAATTAACTTAAAAAGTGGATCGAATACGGTCGATCTGGGTTTTCAGGCAATTCGTGACTCAGCGGTGGCAGTGAAGGATATTCCCACCGGGGCGTTTACGGCCAGCGCAGTCATGGTAATGACTCAACAGTAATCCCCAAATAATTCTGCTTACCTTTAACGGGACGGAAATGATTTTTCGTCCCGATATTTATGAATACATTCATGTTAAATATAAAGTGCAATTATTATTTTCCCGGGCGCGGTATACTCTTTATTGCTGGCGTCTGGATATGCTGTGGTCTGCTCTGGGTATTACCGAATCAGGGGGGCTCCGGACTGGCGTTACCCCAAAACCTTCTGGCCTGGTGCGCGATGGCGCTCATGGTGTTGTGGTGCTCACTGACCGGTCGCCGGGTAAAATTCAGTTATCCGGCTGGCACTCAACTGATTATAACGGGTGCCATTCTTTGGTCTCTGCCGCTGTTATGGTCGCCGTCTTCAGCCTGGCAGTGGAATGCCGCGACGAAAGTGATGGCACTGTGGGGGCTGCTCATCGTCTGGCTTGAACTGCTTAAGACGCCTGTCAACCTCATCACCAGACGCCACTGGCTGATGATTCTGGTGATGTCGGCTTTTTTACAGACCATTTTCTGTCTGTACCAATTGACTGATATGGCGAAACTGCCCGGCGGACGCCCGTACGGCAGCTTCCAGCAGGTGAACGTTCTGGCATCGTTTTTAGCCACCGGCACGGTTTGTGCCCTGTGGCTTAACACAACGGCGCGTCAGAAGTGGGTAACGCGTTTCTGTTCCCTGTCACTGGTTATGCTACCGGCCATGCTGGTGTTGTTGCAAAGCCGGGCGGGTTATCTTGGCGCTATCCTGGGGAGCCTGATCGTACTGGTCGCCGCATACAAAACGCACCGTAGCCGCGGTTATTTTTCTCTGTTGCTGATGTTAGCAGGTATCATTCTGGGGCTTGTCGCGCTTCATGTTGGCCCACGGTTATTTCCTGGTTTTATACCGGGATTAGCCGACAAAAGCGGATCGAACAGTCAGCGCTGGTATATCCTGCAACTGACCTGGCAGCTTATTCAAAATCATCCCATCGTCGGCAATGGATACGGCAGTTTCGAAGCTCTGTTTGGTCAGATGACACAGCACAATCCTCCTGGTCTGAGAGACACCACCTTGCTATATCCGCACAATGAACTTCTTTATACCTGGATGGAAGGGGGAATCGTTGCCGTCGCGGGTGTGATTCTGATGATCGGCGGCATGCTGAAAAGGCTGTGGAGTCGGGGAGGGCGTCGATGGATTGGTCTGGCAATGTTATTACCCATTGCGCTACACATGAATCTGGAGTATCCGCTCTATCAATCAGTCACGCATGGTCTGGCTCTTGTCATACTGCTGGGAATTAACGGCCCAACAGCGACGCCGGTGAAAAATGCCGCTCAGGGCAACGTGATGACGTTCAACAGAATGGTACGCGTTTTGGCCGCGAGTGCCGTTTTGATATTTATGGCAACCGGTGTCGTAACCGAAGTGCAAATGACCCATATTGAGCAACATGGGCTTGCACCGCTGGCCAGGGATGAAAGCGCAGCTGTCGGAACATTACCTAATCCCTGGAGTCAACATGACAGGCTGGATTTTGACCGCCACGTAGCTCTGCTGCTGCGGTTCAATTTGACCAGAGATCCTGATTTATTAACTCGCTTCCAGTCCTGGGCCGAGCACTATCGGAAGGTTCACAATAATCCCGATGTCAACTTCAGCCTGATGATGATCTACAGGGCGCAACACAGCGAAAAAGCGAAAGAGATATGTATGCAAAGCAACGCACTGTGGCCAGAGGATATGCGCTTTAGATGCGAGAAATTTTAGCGCTCATCTGACGGGAGGACGAGGGAAGGATATTGGGTTGTATGGCCGTTAGTGGTCTACATACCACAGATTAAATTTAACATAATATACATTATGCGCACCAATATGGAACCAGAAGAAATCTGGCATTTTATGGGCATCGTTTTCCTGGATGCTAATAGCCTCAACATAACCTGCACGTTCAGAAAGAGTTGAAAAATGTCTGATATACTTCAGCTTTTTATAAACGCTGTTGTAAGCAAATGGAAATTGAATTAAATAAAAGTGTTAAAGAGAGAGTTTTCCACGCTGTCATTTTTGAAGTGACGGCCAACGTTATCATCGCGCTGTCACTCGCCTGGCTGATGAACGTGTCGGTACTTCAGTCAGGCTCGTTGTCCGTGATATCTGCACTTACCGCAACGGTCTGGAATTTTATTTTTAATAAGCTCTTTGATTCCCTGCAGAAAAAACATCAGTTTCAACGCACATTTCTCGTTCGCGCAATCCATGCGGTTGGTTTTGAAACGGGACTTATCATCTCCTTAATCCCTGTGGCAATGGTTATGCTGAACCTGACCGTGACGGAGGCATTTTTTGTTGAGATTGGCCTGGTGCTGTTTTTCCTGCCCTATACGATGCTGTTTAACTGGCTTTACGACTACCTGCGCTGGACGTTCGTTGGACGAAAGCGTTCGGCGTTGTAGCTAAGTGAATCAATGTAAAAAATGAAGAAGCGCGTGTAGCTCAAGGCTTCTTCAGTCACTCTCTGAGGTCAACACGACGGAGACCCCTTTTTCAGATACCGCGCGGATCCAGTCCCGATCGGTATTGTCTTCAACGACGATGGTGTTCACCGATGACACATCGCCAATCACAAACGAAGACGCTGTGTTGACCTTTTCCGGAGAAGCCAGGACGACCGTCTCCGCGGCTCTGCCGGAAAATGCACGTTTGATGCACGCTTCTTCGAAATCGCCGGTTGTCAGCCCCGCATCAGGATGGATCCCAGTCACGCCCATAAAGAACAGATCTGCATGAATATTCTCGATGCCTTCGATGGCCGCAGCGCCGACCGCAACAATGGAGTGCTTATACAAGCGGCCGCCGATCAGAATCACCTCGATGGAAGGATGATTCACGAGCCTCAGGGCGATGCTCGGGCTGTGCGTAACCACCGTAATGCGCAGGTCAGGAGGGAAAAACGTAATCAGCTCCGAGGTTGTCGTGCCGCCGTCAACGATCACCACCTGCCCTGATGAAATCAACTGAGCCCCTTTCCGGGCGATCCTCTTTTTTGCATCCATCTTCACGGATTGCCGTTCGGCAAATGGCGCAATAGCAGAAGATGACGGTAGCGCGCCGCCGTGAACCCGCTGTAAACGCCCTTCTGCCGCCAGCTCGCGTAAATCACGTCGAATGGTGTCTTCAGAGACGTCAAAGAGCATGCTGAGTGCTTTTGACTGGACCTGACCTTCGGCGCCGAGCTTTTCGAGGATTAATTGTTTTCGCTGACTGGTGAGCATCATGAATTCCTGATGTTGCATGCTTTATCTTGAAAGTGCACGATAATGCTGTTTATGATAATTACTCTACGTAAGGAGGAACAAACGTGCAATCAAAACGTGCAGATGTGCGCATCATTGACAGTGAAACCCTGTCCGATAACTGGTACAACCTAAAAAAATACACCTTCGACCTGCAGCGCCGTGATGGTGAATGGCAGCGGCAGCAACGGGAGGTCTATGACCGTGGCAACGGCGCGACTATTCTTCTCTACAACCGTGAGAAAAAGACGGTGATCCTGACGCGCCAGTTCCGTTTCCCTGTCTTTATCAACGGGCATGAGGACGATTTAATTGAAGCCGCGGCGGGACTGCTGGACAACATGGATCCCGAAAGCCGCATAAAAGCAGAAGCGGAAGAAGAGACAGGATTTCACGTTTCGAGCGTGCAGAAAATCTTTGAAGCCTATATGAGCCCGGGCTCCGTCACGGAAAAACTCTATTTTTATCTTGCCGAGTATCAGCCAAAAGACAGAACCGGCGCAGGCGGCGGGATCAAGGCTGAGGGAGAAGATATCGACGTGCTGGAAATGACGCTTGAAGAGGCATTACGCGGCATTGAAACAGGCAAGATTGTCGACGGTAAAACCATCATGCTGCTTTATCATATTGCTCTTAAAGGCATTATGTAGCCTGCGGGTTAAAATCCTGATTTGAATCTGGGTCGGTACGCTTGTCCAATACTCGAATGTAAAGCGGAAAACCTCCTAAATTTTGCAGCCTACTATATTTAGTGAACGATTCGGGATTTGACAAAATCTTCAAAAATTCGCTGAGTCATCTGCGTTTACCATTAGAAATGCCACACGTTCGCCAGGCTACCAGTTGAGGTAGCCTGTCTTATCTGTTGGCTGGATTAAAATGCGACTCGCTACAGATAACGAAGCATATTATACTTGCTCCTCCACTCGAACAGGAGGCAAGCAACTCACGTGAAGGATACATATTACAACGACATAGCGATCAATACGCTAATTCAGAGTGAGCTGGACGCGTTTTTTGAGGATTTCAAAGGGATCGTCTTCGCCTACGCCATTATGAACAAGAAAGATCCTTCACAGATGCGGATAATCAATAACAGCCCCGAGTGGTTTGATATCTACCTCGACAGGAAATATCAGTTCATTGACCCTGTTATCATTCGGGCTTTGCGCTGTGTTGAAGATTTTTTTTGGGAAAGTGATGTCGTCCTGTCGGATGGTTATAACCTGACGCGCATTTTCAACGAAAGCGTCCAGTATGATATTTACCAGGGGCAGACTTTCCCTCTGCATGACTATCTGAATAATCTTGTTGTATTATCCGTCATCAGTCCAAAGCATTCTGGGATTGATATAGAAAGATATCGGCCACAATTTCTAAGCTTCCTTGTTCAATTGCATCAGAAGACACTCAATCTGTATAGCCAGCATCAACAGAAAAAGAATGTTTTTCTGTCGCCACGTGAGCGACAAATCCTTAAATGGGTCAGCGCCGGGAAAACCTACGCAGAAATTTCTGTTATTTTATCTATTGCTGAACGCACCGTTAAGTTCCATATGGGAAATGTAATGAAAAAGCTCGGTGTGAATAATGCCAGACACGCAATAAAACTCGGAACAGAACTACGGTTACTGGACGACTGAGCCTCAGTCACTGGCTATAAGTAGCGTAAATGCTCCAGCATTTCGCTAAGCCAGTGGCTGGATTTGTCTTTGCTAATAATGTCTTCAATAATGTTGGTGTTGGCAGGCATATAAATATAATAAATAACCTCCCCTTTTTCAGAGACACCGCGCTGAATAACGTCAACTTTCCAGTTTGCATGGCGAAATATGGCATACATGCCACGACTGGCTACTGCGTACATCCCATGATATTTATTCTTTATGCAATACATATTCATCGCAAGAAACAACGCTTTACTGGCAGGCACGCCTTGCAGACTTGCAGAGTCTCGTGTTTCTTTATCTAAAAATAAACGGCTCACTTCACAGCAGGGAACATCTGCTGGAAAAACAATAGGATTATCGAAATAATTGTGAAAGATTTCGCTTATCATTGTCGGCTTCGTCGAATTAATAAATCGCGCGCCGCATAACAGCTGTCCATCATACATACCCAGCAGGTATGTCGTGTTATGGGAATCAAAGCGATCTTTTTCCAGGCCTTCGACGCATTCCACTTTCCAGTCGAGCCGGTCCCGAAAGGTTTTTCTTCTCAGCCGGTAGAGTTCGCGCGCTAATGCTGGTGGTAAATCATCGTAGCCGTGCAAAAAAAATTCAATGACAGAATTCATTCTCTTGTTCCTGATAAAAACACCTGAAACTATTATTACCTGTCTTTAAGGACAGCTTTCATTGTGCCGCATATTCCCTATACTTAAAAAGTACCTGACCACAAAGTTCTCGCAAAACTAAGCGGTCAGGAGGTCAAAGACCTACGAAACACCAGGGATATACCCATCGATGATTATCTAATATTTAAAGTTTCGGGTACAGAGCATAAGAAGCACTTTGCCGATAAAATATTAAAAAACAATAATCATAAAATAATTACAATAAAAGCATTGCCCCTTAATTTTTTAAGGGGTAATATTTCTGTTTTCATGTTTTTTGCCTCATCTTCGTTTTGTCCACTCTGCTGACTTCATCTACGTCTACTCAAACATCCTCGCCGGTACGGTTTTCCGGGCATTTCCCTGTGCTATTCTTGCAGAAGCATGCAAAACGGAGAACAAATAATGGCCGACTGGAATCCCTCTCTTTACCTGCAATATGGCGCTGAAAGAACGCGTCCAGCTGCCGAATTGCTCGCCAGAATTTCTCTGGATGAGGCCGCTACTATCGTCGATCTGGGCTGTGGGCCAGGAAACAGCACGGCGCTTCTGAAGCATCGCTGGCCTTCTGCTCACATTACAGGGGTAGATAACTCCCCTGCTATGCTCGTGGAAGCGCGCGCCGCCTTACCTGACTGCCATTTTGTTGAGGCCGATATCCGCCAGTACAAGCCTGGCCAGCCGCTGAGCCTGATTTATGCCAACGCGTCGCTGCAATGGGTTCATGACCATTACGATCTCCTGCCGCACCTTATTTCCCTGCTTAAGTTAAATGGCGTGCTGGCGATCCAGATGCCTGACAACTGGCTTGAACCCACTCATGTGGCGATGCGTGAAGTGGCGCTGGAGCAAGACTACCCTGACCGCGGCCGCGAACCTCTGCCGGGAGTGCATGCCTACTACGATATCTTGTCCGAGGCGGGCTGTGACGTGGATATCTGGCGGACAACCTATTTCCACAAAATGAGCTCGCATCAGGCCATTATTGACTGGGTAAGCGCCACCGGCTTGCGCCCGTGGCTCCAGGAACTGAATGAGAACGAGCAGAAACGTTTCCTGAAACGCTACCATGAACTGCTGGAAGAGCAGTATCCGCTTCAGGAAAATGGGCAGATACTGCTCGCTTTTCCACGACTGTTTATTGTGGCTCAACGCCAGCCCTGACGGGTTATGACCGGGCTTCTTTCAGCAGCTGCTGAATGACCTTTTCCTGCTGCGCATAATCTCCTTCGCCAAAGGCGGTATAGCGTAGCTGGCCTTTGGCATCGAAATAGTAATGCGCCGGCCAGTACTGGTTCCCGAAAGCGTTCCAGATTTGATAGTTGTTATCCGTCACCACCCGGTACGGCAGCTGCCATTTATTTACCGCGTTTTTCACCGAGGCGAGCGGTTTTTCCCAGGGGTATTCAGGCGTGTGCACCCCAATCACGACCAGCCCCTGCGACTGATACTTCCTGGCCCAGTCTCGCACGTGCGGAAGCGTATGCTGGCAGTTAATGCAATCCCACGTCCAGAAATCAATCAACACCACCTTCCCTCGCAGGGATTCAGACGTGACAGGGTCACCGTTAATCCACCCTGTTCCGCCGCTTAACGAAGGCAACTGGCTGCTGGGCTCTGCCATCACGACCGGCTGGAGCTTCACCGGCGCGGCTGTGGGTTTCGCCAGCGTCAAAAGTGTTGTCTCCAGACGGTCTGCAACGCCGTTTGCTCCTTTCAGAAGCGAAGTCATTCCTTTCGCGTTAAATACGACAGCCGACAGCATCACCACGCCCGTCCCCTGCCGCAGCTTTTCCATCAGCGCCGATTTAGCTCTTAACGGCGCCATCAGCGTGCGGCCGCCGAAAACGAGCAGGCTCAGCATTAGCGCACATCCGCTACCGTAGGCCGCCAGCAGCGCGCCCGTCGCAATGGCCGAGTGGCCGGCGATATTAATGCTGAAAATGGCGCCCAGTATGGGACCGGCGCAGGGAGACCAGAGCAGCCCCACCGCAAGCCCGGCCAGAAAAGCCGATGCCATACCGCGCGTTTGCCCGCTTCGGGCATTCAGAATATTGCCCGCGCTGACGGCCGGACCCGCAATACGCTGGGCGAATGACGGAAAAATCAGGGCCAGCGCGGCCGTGGCCAGAATGACGAGGGCGATCCAGCGCCCGACGATAGTTGCCTCTGCGATCCACTCACTGGCGACGGTGACGGCCATCGCAACCAGGCTGAACATCACGATCATCCCCACGAGCAGGGCCAGAATATGTCGTCGTTGTCCCTGAAAGCCGGCGAACAGGAGTGGAATAACCGGGAGCGTACATGGGCTGAGCAGGCTTATCATCCCGCCCAGAAAAGCGATTAACAGAAACATAGACACCTCACAATACAATTCCTGCGACGCTGCAGTGAGGCTATTTCATCGTGCGGATGTGTTCAGGATATGTGTAAAAACGCGGGTTTTGTCTGGCTCTGTATCGCCCGGGCCGGGAGATACAAAGCCGTACAATTAACGGCGCGGTAGCGTAATGGAGACATCCAGTCCGCCTCCGGACCGGTTCGTCAGGTTGAGCTTTCCTTCCAGCTGAGCGGTGAGCTGCGCGGCAATCGCCAGTCCGAGTCCTGTTCCGCCGGTATCGCGGTTGCGGGATGTTTCCACCCGGTAAAACGGCTGTAATACCGCCTCAAGTTCGTCATCGGGTATTCCCGGCCCGCCGTCCGTGATGTGAATAACCACCTCTTCGGAAGACGAATTATCAATGGCAATAACGGCATGCTCTCCGAACTTAAGGGCGTTATCCAGCAGGTTGGTCATCACCCGACGAAGCGCCTGGGGACGCGTAACGATCGGTAAACGGGCTTCGCCTGCCTGAAACTGCACGTTTTTACCGATGTCCTGATAATCGCAGGCGATGCTGTTGACCCAGGCGTTCAGCTCCAGCTTCAGCGGGGTCTCTTCCAGCGATTCTGATGACCGGGCATACGCAATACCCTCGCGAACAAGACGCGTCATGCTATCAAGATCGTTCAGGAGCTTGTCGCGAAGTTCAGGTTCACCTGCCATCTCGACGCGCAGCTTCATGCGGGTAATTGGGGTCTGGAGATCGTGAGAAATGGACGCCAGGATCTGCGCGCGCTCCCGGAGATAAGACTGAATGCGCGCCTGCATGGCGTTGAAGGCATGCGCTGCACGCTGCACCTCAAGCGGCCCTTTCTGCGTCATTGGCGTGCTGGCCGCCGGATCCAGCGAATCCACCGCGCGGGTAAATTGTGAAAAAGGCCGCACCACCTGCCGCACGGCAATCCAGGCGCACGCTGCCAGCAACAGCAGCTGCAGGATCAGCACAACAGGCAGCCAGCTGGCGACCGGCGGCATGCGTGGGATCAGGTCAATGGTCAGCGGCGCGCCGTCGCGCAGCGTCAGATGCGCCTGGATGTGTGAAACGGCGCCGGGAACGGCGGTAAAGCTGAGCGGGTACTGTGTCGCGAGCGTCGCTTTTAAGGTTCGGATGGCGTCCTGCGAACGCTTATCCGTCGGCGCATTGCCGGGCTCTCCCGGCCCCAGAATATAGCGGTAGTTACCCCGTTCGAGGCGCGGCAGCCAGGCCGCGCGTTCGCTGGCCGGTAAGCGGTCTAAAATGGCGACGCTGGTTGCGACGTCGTTTTCAAGATTGCCGAGCATCACCGTTCTGGCGCTGTGCATTCGTTCAATCATGACCAGCGTCAGGCTCAGGCCGTTAGCCAGCAGCAGGCCGGACAGCACGACGAGCAGCAAGCGGGCCAGCAGCGAGCGAGGCCAGAGCGTCATTCGTTAGCCTCTTTGATGGTGACCGGCATGGTAAACACATAGCCCTCGCTGCGCACGGTCTTGATATAGGCGGGCGTGCGGGCATCTTCATTCAGACGCTGGCGAACGCGGCTAACCAGCAGGTCGATAGAACGTTCAAACAGCTCGGCGTCGCGTCCCTGCGTCAGGTTGAGCAGCTGATCGCGGGTCAGCACCCGCTGAGGATGGTCCAGGAAAACGCGCAGCAGGCGATACTCCGCCCCGCTGAGCGCGACGATCACCCCTTCCGGATCGATTAAGTGACGGGCAACGGTATCGAGCTGCCATTCACCGAACATCACCAGCCGCCCGGCTTCTGTCACCTGCAGATTGGGCGGCATCGTGCGAAAACGCCGTAAAATCGCTTTGATGCGCGCCAGGAGTTCGCGGGCAACAAACGGCTTCACCACGTAGTCATCCGCGCCCATCTCCAGACCCAGGATCCTGTCCGTCTCCTCATTGCGGGCCGTCAGCATCAGGATGGGCAGATCTTTATATTTCCCGACGCGTAGCTCTCGACACAGCGTAAGCCCGTCGTCGCCGGGCATCATGATATCCAGCACCACCAGGTCGATATGCTGTTTATCCAGCACGACGCGCATCTCTTTGCCGTTGGCCGCGCCCGTCGCGCGATAGCCAGACTTACCGAGATAATCGACAATCAGTTCACGAATATCCCTGTCGTCATCGACGACAAGGATATGATCAATATGCTCCACCGAAATCTCCAGACCGAAGGGTAACGTACTGAAAATAGCACATTTCAGAGCTTGTCAGCGTCAACGACGGCCTTGACGAAATCCTGCGGATCTTCCTGAGGCGGATTGTGCCCCACGGTTGCCCCGAAGGTACGATGCTCATATTTACCGGTAAATTTACCCGCGTAGGCCTGCGGTGCCGGATGCGGCGCACCGTTGTTCCCGCCTTCGATAGTGATCGTTGGAACGGTGATATTCGGCAGCGTAGCGAGTTTTTGCTCGTAGCTGTCGTATTTGCGTTCGCCTTTTTCCAGCCCTAAACGCCAGCGATAATTGCTGAGCGTCACGGCGACGTGATCCGGGTTATCGAGCGATTTGGCGCTGGCGTTGAAGACAGCATCGCTAAATTTCCAGTCAGGCGAGGCCTGAGACCAGATTAAGCGCGCGAAGTCATGCGTGTTTTTGGCATAACCCTCAGCACCGCGCGCTGTGGCGAAATAGAACTGATACCACCACTGCTGCTCCGCTTTTGGCGGCAGCGGCTGTTTGCCAATCTGCTGGCTGCTGATGAGATACCCGCTCACCGACACCAGTGACTTAACGCGCTCTGGCCACAGCGCCGCAACGATATCCGCGGTACGGGCGCCCCAGTCATATCCAGCAAATACCGCCTGCTTAATATTCAGGGCATCCATCAGGTTCACAATATCTTTCGCCATGGCGGAAGGCTGGCCGTTGCGCGGCGTTTTGGCTGACAGGAAGCGCGTGGTGCCGTAGCCGCGCAGAGACGGCACTATTACCCGATAGCCTTTTGCCGCCAGCGCGGGTGCAACCTCGGCGTAGCTGTGAATATCGTAGGGCCAGCCGTGCAGTAAAATTACCGGCTGGCCGTTTTTCGGGCCGATGTCGACATAACCAACATTCAGATCGCCGGCGTTAATTTGCTGTGGACGATCGAAGGCTGCCGCGAAAGTTGTGCCGGTGACTTCGGCCTGACAGGACATCACTGTGCCAAGGGAAACGGTCAGTGCGAGAGTTGAATACGCGAGTTTGCTAAACATGTTGGTATCTCCGGTTGAGTACAATTCACGGGGATATAACAACACGGCAATGTATAGCGGATATGTGCGAAAGCGGGTTTATTGCAAGCCTGTGTATGTATCCGGGACGCTGATACAGTGTGATACAAACACAGGCGTTGTCGCCTTAAAGGGAGAGGCGATAGCGGACGTAATCGTCAGCTTCACCATATTTGTCATAGAGTTTACGCGCCGGGTTATTCTCCCGCGTGACCCAGTACAGCTTTGACCACCCTTCGCGCTTGCCTTCCTCAATCAGAGCATCAATAAGCGCCTTACCGGCTCCCGCCCCGCGTTCGTCGGCATCAACAAACAGATCTTCCAGATAGCATATGGGGGCCGTTGACCAGGTTCCTTCGTGCAGAATGCACATCGCGAAACCGATGACCTTTTCATCCTTCTCTACCACGCGGCAGAACATCTGAGAATGCGCTGAGAGCGCCCTTTCCCATGTCGATGCGGTGATGGATTCCTCGAGGTAACAATCATAAAAATGGGTATAGCCATCCCACAGCGGTCGCCATTGGGAATAATCATTTTCGCATAGAGGTCTTACCGTGACGGCCATGGGTTCCTCACATTACAAGTCGATCGCCATTTCAAAACAGCGTAAATCAGCTCCCGCCATACGCGAGTGATGATAGGTTTCGCTCAGCGTCACAACCCCCAGTTTCTGATAAAACGACTGGGCGTTAGGCGTTGCATCTAGCCTCAGGCGGGCTATCCCCCGACTGCGGGCCTCATTTTTTAGCGCCTCGATAATCCGGGTCGCCAAGCCTTTGCCGAATGCCGAGGGTAAGGTGAAAATCGCCTCCAGACAGTGGGTATCCAGATCCAGATAGCCGGTCGCCGCAACGTCGCCCTTTTCATCTTCCACCACGTAAAAAGGGTATTCAACGATCGTCTGCCGATAGCGTTCTGGCATGAGATCCGGCGTCCAGCGCGCAATGACGTCGTCGTAACTGGTTTTACAGCCGTGACGAATCGCCTGATTGCGAATATTCCAGAGTATTTCGGCTTCCTGTGGCTTAGCTTTTCGTAAAGTCATACCCCCCCTTTATCGGCTTTTTAGTCGCATTTCCCGTGCCAGTCTGGCAAGACGCTGAGTACGACAATAGAGCGTAAATAGCACAAAGCCACTGCTGTTCATCACCAACCGACAAAATAACAGTGCGAAGCATGCGATGACCAGCGGCCAAAGGTCTCCGTCACGCGAAAGCAGGATATGTAAAACCTGAACGAGGGTCGTTATCAACAGAATGATGGACAACGACCTAAACCCCAACAATCCCGACGTCTTCCCACGAGCCAGGAGTACGCTTATCACAATGAGCGCGCCTGTCATCGTCAATGATGGTACGAAAAAGCTCAAAGCATGATGTAAAGGTGACAAACCCTGCAACGCGCTGAGAAAAGGCAGAAGGTTTAACGCAAACGCCACTAAAAACAGAGGTAACAGCACCGCTACCGGATAAGGATTTTGATGCGGAAGCTCCCTGAGAGGACGCGAAAAAAACCGTTCCAGCTCTGACGTGGAATAATTCAAGAGACGGGTATCACGATGAGCAATAGCCTCCTCTATCTCTTTGCCATGCTGCAGGAGATCCTGGAATACCCGTCCGGTTAAAAGAGACACAAAGCTCATCAATATTTTGCCATTAAAGAAAGGATGCCCATTTCTGGTAGGGAATAAACCCAGCGCGCCTCAACTGAATGTGATAGAGATGAAAATACCAGAACGCAAACAAAAGCATAACGCCTAAATAGGGAGATCCGCGGATGACGATACCGACGCTCACGACAGAACGCTTGCTGCTAAAACCGCTGGTTGCCGAAGATGCGGCCCAGATTCAAACGCTTTATCCGCGCTGGGAGATCGTCCGGTATATGGTCTCCTCCGTGCCCTGGCCCTACCCGGACAACGGCGCGGAAAACTATGTCAACAACGTGGCGCTGCCGGATATGGCAAAAGGGATCGCCTG
Source organism: Enterobacter sp. HG048 (assembly GCF_024702055.1). Classification (NCBI taxonomy): domain Bacteria; kingdom Pseudomonadati; phylum Pseudomonadota; class Gammaproteobacteria; order Enterobacterales; family Enterobacteriaceae; genus Enterobacter; species Enterobacter sp. HG048. The sequence continues at coordinate 146,036 of NZ_JANLIZ010000009.1, forward strand.
GTTCTGGAGCATCCGCCGTCGCGAGGTGCCGGATGAGTTGATGGGTATTATCTGTTTGTATGACGTCGAAGATAACAACCGTGGATTCTGGTTGGCGCCGGAGTTTCAGGGCCAGGGATACATGCGTGAGGCCAGCATTGCTGCGACGGATTACTGGTTCAATACGCTAAACAAATCCGTTTTACGCGCCCCGAAGGCTGCCGCAAACAGCCGCTCCCGGCGTATTTCAGACAGTAGCGGCATGCGGCTTATCAGGACGGAAAAGAAAGCCTACGTCAGCGGCATGCTGGATTCCGAGCTGTGGGAAATCACCCGCGACGAGTGGAACGCCCGTCAGGTCAGCTGATAATACTTATCCGGCATCAGCCTTTCAGGAATGTTGTCTTCATCGTTCATCTGCAGCAGATCGCGTTCCATCATGTTGCAGATGGCGTCCAGCGGCAGATCGTTATCTTCTGTGCCGAACGGGTCTTCCAGCTCTTCCGCCAGGGTATCCAGCGAGATAAAGGTATATGAGATCAGCGCCGAGACAAACGGCGTCATGTAGTGCAGATCCACAACCAGCGCGAACGGCAGCATGATGCAGAACAGATACACCGTGCGGTGCAAAATCAGCGTATAGGCAAACGGCACCGGCGTAGTCGCAATGCGCTCGCAGCCGGAGAGGACGATGGACATATCGTTCAGACGGTTGTTCAGGCTGTGGAACAGGATGTCTGAAAGCTGCCCGTTACGCCGCCGCACGGCCAGCCACTCCCCCATGATCAGTAAAATACGGTTCGCCGGCGAGTTGGCGCTCATCACGTGGCGTAAATCATCCGGAGCAAGATAGCGAGAGAGCTGTTCCGCGTTCAGGTCCCGGCGCAGGGTCATGCGCAGGCAGTTGGCAAAAGCTATCTGCAGGCGGACAAATTCACCCAGGTGCTTATCGTCAGGCAAGGTGTTTTTTACCTCGCGAAACAGCGAGCGTGCCGCTATCATCAACTGCCCCCACAGCAGGCGAGCCTCAACGTAGCGCGAATAACAGGCGTTGTTTCTGAAACCGAGAAAGATAGCGATCGCCACGCCGAGAATGCTGAATGGCGCGACGGTAAATTTGATGCCCAGCGAGGTATACCACGGCAGCATCAGGATAACGGCGATAGAAAGCAGGAAGTTAAGCAGCAGTCGCGTGTAGATTTTGGGAAGTACCGAACCGTGCCAGACAAAAATCAGTTGTAGCCAGTGCTGTTTAGGACGAACAATCATAGTGAGTTTCAGGAAGGAAAAGAGCGTGGCTATTAAACGTGATCTCCCTCACCGTTGCAAGCATGTTAACGGAACATTGAATTTTATGACCTGCCTGGCGATAACCGCACGGTGCTGCATGTTGTTTTAAAAAAGACCCAATAGTATGTTGTAACTAACATAAGCCTTAGTTAAACCCGGCCGAAGCCGGGTGACATCATTAGCAAAGAGGTTTCACCGCTGCGCGCATTCCCTTCAGCAGAATGGCATCCAGATCCAGGGTAACCTGGTCGACGAGACCGGAGATTTGCGTCAGATCCTGTTCCCAGTGCTCGCTCACGCTCAGTACGGCCTGCACCAGCTCACGGGTGCTTAACTGCCGATCGCGGTGCTGCGCCCAGAGCTGCTGATAACGTTCCAGCCAGAATGCATCATCCTGCACAGGATAGTTTTCCCCGTTACGCTCCGCGCGATAAAACGCTATCAATGCAGCCAGCGCGAACGTCAGACGCGGAGGCAATTGTCCGCTTGCCTTCTGCCCTGCCAGCAGCTGCGGCAGGATGCGGGTGCGATATTTAGTCATGCCGTTGAGCGCAATGGAAAGCAGCTGGTGTCTGATGTAAGGGTTGCGAAAACGCCCTGTTACCGCACTGGCGAAAGATTCCAGCTCGTCACGCGGCAGATCGAGCACAGGAATAATCTCCTGATAAATCGCTTTTTCGACGAATGCGCAGATCTCTGCATCATTCATCGCCTCGCCTACTGTCTCTAACCCAGCCTGGAATGCCACCGGCACCAGCGCCGTATGCGCGCCGTTCAGGATAGCGACTTTGCGCTCTTTGTAGGGCCTGATGTCGTCGACAATCAGCACATTCAACGGGTACTTATCCAGACGAAGTTCCTGCGCAAGAGATGCCGGCCCCTGGATAACAAACAGATAGAAATGCTCAGCCGTATCCAGGAACCCATCGTGATAACCCAGCTCAGCCTCCAGCGTGGCCGCTTCGTCGCGCGGGTAACCGGTCACGATACGGTCGACCAGCGTCGAGCAGAAGCTGTTGGCGTTATTTAGCCACTGAATAAAGGCGGCAGGCAGCGCCCACTCCCGGGCATAGCGCAGGACGAGTTCACGCAGCGCGTCACCGTTGTAGTCAATCAATTCGCACGGAATGATGATCCAGCCTTTATCCGCCGCACCGTTGAAGTGGCTAAAGCGCTCAAACAGCAGTCGCGTCAGCTTCGCCGGGTAGCTCACCGCAGGGGCATCGTCGAATCTGTCCCCCGCGTGGTGGCTGATACCCGCTTCGGTGGTGTTCGAGAAAACAAAGCGCATATCCGGATTGTGCGCCAGTTTCAGGAACGCATCATACTGGCCATAGACGTCGATCTCCCGGTTAACCGAGCGGATAAGACGGCTCTCACTCACCGCTTCACCCTGCCCGTTCAGGCCGCGAATGATTGTGGTATAGAGACCATCCTGAGCGTTCAGCGACGGCGGGAAGTCGCTCTGAATAGGACGAACGATCACCACTCCGGCGTTAAGATCGGTATGTTCATTTAGCAGGTCAATTTGCCAGTCGACAAACGCACGCAGGAAGTTGCCTTCACCAAACTGAATAATGCGTTCCGGGTATTGAGCACCGGGAAACTCACGACGGTTGAGCGTATTCACAAGAGGGTTCCTTTTATGATTAGTCATACAGCCTGATAAGATTGGTACGATAACTTATCAAAACTTAACGACCAGAAACCCTGTTTTGATCAATCCACGGTGTAGTAGTACGAAATAATCATAAAAACTTATAGAACACGGACGTGGCCGTCATAGCGCCGTCCGGCATCAGGGCATAGCGCGGGATCTCCCCCACCTTTTGCCAGCCGGCACGCTGGTAGAACGTCTCGGCGCCGCTGCCGGTGGAGGTATCGAGTACCAGAACCGAAATATCTCTGGCCCGCGCCTCCGCTTCAAGCGCTTCCATCAATGCCATCGCGGCACCTTTCCGGCGCGCTTTCTCGTGAACCAGCAGCTTCGCCACATCGGCGCGATGCGGCTGGTTTTCCGGCTGGTCGACGATCAGCTGCACCGTACCGATGACGCCGTCCTGCGGGTCGATACTGGCCAGCACCAGCCGCTCGCCTCGCGCGACGCTTTCGGCAATGCCGAGCCAGAATGAACGAGCCTTATCCAGACTAAAGGGAAGCATAAAGCTGACGGATGCCCCGCCGTTCACACAGTTTTCGAGGATCCCGGCCAGCGCATCAAGGTGGGTGAGAATGTCGTCGCGGGTGAGGTTTTTGATTTGCAGTGAGGTATTCATTGTTTTTCCTTACGTTGAATACCGTCACTGTGCATTTAACATCTTCTTAACGCAAACGGTTCGAACATACGCTTTCGTTATGTTACCGGGCGCGCTGACGCTGCTGTTTCATGGCATACATCTTTTCATCGGCATCTTTTAACCACTGCTGCAGGTCGTTGCCATTATGATCGAATTCACTGAGCCCCCACGAGAAACGGAGCGACCAGGGATGTAGCCTGCGGGCGTTATAATTTTCTACCTGCTCGGCAAGATACTGCATGGCAATCCAGGCACCCTGCTCATCCGTATCCGCGAACAGCACGGCAAACTCGTCCCCGCCGAAACGCACCAGCAGATCCGCTTCACGGAAAGAGGCGCGCATCAACTGCGCCATCGCTTTCAGCGCCTTATCCCCTTCTTCGTGTCCGTAACGATCGTTAATCTCCTTAAAGCGATCCAAATCCAGCCAGCCGAGCGTGAGCGGCTCAGCCCGACGTCGGGCGATAGAAAGCGTGAACCGAACAAGTTGGTTAAAGCCCCGACGGTTGAATAACCCGGTCAATTCATCGGTGGTCGCCGCGCTGATGGCAGCAAATTCATCCTCAGCCAGCGCGCCAAGGTCTCCCAGCACGGCGAGGTCGGCGGCAGAAAACTCGCGGGGAGCGTAATCAATCAGGCACAGCGAGCCAACGCTTGCGCCGTCGCGCAGGCGCAGCGGGAAGCCCGCGTAAAACCGCACGCGAGGCTCACCGGCCACCAGCGGGTTATCCGCAAAACGATCGTCCTGAAGCATATCTCCCACCACCAGCGGTGCTTCGGTGAGGATCGTATGACCACAAAATGAGATATTACGCGGAACGCTGCCGGGCGCCTGACCGTCGGCCGACTTAACGATCAGCGAATGCTCATCAATGAGATTGACCATCGCCAGCGGCACCTGGAAGAAGCGTTTTGCCAGACGCGTTAAGCGGTCAAACGCCGGGGAGCTGTCGATCTCAAGCAGACCTGATTCTCTTAGCGAGTTGAGTCTGTCCGTTTCATTTTCAGGGGTTGCAGGTGCTTTCATAATGTCTCCTGACGTAAAGCGTTACTAAAAGCGTAGCTTAAACAGAGACATTGTCAGCGTTCTGACAGCCTGTTAAGCCGCTTACTATTCACGTCAATGCCTTATGACGATTAACGCAGCTATGTTTCACTCCCGGAGGGCGCGGCAATGTGCTCGTCCGCCACCCGGGCGCTGGTACGGTTTCGACCCGCTTTTTTTGAACGATAGAGATGATCGTCCGCTTCGGCCATGAGCTTGTTGAAGACCTCGGTCAACTGCCATGACTCGGCCTTTCCGCTGCCGAGGCCAATGCTGACCGTCAGATAGAGCGTCTGGTTACGCCATGTAAAAGGATGGCTGGCCACGGTGGATCGGATACGTTCAGCCAGTTCAAAACCGTGCTGCGCGTCGCCTGAATTGACCACCACGGCGAACTCTTCCCCGCCCATGCGCGCCACCATACCGTCTTCACCGACGACCTGCTGCACCTGTCGGGCAAACGACGCCAGCACGCGGTCTCCGCACTCGTGGCCGTAGTTATCATTAATGCTTTTGAAATAATCAATATCCAGCAGCATGACGGTCAGAAAACGCGTGTGCCGGTAGCTTTCTTCATGCTTTAACGCCTCATAAAGCCCGGAACGCGAGTAGACGTGCGTTAAGAAGTCATAATCTGCCCTCAGCGAAACCTGGCGGATCAGGGAATTAATCGCCGCCATGCTGACGGAAACCATCACCGGACAGATCGCCATCGTGGCGATCCCCAGCCGGGCTGAAAACATCATTGGCGTCGTAAACGGCGTCGCCACGGCAATATTAATAATCGAGTTGGCGACCAGAATGATTTCAGTAGCGCCAGTGACAAACGTCAGCAGGCAGGTCGCCGGCAATGAGTAGCGAACCGCACACCAGATAAGCGCAGGCAGAGGAAATGAGAGGCTCCCCGCGCCGCCAATCACCACCGACGCGACCACCGAGACGATCAACGCAATTACCGGCAGCAGCTGCTCCAGACGTAACCTGAATTCGCGCACGGGCATGCCTATCGTGAGCATACAGGGCACAACAAGCACGCCGGTTGAGAACTGCTCGCTAAACCAGTCGGCAAAGAGCGGCCAGAAGGTATGACTATCAATCCCCACCGACCCCACTGCGCCGAGCAAGGCACAAAGCAGCGCGGCAATCAGACAGTAGTTAAACAGGCGTAATGCGTTAAGCGGATCGGGGGTTTTCTTCATCAGCCGCTTGTCGCGTTGAACCAGCACGGCGACAACGACGATAAAGATCATGTTAGACAGGTTGATCGTCACTGAGGCCAACCCCCAGTTGGTCGTTACCGCGTCGTACAACAGCATCGCGACATAACATACCGCATAGTAATGCAGCCGATTCAGGTAAACAAAGCGGGCGAAGATCCCTGCCATGACGCCATTCAGCGGCCAGAACAGCGACAGGGCCTCAATGAGCCGTAATTCCGCGCCCACAAAATAGAATAAGGTGGTGAGGATGAAGATCGTCGTTGCATTTCGCAGCGGCGTGTCAACCTGGAACGGCCTGATAGCGGTAAGAGCAGAACGCATTAAATATCATTCCATATGAGAGCTTATGGCAATTATTGCGGTCGTCAGCACGATCTGGACTAACTTGGGATGCATCTATAACACAAATACCACTGGAGCATAACTCGTCAAATTTAGGCGTTCATCTGCAGCACCAGCCAGTGGTGGATAACGCTGACGATATAATTTTGTTGCGGCGCCGTGAGCGTTACGCCCTGTGGAATGTTGTGCCACTTTGCCAGACAGCCCCGACAACAGGTGGCGGTGGCATGCTGGGCGATAAACACCGGATGTCCGCGCATAGGCGTCTGTTTACCGTCGTTTGCGGGGTGCGCGGGCGCCAGGCGCTTTTCGACAAAATCCGCGGCGTGCCGGTCAATGGTTTCGGGGCCTTTGTCCCAGCAGTACTGTCGTTCCTTATCGCCTAACCGAAAGCGCGAGCGAAATGTCGATCGCGCCAGGCGGGAAAAGAGAGGATCGAGATCGGACATCAGTATACGGAACGTCCCAGGCGCTGGGTCAGTTTCTCCAGAACCGCCACGCCGGCAAGTGAATTTCCCGTTTCATCCAGTTCCGGGCTCCAGACGGCTATCGCCATTTCATGCGGTACAATCGCCACGACTCCGCCGCCGACGCCCGATTTAGCCGGAAGTCCAACGCGCCAGGCAAACTCACCGGCGTTTTGATACATCCCGCTGGTGGCCATCAGCGCGTTAACCTGCCGGGCCTGAAGCGGAGAAACCACCTCCTGATCGAGATGCGGCGCGTGCCCCTGGTGCGCAAGGAACAGGAACGTCTGGGCCAGCTCAACGCAGCTCATTTTCAGGGCGCAGTAATGGAAGTAGTTTTGCAGCACGGTCGCCACGTCGTTGTGGAAATTACCAAAGGATTTCATCAGCCACGCGATAGCCGCGTTACGGGCGGAGTGTTCAAACTCCGAGCGTGCCACCACCGCATCATAAGCAATATCGTCAACGCCCGAGAGCTGGCGAACAATCTCCAGCATTCGCTGACGCGGTGCGCTGAGGCGGCTTTGCAGCATATCGCAGACCACCAGCGCTCCGGCATTGATAAAGGGATTTCGCGGTTTACCCTGTTCAATCTCGAGCTGAAGCAGCGAGTTAAAAGGCTGGCCGGAAGGATCTTTACCCACGCGCTGCCAAATCTCTTCTTCTTCATACTGGCGCATCGCCGCAACCAGACTGAGCACTTTCGAAATGGACTGAATTGAAAAACGTTCGGTCGCATCGCCTGCCTGGTATCGCTGTCCGTCGATGGTACAGATAGCAATCCCCAGCTTATTCCCGCTCACCGAGGCAAGGGCCGGAATATAGTCGGCAACCTTCCCCTTTCCAATTAACGGACGAACCTGCGCCAGAATCTCGTCCAACATCTCATTATGGATGACCGCAGCCACACTTTGCTCCTTGCCCTCAGGCTAAAACGGGCTGCGAGTATAACAGAGGCTTATGTATTGCGTCAGGCGCTAAGACGAAAACGCGAAACGGCCTGCAATAAAAGATCGGATTGCTTTTGCAGCCGCTCTGAGGCATCCGAGGCGTCTGAGACCAGCAGGTCCGTCTGACGGGAGACCTGATTCAGCGCCTGAAGCTGGCGCGTCATCTGGTGAATACTGTCTCCCTGGCTGAGCGTGGCGGTTGAGATATCATTAAGCAAACTGCTTAAATTGCCCACCAGACCGGTGACCTGCTGCAAATTTTCTTCCATCAGGTTAACGGCGCGGGAACCGTCTTCAATGCCCTGCAGCGAGCGGTTGATCAGCTCCTGAATGGTCTGCGTCGAGTGGCTGCTCTTTCTGGCCAAAAGACCGACCTCCCGGGCGACGACGGCAAAGCCGCGCCCCTGGTTTCCGGCATGAGCCGCCTCGATGGCCGCGTTCAGCGCCAGGATGTTGGTCTGAAACGCCACGCTGTCGATCATCGCCACGATCCCGCGCATCTCAGAAGATCGGTCAACGATCGCCTGCATGGACGCATTCACGGTAGACATCATTCGATCGCCGCCCACGGCCGCCTGACGCGCCTCATCGGCACGCGAGCTGGCGAGCCTGGCATAGCCGGTATTCCCTTCCACATGGCTTTCCAGCGCCGCAATATGCGCCGTCACATCCTCAAGCTCTTTTGCCTGGCGCGCTGACTGCTGATACAGCTTCTGGTTACCCTGCGCAAGTGAATCAATGTTCTCCACCATCGTTGCGGTGGCATGGCTGACCTGCGTCACCAGCTGCTGCAGACCGTGCTGCATCGTCGCAATACTGTCGCTAAGCTCCCCTATTTCCCGGTTGAAGCGCATGACGTTCGGCGGCGTGCCGGAGAGATCCCCTGCCGCCAGCCGGTTAATATGCGCGATCAACCGACGCAGCGGCGTAATCACCCATCTGGACATGCCGAACCAGACGACAACCGCGATGGCGAGCAACAGCACCGGCGCAAACAGGAACAACGTTTGCAGGCCGGAGAGCTGCGCCATTAAGCTCTGGCGCCCCTGCATGGCCTGCTTCTCGCTTGCCTGCTGATAGCGCGCATAGTTGTCGTTAAAATCAGACTGAAACGCCTGAGCCGGTACGGCAAAAAACGCGTCGATGGTGTTGGTCTTAATCAAACCTTCAGCCTGCTCGTTGATCGCGCCGTAAAAAAGCTGATAGCTGTTCACCAGGGCGTCGTCTTTCGGCGGATTCAGCGCCAGCCAGGCCTTCCATGCCTGCTGAGAAACCGCCAGCGCCTTTTGCGCATCGTCCATCAGGCTATGCCAGCTCCCGTCGGATCCGGTCTCTTTATCCTGCATAAACCAGACGCCGGAGCGGTTAAGCAGATCGCTTGCCGCCAGCAGGGAAACACGAGCCAGATCCAGCTTGCTCTGCTGCTGCCAGGCCAGCAGGTTTTGCTGCTCGTTGCGCTGGGCGTCGTTCAGGGAGGCGTTAAGCAGGAATGAGGAGGAGAGCTGCAGCGCGGAGAAAAGGCCAATAATACAAAAGATACCCGTCAGCAGGCCAAAGTGACGAGGAGTGAGACGCTGCGCAATACGGCGAAAAATTTGCGTTAGGTTCATGATTATCTTCATTAACAATACGTTAGACGCGTGCGAGTCTACGAAATGAAAATGACAGAACCATTGCAGATAAATGACAACGGCCCTCGTGATGAGGGCCGAAATCACTGGCGGGTGCCGCCGGGTGAAAAACTACACGCGATCCTTCCACACCGTCTGCACGTTACAGAACTCGTGCAAACCAAAGCGGGAAAGTTCGCGTCCAAAGCCGCTTTTCTTCACGCCGCCGAAGGCTACGCGCGCGTCGCTGGCGCTAAAGCCGTTGATAAACACGCCGCCGCATTCCAGTTCGCGGGAGAATTTATCCGCAAGCGCTGCGTCAGCGGTAAAGACGGTAGCGGACAGGCCAAAGTCGCTATCGTTGGCAAGCGTCAGGGCGTGCTCCGCGTCTGTTGCTACCGTAACGGCCGCGACCGGACCAAACAGTTCCTGGCGGAACGCCGTCATCGACGGGGTAACGTTGGTCAGCACGGTTGGCGCGTAGTAATTGCCCTCTCCGCTGATTTTCTCTCCGCCCAGCAGCAGCGTTGCCCCTTCGGCCAGGGTGGCCTGCACCTGCTGATGCAGTTCATCGCGCAGGTCATAACGCGCCATCGGGCCCAGGTAGTTCTCTTCTGCTTCCGGCGCGCCCATCTTTAACGCGGCGACGGCGTCGACGAAGCGGCGGGTAAAGGTATCCGCAATACCCTCTTCCACAATGAAGCGTTTGGCTGCCGCGCACACCTGCCCGGTATTCTGGTAGCGCCCCGCCACCGCCGCCTTCACGGCAAGATCCAGGTCGGCATCGTTTAGGACGATGAACGGGTCGGAGCCACCCAGCTCAAGCACGCATTTTTTCAGCGCGGCTCCTGCCTGCGCGCCAATGGCCGCACCGGCACGCACGCTGCCGGTGACGGTCACCGCCGCAATACGGCGATCGTTAATCGCCTGGCTTACGCCGTCATTAGTGGCGTTCACCCAGCCGAATACGCCTTCAGGGAAACCGGCATCCGCAAAGATCTGCGCAATCAGCTCCGCAGAGCCGAGCACGTTTGGCGCATGCTTAAGCAGATAGCTGTTACCTGCCAGCAGAATCGGTACCGCGCCGCGCAGCACCTGCCAGAGCGGAAAGTTCCAGGGCATCACCGCGAGAATCGGCCCCAGCGGACGGTATTCAATGACCGCGTTGTGGTTTTCCACAAGCGTAGGCTCCGCACGCAGCATCGCCGGACCGTGCTCGGCATACCAGTCGCACAGACCGGCGGATTTTGCCACTTCCGCCCGCGCCTGCAGGATGGGTTTCCCCATTTCACGGGAGATGGTCTGCGCCATCTCTTCTGCGCGGTTTCGCAGCGCTGCCCCGAGATCCCGCAGCTTCTGCGCCCGGTGGGCCACGCTTTCACGTCGCCACTGGCGATACCCCGCGTCAGACTGAGCAATCGCGCGTTCAACCTCTTCCGGCGTCGCCCAGGCAACGGCGCCGAGAGTTTCCCCCGTTGCCGGGTTAACGGACAGGGCATGTGTAGCAGATGAATATTTCATGATGTTCTCCACGCATTTCGGTTGATTCATTGTGGCTCACTCTGCTATTTCTTAAAAATGAATAATACTAACCACCTTATTCACGAAACGAGAATGCTATGGACTTAACCCAGCTTGAAATGTTTAACGCCGTCGCGCTGACGGGCAGCATCACCCAGGCGGCGCAGAAGGTGCATCGCGTGCCGTCCAACCTGACGACCCGCATCCGCCAGCTGGAAGCCGATCTTGGCGTTGAGCTGTTTATTCGTGAGAACCAGCGTTTGCGCTTATCTCCAGCCGGGCATAACTTCCTGCGCTACAGCAGGCAGATCCTCGCCCTGGTGGATGAAGCGCGCATGGTCGTCGCGGGTGATGAGCCGCAGGGGTTATTTGCCCTCGGCGCGCTGGAAAGCACCGCCGCAGTGCGCATTCCCGAAACGCTGGCGCAGTTTAACCAGCGCTATCCGCGCATTCAGTTTGCCCTTTCTACCGGGCCTTCCGGGACGATGATTGATGGCGTACTGGAGGGAACCTTAAGCGCCGCCTTTGTCGACGGGCCGCTGTCGCACCCGGAGCTGGAGGGCATGCCGGTCTACCGGGAAGAGATGATGCTGGTCACGCCTGCCGGGCACGCGGAGGTCGCCCGCGCCACGCAGGTTAGCGGTAGCGACGTTTACGCCTTTCGCGCGAATTGCTCGTACCGTCGACATCTGGAAAGCTGGTTTCATGCGGACAGAGCCACGCCCGGCCGCATTCATGAGATGGAGTCCTACCACGGCATGCTCGCCTGCGTCATTGCGGGCGCGGGCATCGCGCTGATGCCGCGCTCGATGCTGGAGAGTATGCCGGGACATCATCAGGTTGAAGCCTGGCCGCTGGCGGAAAACTGGCGCTGGCTTACAACCTGGCTGGTGTGGCGGCGCGGAGCGATGACCCGCCAGCTGGAAGCCTTTATAGCGCTGCTAAACGAACGTCTTCAACCAGCGCCTTCTCCATAAACAGGCTGAGCGGATCGTCAGCGTACGGGGCAAACGCCGGCCGCAAATCATATCCGCACTGCTCGTACAGGCGAACCGCGGCGCGCTGTTTGATGCCCGTCTCCAGCCTTACCGTGTGGCAATGACGGCTCAGGGCCTCATCTTCCAGGGCGGCCAGCAGCGTTTCACCCAGATGCTGCCCGCGATGGGCCGGATCGATATAGACCCGCTTCATCTCCCCCGTTCCGTCGCCGTTGAGCACGATGGCCCCGCAGCCTACGGCGTGCAGCTGCTGGTCACGAATGACCATCAGGATCAGCGAGGCTTCCGGCAGCGCGGACAGGTCGAGAAGATGATTGCTTTCGGCGGGATAGAGTTCGCTCTGGTAGCGGTCAAGCGCCGCGATCAGCGTGAGAATGTCCGGATGACGTGCAGATTCAGAGGTAATGGAATACATGGCAGGCTCCTTGCTGTTTTTATATCAACATAGCTCAGGCCTGCCGGGGTGGTTCATAGTATTAACTTATAGCGCGTCACTCACCTAGCGCAGGAAGATTCGCCCTTTCAGGTACAGCGTAGCCTGGCCGCCAATCAGCACTCGGTCGCCCTTCAGCTCGCAGCGCAAATCCCCGCCACGGTATGACACCTGGCGGGCAATGAGTGACGTTTTGCCCAGCTTTTCGCTCCAGTAAGGGATCAGCATGCTGTGGGCGGATCCGGTGACCGGATCTTCCGGCACCCCTTCGCCCGGGCAGAAGAAGCGGCTGACGAAGTCATATTCTTCTCCCGGCGCCGTCACGCAGACCATTTTATCCAGCGGAAGCATGGCCCCAATATCCGGCGTTAACGCTTCAACCTGCTGCTGGCTCTCCAGCACCACCATGTAATCGCGTCCGACGCGCACCTCTTTTGCCTCCGTGATGCCCAGCGCGCTAAACAGCAGCGCAGGTGGGTTCTCGACAACCTCCGTTGACCACGCCGGGAAGTTCAGCGTCAGCCAGTCGCCGCTGCGCTTGACGGTCAGCTCGCCCACGAAGCGGGTGGTGAAGGTGATTTCGGTATGCGGATAATCAAGGTATTCGAAAATGACGTGCGATGCGGCAAGCGTGGCGTGACCGCACAGGTTAATTTCATCCAGCGTGGTGAACCAGCGCAGCTCAAACCCGCCGTCGGTGCGCACGAAAAAGGCGGTCTCTGACTGGTTATGCTGCTGCGCCATTTTGAGCAGCGTTTCGTCCGGCAGCCACTCTTCCAGAGGACATACCGCTGCGGCGTTGCCGCCAAAGGTTTTATCGCTGAAGGCATCCACCAGATAAAAATCAATTTCCTGCATTGTCTCTTCCTCTCTTGTTATGGGTTTTTAGCGCAGAAAAACTGTGCCTTTCAGATAAAGCGCGGCCTGCCCGCTCATCAGCACGCGCGAACCTTTCAGCTCACAGCGTATATCGCCGCCGCGCGCGGAAACCTGACGGGCAAACATCGTGGTTTTGCCCAGCTTTTCGCTCCAGTACGGGATCAGCATGGTATGTGCGGAGCCGGTGACCGGGTCTTCCGGGACGGAAACGCCCGGTGAGAAAAAGCGGCTGACAAAATCATATTCCCCCTCTCCGCGTGCCGTAACGCTCACCTTATGCTCGCCTGGCGTCATCGCCGAGAAGCGCGGCGCAAGCGCTTCAACCTGCTGGCGATTGTCCAGAACGATCAGCCAGGCGTGCCCTTTACGGGCTTCGACGTAGCGGCTGATACCCAGCGCCGAGAGCATCTCCGGCGGGGGCGTCTCCTGATAGGTTGGTGATGCCGGGAAGTCCAGCGTCATCCACTCCCCCTCCCGGGTTACCGTCAGGCGGCCAGAGGCGGTGTCAAAGTGGATCCGCGAATCCGGGTAATCCAGCTCGGTAAACAGCACGTGCGCGGCCGCCAGCGTAGCGTGGCCGCAGAGATTGACTTCGGTAAGCGTGGTAAACCAGCGTAGCTCAATGCCCCCTTTACTGCAGACGAAAAAAGCCGTTTCCGACTGATTATGCTGCTGCGCCATTTTCAGTAAGGTCGCATCGGGTAACCATTCCTTAAGCGGGCAAACGGCGGCCGGATTTCCGCCAAACGAGGTATCGCTGAACGCATCTACCAGATAAAAATCAATCTCCTGCATTGTCTTACCGCCTGTTTTTATTGTGTTGTTCTTTTATATTCAATGAAAACAGCGTTCCCGGCTACCGCTTTCATAAGGTAAATATTGAGATCTGCGTCACATAATGGTTGAGTTTTCGCCGTTCAACGTTTTAAGATCGTCTCCTCTTCTTTTCAGCAACGAATCTCCGACATCCCTATGACAACGAATACAGTTTCCCGCAGGGTTGCGTGGCTACGCGTGGTCACGCTGGCCATTGCCGCGTTTATTTTTAACACCACAGAATTTGTTCCGGTTGGGCTGTTGTCTGACATCGCTGAAAGTTTCCAGATGGAAACGGCTCAGGTGGGCATTATGTTGACCATCTACGCCTGGGTAGTCGCGCTGATGTCCCTGCCGTTTATGCTTTTAACCAGCCAGATGGAGCGGCGCAGGCTGCTGATCGGTCTGTTTGTGCTGTTCATCGCCAGCCATGTCCTGTCGTTTATGGCGTGGAATTTTACGGTGCTGGTTATTAGCCGCATCGGCATTGCCTTTGCCCATGCGGTGTTCTGGTCGATCACCGCATCGCTGGCTATTCGACTCGCACCGGCGGGGAAACGCGCACAGGCGCTGAGCCTGATTGCTACCGGTACCGCGCTGGCGATGGTGCTGGGTCTGCCGATTGGCCGCATCGTGGGGCAATACTTCGGCTGGCGCACGACCTTCTTCGCCATCGGCATGGGCGCGCTGGTTACGCTGGTGTGCCTGATTAAGCTGCTGCCCGCGCTGCCGAGCGAACATTCCGGCTCGCTGAAAAGCCTGCCGCTGCTGATGCGTCGCCCGGCGCTGCTGAGTATCTACCTGCTGACTGCGATCGTGGTGACGGCCCATTACACGGCCTATAGCTACATCGAACCGTTTGTTCAGGTGGTAGCGGGCTTTAGCGCCAACTTTGCCACCGTCTTACTGTTGATCCTCGGCGGAGCGGGCATTATTGGCAGCGTGCTGTTCGGTAAGCTGGGTAACCGGCACGCCTCGACGCTGGTGAGCAGCGCTATCGGTCTGCTGCTGGCCTGCCTGCTGCTGCTGATGCCTGCCGCAGGCAGCGAAAGCCATCTGGCGATCCTCAGCCTGTTCTGGGGCGTGGCGATTATGATTATTGGTCTGGGTATGCAGGTGAAAGTTTTGGCCCTGGCACCGGATGCAACGGACGTCGCCATGTCGCTGTTCTCAGGGATTTTCAATCTGGGGATTGGCGCGGGCGCGCTGGTGGGAAATCAGGTAATACTGCACGTATCGATGTCGGCGATTGGCTATCTCGGCGCCATTCCGGCGCTGGTGGCGCTGGTCTGGTCGGTGCTCATCTTCCGTAAATGGCCGGTGGCGCTGGAGGAACAGGGTCAGCACGGGTGAGGGTTATTTGTGACGGGTGGCGCAACGCCACCCGGTAATGACTTAATGGTAGGTCTTAATAATTTCCAGCACGCCGTTAATAATAAACTGCACGCCCATACAGACCAGTAAGAAGCCCATCAGACGGGAAATCGCCTCGATACCGCCCTTGCCTACCCAGCGCATGATGGCGCCGGAGCTGCGCAGCGACGCCCACACGATAACCCCGATAATCGCAAAAATGAGCGGCGGCGCAACCGTCAGCACCCAGTCCGGGAAGGTCGCGCTGTCCCGCACCGTTGAGGCGGAGCTGATGATCATCGCGATGGTACCCGGCCCCGCCGTGCTCGGCATGGCAATCGGCACAAAGGCGATATTCGCACTCGGTTCGGTTTCCAGCTCTTCGGACTTGTGCGTGGCCTCCGGCGACTCATGCGCTTTTTGCGCCGGGAACAGCATGCGGAAACCAATAAAGGCCACAATCAGCCCCCCGGCGATACGCAGGCCGGGAATGGAGATCCCGAAGGTGTTCATCACCACCTGTCCGGCGTAGTAAGCCACCATCATGATGGCAAACACATACACGGAGGCCATCATCGACTGATGGTTGCGCTCGGCGCTGTTCATATTCCCTGCCAGCCCGAGGAACAGCGCCACCGTCGTTAACGGGTTTGCCAACGGCAGCAAGACCACCAGCCCAAGGCTGATTGCTTTTATTAAATCCAACATAGTGCGTTGTCGTCCTTATCCATATTTAACCCAGCAATTATAGGGTGAAAGTGTGACATTCAGCCATGGTCACAATGTAAGGATTATTTCCCTCCCGGAATGATAACTGACAGTTATCTATATGATTTGAAAGACCTCAAAAAAAGTTCATGAAACGTTTTAGCAATTCGTGGCATCGGCTGACTCATTCAGTTGACTTATACTTGCCTGAGCAATAATATCTGCCGTGACTAACTACTTGCCAGGGCAACCATTGTGAAAAGCACCAGTGATATCTTTAACGACGTTGTTCCGCTGGGTCGTCTTATTCATATGGTCAATCAGAAAAAAGATCGCCTGCTCAACGACTACCTGTCACCGCTGGATATCACCGCAACACAGTTCAAAGTGCTGTGTTCCATTCGCTGCGAAGTGTGTATCACGCCGGTTGAGCTGAAAAAGGTGCTCTCTGTCGATCTGGGTGCGTTAACCCGCATGCTCGATCGTCTCGTCTGCAAAGGATGGATAGAACGAAGCCCTAACCCGAATGACAAACGCGGCGTACTGGTGAAGCTGACCAGCGATGGCGCTGACATGTGCGAGCAATGTCATCAATTAGTAGGACAAACACTGCATCAGGAACTAACAAAAAACTTAACGGCAGATGAAGTGGCAACCCTTGAGCTTTTGCTGAAGAAAATCCTGCCGTAAACAGAAAAAGAGGTATGACGATGTCCAGACGCAATACTGACGCTATCACCATTCATAGCATTTTGGACTGGATCGAAGATAACCTGGAATCGCCGCTCTCCCTTGAAAAAGTGTCAGAGCGTTCAGGTTACTCCAAATGGCACCTGCAACGGATGTTCAAAAAAGAGACCGGTCATTCATTAGGTCAATACATTCGCAGCCGCAAGCTGACGGAAATTGCCCAGAAACTGAAAGAAAGCAATGAGCCGATCCTTTATCTGGCGGAGCGTTACGGATTTGAATCGCAACAAACCCTGACGCGTACCTTCAAGAACTATTTTGACGTGCCGCCTCATAAGTACCGAATCACCAGCGTGCCGGGCGAATCCCGATACCTGTATCCGTTAAAACACTGTAGTTAATCATCGCCTGTAAAGACGTAACCGAGGAAATCATGAAAGTTACCGCCTCCGCCGCCCTCGCCTTGCTGGTGCTCTTCTCCAGCCAGACCTTCGCGGAGCAAACCCCTCGTGCAACGCAGCAAAATAATCCTGATACGATGATTTTGCCGTCAGCACATGACCAGTCGCCTTATGATTTCAACCATATGGGTGCTGGTAGCGACAAATCCGACGAATTAGGCGTGCCTTATTATAATCAGCACGGCCTCTGATTCGTTTTTGCCCCGCAGACGCGGGGCTTTTTTATGCCTTTTCGCTTACCCGCGTCGCCCGACGAACCCGCAGACCAAACACGTTAATGTACAGCCCGGCCATGATCAGCACGGCGCCAAACAGCTGCAGCGCGCTCAGCGTTTCATCCAGCAAGAGTGCCGCACTGGCAAGCCCCACCACCGGCACGAGCAGGGATAACGGCGCCACGCGCCAGGTTTCATAACGCCCCAGCAGCGATCCCCAAATCCCGTAGCCCACAATGGTAGCGACAAAGGCCAGATAGACAAGAGAAAGGATCGTGGTCAGGTCGATCTCAACCAGGCTGTTCAGCATCACATCTGGACCATCAAGAATAAACGACGCCACCATAAATGGGATTATCGGGATCAGCGCGCTCCAGACCACCAGAGACATCACCTGCGGGCGCGCCTCGTGCTGCATAATCAGCTTGTTGAAGATATTCCCGCATGCCCAGCTCAGCCCCGCCGCCAGCGTCAGCATAAAGCCGAGCAGTGCCACATGCTGACCATTCAGGCTGGCTTCAATGAGCACCAGAACGCCAAACACCGCCAGCGTAATGCCCGCCAGCTGTTTGCCCTGTAATCGTTCGCCAAACACGAAGGCGCCGAGAATAATGGTAAAGAACGCCTGCGCCTGCAGCACCAGCGAGGCCAGACCGGCCGGCATCCCGAACTTGATGGCGCAGAAGAGAAAGGCGAACTGGCCAAAGCTGATGGTCAGGCCATAGCCCAGCAGCAGCTTTAGCGGGATCTTCGGACGGGCGACGAAAAAGAGCGCCGGGAAGGCGACCAGCAAAAAACGCAAACCGGCCAGCATCAGCGGCGGCATGTTGTGCAACCCCAGCTTGATGACCACAAAATTGAGTCCCCATACTACGACCACCAGCAACGCCAGCAGCCCGTCTTTACGCGTCATACCCTGCCCCTGAATTATTAATTATTTGTTAACACTTCAAGGTAACAGAAAAAAGCGCGCGGCGAGAAGATCATTAATTCTGGCAGTCAGGCGAAGCACTTACGGATAAATTGGGCGCTATACAAGCCCCTTATGTCGTGATACTCCTTTTAGGACACAACATAAAAAGCATAAGCAATTGTCGGGCAGGAATATGAAACCATCTCTCAGGCGCTCAACCGCAGCGCTGCTGGCGTCGTCATTGTTATTAACCATCGGTCGGGGGGCAACGCTGCCGTTCATGACCATTTATCTCACGCGCGTCTACAGCATGAGCGTCGAGAATATTGGTTATGCCCTGACGATTGCGCTGACTATCGGCGTGGTGTTCAGCCTGGGATTTGGCATTCTTGCCGATAAGTTTGATAAAAAGCGCTACATGCTGATCGCGATCGTGGCCTTTATCGCCGGTTTTGTCGCGATCCCGCTGGTGGATAACGTCACGCTGGTGGTGCTGTTCTTTGCGCTGATCAACTGCGCCTATTCCGTCTTTTCGACGGTGCTGAAGGCCTGGTTCTCCGACGTGCTTACCGCAAGCCAGAAAGCGCGCGTCTTCTCGCTTAACTACAGCTTCCTGAACATTGGCTGGACGATCGGGCCGCCGATTGGCACCCTGCTGGTGATGTACAGCCTGCAACTGCCGTTCTGGCTGGCGGCCTTCTGCGCCGCGCTGCCGCTCGGATTCATCCATTTCTTCGTGCAGAAAAGCGTTGCGCTGGATACCGCCGAGGAGAAGATGCCCTGGCAGCCGTCGGTGCTGCTGAAAGACCGCGCGCTGTTCTGGTATACGCTCTCTGGCCTGCTCGCGTCATACGTCGGCGGATCGTTCGCGACCTGCATTTCGCAATACGTTCTGGCCGCGCATGCAGACAGTAATTTCGCCGAAAAGGTGGTCGCCGTAGTATTGCCCGTCAACGCCGCCGTGGTGGTGACGCTGCAATATGCGCTGGGCCGCAAGATCTCTGCCAGCAATATTCGCCCGCTGATGACCCTCGCCACCCTGTTTTTTATCGTGGGACTGGGTGGCTTTATGCTCTCCGGGGAAAACCTGGTTTACTGGGGCATCGCTGCCGCCATCTTTACCCTGGGTGAGATTATCTATGCACCGGGCGAATACATGTTGATCGACAACATTGCCCCGCCGGGGATGAAAGCGAGCTATTTCTCCGCTCAGGCGCTGGGCTGGCTCGGCGCGGCGGCAAACCCGATGATCACCGGTATTATTCTGACCAACCTGCCGCACTGGTCGTTATTTGTCATCATGATGGTCGCCATCGTCATTGCGTGGCTGATGATTTTGCGTGGGATGAGCGTGAAGGCGTGGTGCGAGTCACCGAAGGTGGCGTAGCGTTTCCAGGCCGGGTGAGGCGTAGCCGCCACCCGGCAATAAAGCATCAGTGGTGCAGCATTTCCTCTACCACCTGCTCTTTGTACATCTCATTTGGATAATAGGTCGGCCAGTTATCCATCTCTTTCAGCAGCGCCTCGTGGGAGGTGTTGCCCATGAAAATGTGGAAGTGCGAAGAGGCCTTCGGGGCGATGGTGTGGTCGCTGAACTGAACAAACTTCGGCGCCTTGCTGCCGGCATCCTTACATTCAAACAGATAGCGAACGCCTTTTTTGCCCGATACGTAGGTCAGTATTTTATAACCGCTGTAATCATAATGACAGCGGCTGACCATTTTGCCTTTATGAAATTCCATCACGTTATTTTCGATGCCGATGGCATCCACGTCCGTCGCATAACCCGTGCGGTAGTACGCTTTCACCTCGTCAAAGGATTTGCTTTTATCCTTCTGGGCCTTCTGCTTAAAGACCGGATCCAGCGAGCCATCCAACAGGAACGGATAGACCGACTGCCAGGTTCCGTCCCAGTCAGACAGCTGCCTGTCCTTGACGTCTTTATCCTCAAACACGCCGTTCGCCGCTTTCTGTTCCGCTTCGGTCATCTGGTGGCCGTGCGAGTGTGCAAACAGGTGGCCGCTGACCAGCAGCGCCCCCAGAGTCATGGCAAATTTCCCAATATGTGCAGCCAAAGTAACGTCCTCATTCCGTTTTATAAGAATGAGGATGTTATATTATAACATTTCAGATCGCAACCAGGCCGCGTACGCCCTCCTGCTCCATATTTTCACCCCTCCCGCGCTGAATGATGGAGCCGCGCGACATCAGCAGATAGCTGTCGGCCAGCTCGGCGGCAAAATCGTAAAACTGCTCCACCAGCAGGATCGCCATGTCGCCTCTGTTCGCCAGGGTGCGGATCACATGGCCGATCTCTTTAATGACGGACGGCTGTATGCCTTCCGTCGGCTCATCCAGAATCAACAGCTGCGGACGGCTCGCCAGCGCGCGACCAATCGCCAGCTGCTGCTGCTGTCCACCGGAGAGATCGCCCCCGCGGCGATGCTTCATCTCTTTGAGCACCGGAAACAGCTGCCAGATCTCATCCGGTACCTGCTTCGCCTCGCGGGCGGAAAAACGCGACAGCCCGAGCAGAAGGTTCTCTTCCACGGTCAGGCGCGGGAAAATCTCGCGGCCCTGCGGGACGTAAGCCACGCCAGACTGCACCCGCTGGTGCGGCCTGCTGTGGGTGATCTTTTTACCCTGCCAGATGACCTCCCCGGTTTTCGCCGGGATCAGCCCCATCAGACACTTCAGCAGCGTGGTTTTCCCGACGCCGTTGCGCCCCAGCAGGCAGGTGACCTCTCCGGTGACGGCCTCAAAACTCACGCCGCGCAGGATATGGCTGCCGCCGTAATACTGATTCAGTTCGTTAACCTGTAACATCATCGCTCCTCAGCGTCCGAGATAGACCTCAATCACCTGCTCGTTGGCCTGCACCTCGCGAAGCGAACCTTCCGCCAGCACGCGTCCCTGATGCAGCACCGTGACGTGGTCGGCGATAGTCTCAACAAAGCCCATATCGTGCTCCACCACCATCAGGGAGTGCTTACCCGCCAGCGTTTTGAACAGCTCGGCGGTGTATTCCGTTTCCGCGTCGGTCATCCCGGCGGCCGGTTCGTCCAGCAGCAGCAGATGCGGGTCCTGCACCAGCAGCATACCGATTTCCAGAAACTGTTTTTGCCCGTGCGAAAGCAGCCCGGCGCGGCGGTCGCGCTCGCTGCTGAGGCGCAGCAAAACCAGCATCTCATCAATGCGGTCGCGCTGCTCGCCGTTGAGTTTCGCCCGCAGGCTCGCCCAGACGGATTTATCGGTTTTCATTGCGATTTCGAGATTTTCCCACACGGTCAGCGCTTCAAAGACCGTGGGCTTCTGGAATTTACGCCCGATCCCCTGGCGGGCAATGGCCGCAGGCTCCAGCGCGGTCAGGTCGATAGACTGATCGTAAATCGCCCTGCCGCTCTTTGGCCGCGTTTTGCCTGTAATAACGTCCATCAGCGTGGTTTTACCGGCGCCGTTGGGGCCAATCACGCAGCGCAACTCGCCCACGCCGATATTCAGCGAGAGATCGGTCAGGGCCTGAAACCCGTCAAAATTGACGTTAATGGCCTCAAGCTGAAGCACCGGGTCGGTCTGTTCACGGTAACGATCGCCCGGCAACTGACGGGTGAATAACTCTTCGGCTGGCTGCATTATTTCTCTCCCTTTCGAAACAGACCGTAGACGCCGCGCGGTAAAAACAGCGTGACGGCGATGAAAATCAGCCCCAGGAACAGCTGCCAGTATTCCGGCATCGCGACGGTGAAGAAGCTCTTCGCCCCGTTCACCAGTGCCGCGCCAATCACCGGCCCGACCAGCGTGCCGCGCCCTCCCAGCGCCACCCAGATCGCGGCTTCAATCGAGTTGGTCGGCGACATTTCACCGGGGTTAATAATGCCCACCTGCGGGACGTACAGCGCCCCCGCCAGGCCGCACAGCACGGCGGAGAGCGTCCATACCAGCAGCTTGAACCCGCGCGGATCGTAGCCGCAAAACGTCAGGCGGTTTTCGGCGTCGCGAACGGCGGTCAGGATGCGACCAAACTTGCTCTTCGCCAGGGCAAATCCGGTGCCCAACGCCAGAATCAGCAACAGCACGGTCGCCAGAAACAGCGCGATGCGGGTGGTCGTTTCCGTTACCGAAAACCCGAGCAGCGTGGTGAAGCCGGTAAAGCCGTTATTGCCGCCAAAACCGGTTTCGTTGCGAAAGAACAGCAGCATCCCGGCATAGGTCAGCGCCTGGGTCATAATCGAGAAGTAGACCCCTTTGATCTTTGAGCGGAAGGCGAACCAGCCGAACACCAGCGCCAGCAGCCCCGGCACCATCACAATCAGCACCAGCGCCCAGGCAAAATGCTGGGTTCCCCACCAGAACCACGGCAGTTCGCTCCAGGAGAGAAACGACATAAACGCGGGAAGACCGTCACCCGCGGCCTGACGCATCAGGTACATCCCCATCGCGTAGCCGCCCAGGGCGAAGAAGATGCCGTGCCCGAGAGAGAGCATCCCGGCGTAGCCCCACACCAGATCCAGCGCCACCGCAACGATGGCATAGCAGAGGATCTTGCCAGTCAGCGTCAGCATCCAGGTCGACAGCGCCAGCGGATGCGTCGCAGGCAGTAAGGCGAAAAACGGTAATATCAGCAGACACACCACCAGCAGGCTGCCTGCAATCTGCGTTGTGCGCGGCGCTTTGCGCGCCAGCGTTAAGGTCAGCGGCTGGCTCATCAGTCAATCACCCTCCCTTTCAGCGCAAACAGCCCCTGAGGGCGTTTTTGAATAAACAGCACGATCGCCACCAGAATCACGATCTTGCCCAGCACCGCCCCCATCTGCGGTTCCAGAATTTTATTGAAAATGCCCAGACCAAACGCCGCGGCCACGCTGCCTGCCAGCTGGCCTACGCCTCCGAGCACCACCACGAGGAAGGAGTCAATGATGTAGCCCTGTCCCAGCTCCGGGCCGACGTTACCGAGCTGGGATAGCGCCACGCCGCCTAACCCGGCAATCCCTGAACCAAGCCCAAATGCCAGCATATCGACGCGGCCTGTCGGTACCCCGCAGCAGGCGGCCATGCTGCGGTTCTGCGTCACCGCGCGCACGTTTAGACCCAAACGGGTTTTATTCAGAATGAGCCAGGTAAAGAACAGCACCAGCAGCACGAAGCCCAGCACCACGATGCGGTTCCACGGCAGCGTCAGGTTGGCAAAAACCTGCACCCCGCCGGAGAGCCATGCCGGGTTGGCGACCTCCAGGTTCTGGGCGCCAAAGGTCATGCGCACCAGCTGGATGAGCATCAGGCTGATGCCCCACGTTGCCAGCAGCGTTTCCAGCGGACGACCGTACAGATGGCGGATCACGGTGCGCTCCAGCACCATTCCAATGCCCGCCGTCAGGCAGAACGCGACCGGCAAGGCGATAACGGGATAGAGCGCCAGCCACTGGGGTGCAAGCCCGGCCATCGCCTGCTGCACCATCCAGGTGGCATACGCCCCCAGCATCAGCATCTCGCCGTGCGCCATATTGATGACGCCCAGCAAGCCATAGGTGATAGCCAGCCCCAGCGCGGCCAGCAGAAGTACCGACCCAAGGGACAGCCCCATAAACGCCTGGCCCAGCAGATCGCCCCACATCAGTCGATGCTGGATCTGGCTCAGACTCTCCTGCGCGGCGGCGCGAACCCCGGCATCCGGCTCGGTCTGCGCCTGGGTAAACGGGGTAAGTCTGGACTCCACGTCCGGATCGTCGGACTGCCCTAATAATTCGACGGCCTTGCGGCGCACCTCTGCCTGCGGGCTGGAGAGCTGGAGATTCGCCACCGCCAGTAAAAGCGCCCGACGTGCCACCGCGTCCGTTTCATCGTTTATCCGCTTTTCCAGAAAAGCGAGCATTCCTGGCTGGGCATCCCGCTGAAGCTGACGGGCTGCCGCCCGCCTTTCGGTGACACTGTCACTCACCAGCTGATGTGTAGCGATGGCCGTGGCGGCCAGAACCCGCAGCCGGTTGGTCAGACGAACGGCTTTGGCTGCCCCTTCGGTCGACTTAGCGTCACCGAGCGAGACCATTTGACCGTTGCGCTGCGCAAAGGCGTGCTTTTGGCCGTCGGTATAGAGATTTTCTTTTTGCAGTGCCTGCAGCAGCGGCAGCCTCGCGGCGTCCGGCGCTTCGGCCCACTGCGTCAGCAACTCCGCCTGCTGGCTGCGGCTGGCGGCAACAAAACGATCGGCATCCGATGCCTGCGCCATCCCTGGCAGCAGTCCGGAAAGCCATACAAGAGCGATGAACATGCGCATGGCGTTCATGACGTTTCTCCCTGGTGATGGCTTAGTTGCTGACGGTTTTCATCGGCTGGTCGGGCTTTTTATCGTTTCCAGCGATGAACGGGCTCCACGGCTGGGCGCGTACCGGCTGTTCCGTCTGCCACACCACGTTGAACTGACCGTTGCCTTCGATTTCGCCGATCATGACCGGCTTATGCAGATGGTGGTTGGTGGCATCCATGGTGAGCGTGAAGCCTGACGGCGCCTTAAAGGACTGACCGGCCATCGCCGCACGCACTTTATCCACGTCGGTCGTGCCCGCTTTTTCCACCGCCTGCGCCCACATATGAATCCCCACGTAAGTCGCTTCCATCGGGTCGTTGGTCACCACGGTGTCGGCGTTCGGCAGCTTGTGCGCCTTCGCATAGGCTTTGTAATCGGCGACGAAGGCCTGGTTGGTCGGGTTATCCACGGATTCAAAGTAGTTCCACGCGGCCAGGTTACCCACCAGCGGTTTGGTGTCGATCCCGCGCAGCTCTTCTTCGCCCACGGAGAACGCCACCACCGGCACGTCGGTCGCCTTCAGGCCCTGGTTAGCCAGCTCTTTGTAGAACGGTACGTTGGAATCGCCGTTGATGGTCGACACCACGGCGGTTTTGCCGCCCGCAGAGAATTTCTTGATGTTGGCGACGATGGTCTGGTAGTCGCTATGACCGAACGGGGTGTAAACCTCCTCGATGTCCTTATCCTCAACCCCTTTCGAATGCAGGAAAGCGCGCAGGATCTTGTTGGTGGTGCGCGGGTAAACATAGTCCGTGCCCAGCAGGAAGAAGCGCTTCGCCGCGCCGCCGTCTTCGCTCATCAGGTATTCCACAGCCGGGATGGCCTGCTGATTCGGTGCGGCGCCGGTATAGAAGACGTTTGGCGACATCTCTTCGCCTTCATACTGCACCGGATAGAACAACAGGCCGTTCAGCTCCTCAAAGACCGGCAGCACGGATTTGCGCGATACCGACGTC